>JAYSVC010000023.1:0-6282 GCA_043718735.1 bacterium | reverse complement strand
ACTATAATACTTGGTTCAAAAACACACGAATGCTTGATTATAAAGAAGGTAATGTTAGTATTGGTGTTCCTAATCAATTTATAAAAGAGTGGATAGAGTCAAAATATCAAAAAGATATACTTCGTATACTTAGGAGTATACATGAAAAAATAAGATCTGTATCTTTTTCTATAATAAAACAAGATGTTATTAATAAAAAAAATAATGTTATTAACGTTGTAAACAGTAGCACTCCATTACCACTTGAAAACCTATATATAAATAGAGAAGATAATCTTAACCCTAAATATATTTTTGAGAATTATATAGTTGGTAGTTTTAATGATGTGGCTCACGCCGCAGCTAGTGCTATTGTTAATAATCCTGGTCTATCTTACAACCCTTTCTTTATTTACGGTAATACTGGATTAGGTAAAACCCACTTAATACAAAGTGTAGGTAATGCTGTAAAGAAAAAATATAGTGAAAAAAAGGTATTTTATACCAGTTTTGAAAGGTTTTATATGGATTATGTCTCCGCTACGAATAGTAATAGTATAAATAAATTCAAAGATAAGTATAGAAAATTTGATGTATTTATTATGGATGATATACAGTTTATTACAAATAAAGATAAGACCCAAGATGAGCTTTTCCATATATTCAACCTTATGTACGAGACCAATAAACAAATTATTTTTTCTTCTGATATACACCCTAACTTAATTATTGGTCTTGATGAGCGTATGAGAACACGTTTTAATCAGGGTATGGTAGTTGATGTAGAAACACCACCTCTTGAATCACGTCTCGCTATATTACGCCATAAAACAAAAGATTATAGAGATAAGATACAAGATGATGTCTTACAATACATAGCTGAAGTGATGAATGGAAGTATAAGAGAATTAGAAGGAATACTTACAAATATAATAACTCAAACCGAAGTAAAGAAAACTGTTTTAAATATAAATGATGTAAAACTTTATCTTAAAAATAATCTCAGGAACAAAAGATCAGTATCTATTCCTGATATAGTAAAAATAGTTGCTGATTATTATGGTATAAATGATAGTTTTATATATAACAAGACAAGAAGAAAAGATATAATAAAACCAAGACAAATAATAATGTATCTTTTACGTGAAGAATTTAATATTTCTTATCCATCTATCGGTGATAAGCTTGGTGGTCGCGACCACACCACAGTAATACATAGTTATGAAAAGATAAAAAGAGAATTAAAAGAAGATCCTCAATTAATAAAAGAAGTGGAGGACTTAAAAGCTATGATTTCTTAATTTAATTTTTTAATTATGTTAATAAGTTATATTTAAGTTGTGTATAAGTTACTAATAACTTTAAGAAAATCTTGTGTATAAGTTTTTAAAACTTAACAACTTTTACATATTTTATATTAAAAGTATATTTAATATAAAAATTACTCACAAGTTTTATTTGTTTATAATAAAATAAAAAATAATTTTGTAAAAGAAATTAATAAATAAGCTTTTAAAATATAGATGATTAAAAGTTAAAAAGTTATACACTTAATTAACATAGTATATATAATAATAATATCTATATATATAATAATAAACATGCTAGAATAGTAACTAGAACAGTATATGAAATTAAAAACCTTAAGTAATGATTTTTCAAAAGCAATAAACGGAGTAGCTAAGATAGTTACTAAAAATAATATAAACCCATTATTTGAGAGTATATTCCTAAAATTAGAAAACAACACCCTTATAATAAGATCTACTAATTTGGAAGTTGTGGTTGAACGTAGTATTAGCGTTAAAGGTGAAATAAATGGTCAAATACTGCTTAGACCGGAGACTTTAGTAAAGATACTTAATAATGTAAGTAATAGTGGTTTAAATCTCAATATTGAGTTAAATGGAAATGTTTTAAATATAAGTGATGATAATGAAAATGAATATCAATTTGAAATATTTGGAAAAGACGAATTACCAGGATTACCAAAAGAAACAGAGAGTCTTTTAAGATTAAAAAAAGAACAATTTACAACTTTAATAAAATCAGTAATATTCTGTGCTTCAAAAAGTGATATAAAACCTGAAATATCAAGTGTTTATCTCTATAAAAATAATGATAACCTAGTTGCTGTTGCAACTGATTCTTATAGATTAGCTGAAAAAAGTATATATATAAATAATTTAAAAGAATTAGATAAAGATATTAATATTATATTACCTTACAAAAACCTAATAAACATATTACCCATCATAGAAGAAATGGAAGATGATATAGAAATAGAATCATATCAAGATGGTTTAATTATAAAAGACAAAAAAATATCTATAGCTACTCGAGTAGTTAATGGTAATTTTCCTGATTATAGACAATTATTTCCAAAAGAATTTGTTTTTGAATTAAATGTTAATAAAAATACTTTAATAAAATCATTACAAATAAGTAATATAATGAATTCTGAATACAGTTTTTGTGAATTAGATATATTAAAAGATAAAAACAAAATCTCACTAAAAGCAAAAGAAAAAAGTATAGGTAATGTTAAAAATTATATTGATTATAATATTACAAAAGGCGAAGCTGATGATTTTAGTGTTAATTATAACAGTAATTATTTTTTAGAAGGAACACAAAAACTTCATGGTGACAGTGTTTTATTAAAGTATACATTACAAAATAAACCTTTATTTATAAGCTCAGATTCTGATTTATCTTTTAAATATTTACTTATGCCATTAAATAGATAGTTAATATTAAAATAAAAAAACATAATATAGTTAATTTTTTAAAGACCTGACTCACGTCTAGAAAATTAGCTATATTATGTTTTTTAAATTAATTATGTATTATTCTAATACCAATCTCTTGAATCATTATCAGTAAAAGCAATATCTAAATCTTCTTCATCTTCACTAGTAAAAGAATAAACAATAGTTTCTTCTTCTATTTCTACTACATCATCATCACCCAGTGCTGCGTCTAGTGCATCTAAGTTTATGTTTTCATCTAGTGGTTTTTCTTCTTCTTCAGCTTCCATATTTTTTAATTTATATAACACATAATTTATCAGATATTTTTCAAAAATGCAAGCCCTGCTAATCCACAAGCTATAGCATCTACCTCATCATCTAGTTTTTCGCTTGTAAAATCAGTCTTTAATATCTTTTCTAACATGTATTTTACTTGTTTTTTATCAGCGTGACCATCACCAGCTATACTATTTTTTATTTGCATAGGAGTTAATTCTAAAATACTTACTCCATTTTTTTCACATATATAATTTATTACACCACGCGCTTCAGCTACACGCATTACAGTCTTTTGATTTTTAAAAATAAATAAAGTTTCTATACAAGCAGTTTTTAATTTATATTTTTTTATTATTTTTTCTAAATCATCAGCAATTTGTTTTATTCTTTTACTGTGTGTATCTTTTTTATTTGTTTCTATACAAACAGAAAAGATAACACTTTCTTTTATTCCTTCTTTATTAACAACTGAGACGCCAACACGATCATAACCAGGGTCTATACCTAAAATAGTTTTACTTATTATATTATTTTTCAACATGTTTTTTACCACTATCTGTAATAGTTCTTCCTTTTATACCCTTATCTATAAAGCCTAATTTGAGTAAATAAGGTTCTATTACATCTTCTAATGTGCCAACATCTTCACTTAGTGCCGCAGAGAGAGTGGCTATACCCACTGGTCCACCTAAAAATTTTTCATTTATAGTTTTAAGATAATCGATTTCTGTTTTTCCGAGTCCAAGCTCATCTATTTCAAGAAGTAATAAACACTTATCTACCAGATTTTTATTTATTTCTGATTTATGAAAATCTGCAAAATCACGAACGCGTTTTAGATAAAAGTTCGCAATACGCGGGGTGCCTCGACTTCTCTTTGCTATTTCTAATCCTGAAGTCATGTCTATTTCTATTTTTAATACTTTAGCACTTCTGATAACAATACGCGCCAGCTCATCATCAGTATAACTTTCTAATCTATATGCCCCACCAGAAAAGCGTGAACGTAATGGAGCAGAAATTAATGAGGTTCTAGTTGTTGCAGCCACGAGAGTAAAAGGAGGGAGGTCTAGTTGTATACTTCTGGCTGCGGGCCCTTTTCCAATTATAATATCGAGCACCCCTGACTCCATGGCTGGATATAATACCTCTTCTATGGTTTTATTTAGTCTATGGATTTCATCTATAAAAAGAACATCATTAGGTTGTAAATTAGTTAAAATAGCGGCTAAATCTCCAGTTTTTGTGAGTGTTGGTCCGCTTGTAATCTTGATATTTGTGTTAAGAGTACGTGCAATTATGTGGGCGAGGGTAGTTTTGCCGAGTCCTGGTGGGCCATGAAAAAGAATATGTTCTGGCGGAGAGTTTCTGTTTTTTGCAGACTCGAGTAGTATAAAAAGGTTATTTTTAATGGTTTCTTGTCCAATATAGTCATCAAAATGTCCTGGACGTAACGCTTTGTCGAGATACATTTTTTCATCAGAAGTTTCATTTTCTGCTTTCTTCTCTATTTTATTCATTTTTGTAGTTGACATAATAATTTTTATATGATAAGATTATAGAGTTACAGATTAAATACACATAAACTAAATAAAACCTTGTTTAATTTAATTGTATCACAGATTAGTTTTTAATTAAATTAATTTTGTTAAAATAAGCACATTAAAAATCTATAAATCTTTAGATAATCGAGTTTACTCATATTCTAACAGTAAAGGAAGTTATAATTTATACGTAAATTATATTAATACAAAGTTATGCCAAGTTATTTATTTGTCATTTTCTCCGGCTCTCCTTATACTAGAATATTCTTCACCAAGAGATTGTCCAAAGATTTATGGATTTTTATTTTTATAAAAAAAATAAAAATCCCAATAATTATTATATAAATAATTTTAATTCAACAACAAAAAACCTCTTATAATACAATATATGGGGATAAGAATGTTAAAAACCTTTACAGTATAAGCTATAATATTATTATGAGTACAGAGTCTTTTGTTGTTGATAATAATATAAAAAAAGAGGAAGCTCCAGAGGAAAAATTAGAAGAAAAATCCACTCTAGAGATCTTCCTTGCTCATCATTTCTATACGTTAGCTTTTTTGTTGTTTCTGATTTTTCTAGTAGCTTTAATTTTCATCAATGGTATGGCTATATACGACAGGGAGCTTTTTGTTGGTTAATATTTTTAATAAAAAACATGAGTAACTTTATCAAAAAAATACTAAATAAGACAGGGAATAAAACAATAGTTAGCTTTTTTGTTTTGTTTATGTTCCTAAATACTTCACTTGCTGTAAATTACGTAAGCTTTTCAAAAGTGTATAATCCTAATCTTGGCTTAGCGAACACTATTTCTTTCAAAATGTATTGTGCTATTACAAAGTTTCCTTTGGTCTGGATGGATAATAATAAATGTTATACAATTAGTGACGAAAAAGGGGACATATACATTCCCGCTGATAATACAAAAGTGGTAGAAGGTATTAAGGCTGATATTTCTAATTTAAATACAAAGTACGTAAAGATAGCTGAGAGAATAATCAATCACTACGCTACCACAACAATAATCAGGGAGTTACAACCACAATACATAACTATAGATAGAACAGTAACCAACAACATAACTTCTGGTAATACTAATACACAAAACAACACACCTTCTCAACCATCTTCTGGTGTAAATAGTGGCGGAGCAGTGGTTCAATATGTTCCAGTTACAACTGTTGGTGGTGGCACTGTAGGAGCAGCGGGTGCTGATGGGGTTGGTATTGCTAGTATAGCCACTACCTCAACTTCTACAATATTCACTTTAACAAATGGTTCAACAACCATTGTTTCTAATTTAGGTGGTGGGGGAGGGTCTAGCACTTCTACTGATTTCTCTTATGCTACTGCCACTAACTTTGTGTCAACCAACTCCACGACCACCAACCTTTTTGTTTCTTCATTAGTTAACACTAACGCCACCTCAAGTAATTTATTTTCAAATATTTTAAAAGCAGTTACAAGTATATTTAGTGATGTGTTCACCACTAACTTCTTCGCTTCTAATACCTACTCTAATAATCTTAGATTCGCAAATGCTACAGGCACTAACTTAACAGCTACAGGAACTGCAATAATAAATAATCTTGTAGCTACAATAACAAATACTAACAGCTTACTTTCTTCTAACGCAACTGTTACTAATTTAATAAATACTAAAATCACAACACTCAACGCCAGCACCACCAACCTCTCAGCTAATGAAGCTAATTTAAATAAT
>JAYSVC010000022.1:0-16233 GCA_043718735.1 bacterium | reverse complement strand
TAAATATTTTTCATCATACTCTAAGCTGTTTACATACACATCCCATACTTCTTTTTTATTCCTGTTCAGGTGCATATGTTCTATCACTTTTAACTTTTTAGAAAAGAGGTGCAGGCGTATACGAAAATCATCAAGTCTAAAGTTTGTAGTTTGTATCATCACTACTAAGTCCTTTTCTTTTAAATTATTAATCTCACTCAAAATCTCTTCTTTATTACTTTTATCAAAATCTAAAAATTTAACTTTTTCTTTAAAATTATCGCCATACATCTCAGGCAATACTTTTTTGTAGCCACTATTTAAAATATTACTTAGTCCGTATTGTGTGTCATATATAACTAAAATGCTCTCTATATTTTTATTACCATCTTCATATTTGTTTTCATGTGTATTTAGTTTTATGGACAGGTCTAAAATATCCCTAATATTTTTAGTTGCATTTTCGACCAACTCTTTTCTATTTCCATCTATTTTCTTTATTATTTTATCTTGTATATAATCCCAAATCATTTTGACATTATAGCATAATATCTTTATATCTTTTATATGTATTTACTTTTGATTTTATGATATAATTAATATGCTTGTGAGTAAAACAGAATAATGCGTCATCGTTCCCAGTATAGGCATTCTAATGGGGAGAATAACGACTTTGGTTGTTGTTCACAAGCACCTTATTAGGGTGCCTATTTTTGTTTTTAATAATATAAATATGATAAAGAATTTTTATAATAAATATAAAGTTGTTATTAATTGGATCGTTTTAATTCCAGCCGTACTTTTGACTTATGGATTAACAAAATTCTTCATCGGTTCCGGTTATGCATCACGCGAGCCTGAAATGGTAGCAAATATGTCAAAATATGGTGGTTTTGATGGGCACTACATTCTTGGACCAATGTATTTAATCAATAAGGAGTTAGTGGCGATAATGTTTAGTCTGTATGTAGCTAGCATACTAGTAAACAAATTTAAAAAGCAGGTTGTGATATTCATATCAGCAATATACATACTTATAGCTTTATCTGGGGTTGCTTTTTATCTTTACTCGTACATCTTCATCCCAGGTTATTTTACCGAAATGGGATATGCTTATGAATATATGATTGCTTCTATGTTAGAAGCATCAGTAATTTTATTAGCTTCTGGAATTTGTATAAAAATGACAATTCAAAACCAATTTGTAGATGAAAGTAACTAAAACTATTAAAATTTAATTACAAAATAATGAAAAAAGAAAATATTAAAATTTTTTTAAAGCAAGAATGGTTTAGATTAAGTCTATTATTTATAGTAGTACTATTTTTTATTATTTATGTAATAATTATACCAACGCAAAACAAGAAAAAATATAATTCTTGTTTAGAAAAAGTCTCTAACTATAATCATGAATATTACATAGATGTCGAAGGAGGTGGTAAAAGTGTAGCAGAAAAAAGACAAGATTACTGTATTAAAAAACTGCAATATATTTAAATATGAAAAATCTAAAAGAAGTAGCTAAAGCAATATTTAATATGAGTGACATGACTAAATCCTTAATGTTTTGGGCAATGATATTTATATTCGGTATATCTATGGAAAAGTATTTTAGTAATTTAGAAGCCACAACCAGAAATGCAATGACTGAAAATAACTTTATAAGTAAGCAGTCACAATCATACGAATATCATAATGAAGATAATACATATAGTGGCAATTTAGAACAAATCTTTGAATACTTTTTAAATAAGTTTTATACTAAACCAGAAATATTAATAAGGTATGATACAGATACGCTCTCTATAAATAATATAGAGATTAGTATAGATAATACAAATGAAGACCCTGAAGATGGTGCTACTGTTGATGGTTTTGAATATTTAGTAAATAATAGAAGATTTGAATTTGAGGAGGGACATTATTTAGGCAATGCAGAAATAAGATCCAATGGGGACAAGTATTTATTTTATCTACATGCTAGTACTGTTAGCACAGAGCCGGTAATATTGAGAATATTTTACATAAAAAATAATAAATTAGAAATTAGCAAAGAAGATCCAATGATGATTTATAAAGGTGCAGAAAGTAATTTCTCTGAGACTTTTTTTAAAAATAAAGTTTATAAAACAAGCTCAGGTAAAATATTATTTGTAATGAATGACTCTCCTTATATCAGTGCAATTAGGTCAAATCTTTCAATAAAATCTATCGAAGTTCCTAAACTATTCACATTAGACGAGGTTAATAATGTGATTATTCCTTATGTGCCGACTGATGAAAAAGAAGTTTTATATTTAAGTAACTTTTATAAAAATATGTCTGCACAAAGCATAGATAATATTGCTGAGATTATAAAAAATAATCCTGAATTAAAACATAATTACCCTTATGAAATAGAATACTTATTTGCCAGAAAGTTTCAACTAGATATTCTTTCTGGCTTAAGTAAAGAGGAGGCCAAAAATAATATCAATACTAATATATTAAATCTTTTTCCTGAAAATAAGTTTAAAAATAAAAGTTCAGAAATCATAAACTCAATAAATGAGAGTATAATAAATTAAACTATGAAAAAAATACTAAAATCTCAAAAAATAATAATAACAATAATATTTATCTTAACTCTAGTAATAGGACTATTTATATATAAAAATTTAGAAGGATGGAAAATTAGTAAAAATAAAAGGGATACTTTTATAAGTGAGACAAAGGATATATATAAAATAACTCAAGAGTATGAAACTTTTTATGCTGAAGATTTGGAAAGATCTATCCAGTACGAAGAAAAGTGTAAGGGGGACAATTCTAAGGGTGAGCTTTATATAAAATGTATTAAAGATATTATTAAGCAGAACTTAAAATATATTAATGGCTTATCTACAAAAATTACTTCTTACCCGATTGCAATTGGTAAACTTAGTTTTTACAAAGACCCGACTAAAATAATTTCACGAGATATTAATAAAATAATTCTCTCTTGGAAATCAGAAGGAGAGAAATACTGCTTAGCTGAAGCAAATAAAAATAACACTTATTCTGAAAAAATATATAGTTTGTGTTTACTTAGTAAGACATATTTATACATTAATAAGTTAGATAAGTTAGATATTAATATGTATGTTTTTACAAAAGATTATCTTGGAGAAAAAAATACTACTAATTTTATAATGCTAGAAAGCTTCGAATACGAATCTGAAATAAGACCCTTGCCTCTGGTGCGCTCACTTAAATACATATTAGACAATGATGACGATGTTATGGATGACAAAAAAGATCATTTTATAAAAAGTGTAGAAGAGTACGGAGATATTGCTAGTCGTTTTCTTATACCAGAGAATGGTATTATGCGCGTTGAGGAGATAAATATAGACAATGATGAGAAGCCAGAGACTGTGGTCCATTTTTGCGCATATACGGCTAATAGATGCCCTCACAAGATTATAATTACTAAAGATAATAACATAATATTTAGCACTACTGCCGGGTATCGTAATTTAGATATTAAAAAATCAGAAAATGGTCTAGGTTTTTATATAATATGGCAAACAGAAGAAAACTCTAAAAGCGAAGGTGTGCGAGAGTTCTCACATAAAACAAAATTCATGAAAGTTGATGGAGAGTTCTCTCCTGTTTCCGAAGAGTATGTAGCTTATGTTAGATAGTTTTTTTGCAAAATTAAAAATTATGTGGATATTATAACATAGTTAGAACATCATTACATAAACAAAAATACTGAGCATTCCGTATGCCCAGTAAGTATTTTGAAGGATTTTATTTTGCCTCTCTGGCTACCAAGGTTTTACTTGTTAAATATTTTATATCAGGTTTTCCTGTAAATTCTATCAGTTTTCCTTCCCCACCACATTCTCTACACGTCATAGTGCTTTTTTCTGATTTCCAATATCCATGACCATTACAAGAAACGCATTCAATTGTTCTGTAAGTTGATCTTGGTTTTTCTTCTGAGTTAACTGTTTCTACAGTCATTGCTATCTCCTTATTTCTGTTGCTTGAAATATAATAATACATTAAATTGTTTTAATATGCAACTGTTAGGTTTTTGTGCATAAACACAAAGTTTTGGCGTAAGATTTTGCTATAATGTAAATAAGATATACAAATTATATTAAAATAAAATCTATGGAACAAATAATAAATACTATAAAAAATAGCGATGTAATAATGGGGAACAATAAAAGCAAAAAGGCTCGCGTGGCGATTAACGGCTTTGGTCGTATTGGTCGTGCATTTTTAAAAGTAGCACTTGAGAGTGATAAATTAGAAGTGGTATGCGTGAACGATCTTGGGGACATTAAAAACATGGCATACCTTTTAAAATATGACACTGTATACAAGAGAAGTAACATGATTGACTATGACATATCGGCAGAAGAGGTTAGTGAGACAGAAAAGTATTTGATTTTAAAAAGCAGCAATAAGAAAACAGAAAATAAAAAAATAAAGTTCATAAGCCAGCGTGATGCTACGTTGTTACCATGGAAAGAAAACGACATAGACATTGTTATCGAGTCTACTGGACTTTTTACTAGTTATGATAAGGCTAATGTTCACATCATGAGCGGGGCAAAACGCGTTATAATCTCAGCTCCAGCAAAGTCAGGTGAAGATACTAGTATCAATGGGGAGACAGTGCTAATGAGTGTGAATGAAGACAAATTAAAAACTTGTAACATAACCAGTAATGCATCGTGCACTACGAATGCTAGCTCGCCATTAATTGCGATTATGGATGAGACTATTGGCATCGAAAAAGCAATGCTCAACACTGTGCACGCATACACTGCCAGTCAAAGCATAGTAGATGGGCCAAATAAAAAAGACTACAGAGAAGGTAGGGCAGGGGCGCAAAATATAGTGCCATCATCAACTGGTGCTGCCATCGCAGTTGGAAAAGTTTTCACTCAGATCGATGGTAAGTTCGACGGTATAGCGATGCGTGTCCCAGTGCCTGCGGGGTCCATAGTAGATATTACTTTTATATCAAAAAGAAACACAACAACAGAAGAGGTGAATGACATACTTAGAAAAGCGAGTCTTGAAAAAAGATGGGAAAATATTTTTAATGCGAGTGATGAAGAGTTAGTAAGTAGTGACATACAAGGTAGTCACTTTGCTAGTATTGCCGACCTTAAGATGACACGTGTAGTTGGAGGTAACCTAGTAAAAGTCCTAGGCTGGTATGACAATGAAATGGGCTACACTCACACACTAGTAACTCACGCAGAAAAAGTAGCAGAATTAATATAATTCTAATCTTAAAATGCAAAAAATTATTAGCATGCAAAATAAAATTACTAAAATATACTTAGCGAGTGATCATGCTGGTTTTGAATTAAAAGAAAAAGTTAAATTATGCCTAAATAATTTAGATCCTGATTTTGAAATAGAAGATTGTGGAGCCAAGGAGTATGTAGAAGGTGATGATTATACTGATTACATACATAAAGCAGCTTTTAAGTTATCAGAAGATGCAAGTAAAAATCTGAGTAGTCAAAATAAAAAGAGTGTCGCTTTTGTGTTTGGCGGTAGTGGTGAAGGAGAAGCAATAGTCATGAATAGATATGTTGGGGTTAGATGCACTACTTATTATGGTGGTGAGTTAGACATAGTAAAATTAGGAAGAGAGCATAATGATGCAAATAGTATTAGTTTTGGGGCGAGATTCTTAGATTATAAGGAGTGTATAAAAGCTGTTAGTCTATTCTTAGAGACAGATTTTGAAGCTGGTAGACATGAAAAAAGAGCGATTAATATAGACCACAAATTAGGCTTTTTGAGTAGATTTTTTTCATAGTTAGAATATGTTAAAATGTATAAATGCAAGAACTAGGAAAATTATTTGGCAGTGAAGAAAGGGTGAAGATTATAAGATTATTTTTAGCAGATGCTAATGACTTTTTCTTACCAGAAGAAATATCGGATATAACAAAAGTAAAAGAAGACATAGTAAAAAAAGAATTACTAGCTTTGGAAAAGTCTGGTTTATTAAAAAAGATAAAAGAAAAATATTCTTTGTTAGAAGAGGGTAAGACTGGAAAACAGTTAAAGGTAAAAGAATATATGAGCTACACTGTGGATAAAAATTTTAGATTTTTAGACACATTGTCATCCCTTATGTTCGACTTTAAAAATGCTAACAAAGATGTACTGCTTGAAAAGTTTAAATTAATAGGAAGAATGAAATACATGATGCTCTCTGGAGTATTTGTGGGTGATGACAAAGCAAGATGTGACATTATGTATGTTGGTGAAGGAATAAAGAAGAATCTGGCCGATAAGTTGATTTTTGACTTGCAGGCTGAGATAGGTAAAAAGTTAAATATATTAATATTAGATATGGAAGAGTTCGAATACAGATATAAGATGTTCGATAGGTTAGTGCGTGACGCATTAAAAGATGAGAAAAAAGTATTGGCGAATAAGATGGCTATATTATCCTAGTTCAGTAAGCTAAGTATGTAGCTTTTATTTGCAACTATGTAGTTGTAGAGATTCACTCTGTCTATCTCATTTTCAAAAGTGGCATCATTTAGACTTAAAGCTTTTGCTTTTTCTAATTTGCTATCTTCAAAGCTATCTTTTCCTATTTGACTGATTACGATTTCTTTTGCTTCTGTATCATTTTCTAAAATGTATTTATTCAAGGTTTTAATTTGAGTTTTCTCTTTTTTATAAGTTACATATTTCTCTTGATTCAACACTTCGAGTGACACTAAAACGTTCAACATGTTCCCAGTGACTTCCTTTCCGAGGTCTATATTTTCATTTTTACTTTCATTCGTTAATATCATAAGTCTGGTCCCCACTTTTGAAAACTCGTATATCTCTTTTGCATCCTCGTCACTCATTCTAATGCAACCACCACTGTAAGAAGTGGAGACACGTGTGCCATCGGGATAATATGGTATGCCATGTATAAAAAAGTTGCCATAAAATTGCATAGAGTAAGGCATATACACATGACCTAAGTTGGAGTATTTGTTTTCTTGTTTCGATTTTATAACATAGTCTCCGGCAGGAGTCTCATAGTAACTGGTTGGTCTACCTTTTGATACTATATTAAAACTTTTTATTACTTGACCGCGATTAATCAGGTCTACTTTCATATTTTGCAGATCAGCAATTAGCATATTTTCTGCAAAGAGATTTTTTTTATTATTTTCTAATTCAACACTCTCTTCATATTTGCTATCTTTGTAAATATTTATTTTATTTATATTATTTTTATTCGCTACTGCGTAGTTTTTATCTAAAGCATTTTTAAAAGTGGGGCTGGAAATATAAAAAGTAACAAAAGCAGATATCGCGACTGAGAATATAGTTAAATATATTTTGTTACTTATTTTCATAAAGTTTTTATATTATAGCACAAAAAGTCTTATTTTGAAAGGGTTTTGTATTAATTTGTTATATTTATAAGTTTTTTAGATTTCCTAAATATGTTTTTAATTAAATTAGAATTAGATTTTAGGGGATAAGTATATTTTATTTATCATTTAGAATAGTATAATTAATATATAAAAATAAGTTTTTTATTTTTAAAATATTTTAAAATCATATGAACACATTACAAAATTCTGCTAACGTTTTAGGTGAATCACTTACGAACGTTATCATCGGTTTAGTTAACTTTTTACCTAACTTAGTCATAGCACTTTTGCTAGCTATACTTGGTTGGTTATTCGGTGGTATTTTAGGTAGAGCAGTATCTCACTTAGTCTCTGTTTTAAAAATAGACAATGCATTAAAGGCAGCTGGCTTTCACCAGATGTTAAATGGTGTTAATTTCTCTGTTTCAAAAATCTTAGGAGGAACAGTAAAGTGGGGTATAGTAGTTGCTTTTCTTATGGCCGCAACACAACAAGTTGGTCTTGATGCCTTCGCTGGCTTCTTATGGGTTATACTTGGTTACATTCCAAACGTAATAGTTGCTGCTATGATATTAGTTGCTTCATTTCTTCTTGCTGATTTTGTTGCGAAGATGGTATCATCTTCTGCTCAAGCAGCTGGGATTCGTGGTGGAGCCGCAGGTGCTATATCAAGATACGCTATTGTTATAGTAGGTATCTTAGCTGCACTCGCTCAACTTAAAATTGCTTCAGGATTCATGGAAATACTATTTACTGGTATAGTAGCTTCTGCTTCTCTTGCCCTTGGACTTTCTTTTGGACTTGGAGGAAAAGATGCAGCAGCTAAAATGCTAAACAAGATGGAAAATCATTTTGAATAGAAATATTCTTGGTTTGTCCAGGCTGACTTTTTACAGCTAATTATTAATAAAAAGAGTTATCTTAAAACTATAAAATAATAAAATTTAAACCAAAAAATAGCACCAAAAGTGCTATTTTTTGGTTTTTGTATTTGTACACTATTTTTTTGTGGATAAGCTTAGTTTTTTATATCAAAGTGGGTGTATAATACTACTAGGTGGGATAAAGTGGGATAATATTTCTCACTTTACTTCACTATTAAATAATCATGTTAATAGGCCAATACGAACATAATTTAGATACAAAGAAAAGACTTAGTATACCAGCAAAATGGAGGTCAATTTTTGGTGATAAAGTTATAATTACTAGTGGCTTAGACAAATCATTATTTATTTTTTCAGAATTAGAATGGGGGAAAATTGCAACATTTATTTCTGAAAAAGGGTTTATGGATATAGATAGTAGAAACTTTTCTCGTCTCATACTTTCTAATGCTTTTGACTTGTCTATAGACAGTCATGGCAGAGTATTGCTACCAGACCACTTAATAAAATACGCAGATCTAAAATCAGAAATAATTTTAGCTGGTAATTATAACAGAGGTGAAATATGGGACAAAAAAGAATTCTCAAAACTTATGGAGGGTATAAACAAAAATGCAGACGACATAGCGTCACGCATGTCTAAAATAGTCTAAGATATTTACTATGAAAAAACCAGTAGAAGAAAAAAACAAAAAAGACAGAAAGACTGATAAGAATATAGCTGGAAAACACATACCAATATTATTAGATGAATGCATAAATGGTTTGGATATAAAAGAATCAGACATAGTAGTGGACTGTACTGTGAATAGAGCTGGTCACGCAAAAGAAATGGTAAAGCTACTTGGCTCAAATGGTAAATTAATTTGTATAGATTTAGATTCTCTTGCTTTGAAAGAAGCAAAAGTGGAAATAGACGCAGTATTAAAAGACAAAGAATCTAAAGCAGAAGTCTTCTATGTTAATGATAACTTTTCTAATTTAGAAAATATAATATCAGGACTTAATATAGAAAAAGTAGATAAAATATTTGCTGACCTAGGTATATCTTCCCAAGAGATAGATATTTCAGGTCGAGGATTTTCTTTTCTTCGTGATGAGCCACTGCTTATGACTTTTAAGTCAGAAGAAAGCATAACAGAGAATGATGCTACAGCAAAAGAAATAGTTAATACTTGGGAAGAGGAAAGTATCGCAAATATATTATATAATTTTTCAGATGAGAGATACAGCAGAAGAATAGCAAAAGGAATAATAGAAGCTAGAAAAACAAAAGAAATAAATACCACTTTTGAATTAATAGAAATTATTAAAAACTCAACACCTTACGCTTATCACAAATTAAAATCTCACCCAGCAACTAGAACTTTTCAGGCATTACGAATGGCAGTGAATGATGAGGTTGGTGCCGTTATAAAGCTTCTCAATTCGAGTTTAAGAGTTTTATCTGATACTGGAAGATTCGCACTCTTAACTTTTCACAGCACAGAAGACAGAATAGTAAAGCATACTGCTAGAGATATAGGTTTAAAGCAAATTAATAAAAAACCATTAATTGCAAATAGGGAGGAAGTTTTAGAAAATGTAAGATCAAGGAGCGCTAAACTTAGAATATATGAGAAATCAAAATAATAAAATTTTAATAAATAAAAAACCCTTAAGTAGTAACTTGATCAAAGCTTCTTTTTTTGTATTAGCTTTTTCAATAATTTTTTACATATATACAAACATATCTACAGTATTCGCACTAATTAATTACAAAAAAAATAGCTTAGAATTGGATAACAAAAGTGAGCAATTGGTAAAATTAGAGAATGATATTAGTAATTTTAAATATGGATTAACCTTGGCTGATGCTTCTAACTTTGATTTGGTTAAAATAGGTTCTTCTGAGTTTATAGTAAGAAAAGATTTATTAACGATGTTTTCTATAAATTATGAAGTCAAAGATAATTAATCAAAGTAGTAAAAGTAAGTTTGTAATTTTTATTTTTATTTTATTTTATTTTATTTGTATAGCTCAGCTTGTAAATATACAGATAATAAAACATGATCAATATGTAGGTGAAGCTAATTCTCAGTATGTAAAAAATCTAGAAGATAATTTTAATAGAGGTAAAGTATTTTTTACAAAACAGAACTCAGAAAATGTTTTGGTGTCTGGTGTAAAAGATGAGATAAAAGTAAAAAATAATAAAGAATATATTATTAAAAACAGATTGTATCCACTAGAAGAAGTAGGAGCTAAGGTGCTTGGGTTCGTAGCTTATGATGATAACAATAAAAGAGTTGGCCGTTATGGCATAGAGAAATATTATAATGATGTTCTTAGTCGTGATGGAGATAAACTGTATACTAATTTCTTTGCAGAGATATTCGGTGATATGAAGGGGGCGATAACCTCAGATAAGCCTTTTTATGAAGGTGACATAACATTAACTATTGATGTAGAAGCTCAAAAGTATCTATATGAGACTTTAAAAGAAACTAAAATCAAATGGAAAAGTGATAGAGTGGGTGGAATAATTATGGACCCAAGAGATGGACGCATAATAGCAATGGAGGAGTTACCAACATTTAACCCTAATAAGTTTAGTGAAGTTACAGATGCTTCAAATTATAAAAATGACATGGTAAGTGGAGTATATGAGATGGGCAGTATCATAAAGCCAATCACTATGGCTGCAGCATTAGATTCTGAGGTGGTTAACCCTGACACTTTTTATAACGATACTGCTAGTCGTGAATTAAATGGTCGCACTGTAAGTAACTTTGATAAGGCTGGCAGGGGCTGGGTGAATATACAATTAATACTAGATAAGTCATTAAATGTTGGTATAGTATTTTTGGTAGAAAAAATGGGAACAAAACTTTTTCAAGAATATTTTACAAAGTTCGGACTAGGCACTGAGTCAGGTATAGACTTACCTAATGAGGTGTCCGGGTTAACCAAAAATCTTCAAAGTGATATCTTCGTAGACTCAGCTACTGCTGGTTATGGACAGGGTATAGCCATAACACCAATACAAACTGTGCGTGCCTTAGCAGCGCTTGGCAATGGAGGGAAATTAGTTAATCCATACATAGTAGACAGTATAGAATATAAAAACGGATTAAGTAAAAAAATAGAACCAGATCAAGGTGAGCAGATAATAAAAAAAGAAACTAGTGAGCAGGTTAGTCGTATGTTAGTGCATGTTGTCGATACTGCTCTTGCTAATGGGGATAGGAAAATGAAGAACTACTCAGTGGCCGCTAAGACAGGTACAGCACAGATACCAATACCAAATGGTGGATACTATAAGGATAGATATTTACACAGCTTCTTTGGTTATTTTCCAGCTTATGACCCTAAGTATATAATATTCTTGTATCAAGTTAATCCAAAGGGGGCAGAGTATGCTTCAAAGACTTTGACTGATCCATTTTTTAAATTAGTAGACTTTTTAATTAGCTACTATGCAGTCCCTCCAGATAGGTAAAATAAAAACCTGAACTTTAAAGTTCAGGTTTTTATTTTATTAAGATTTTGAATCTTCCTCATTACTTTCATTATCTTCCTCTTGAGAATTTTCTGCTCTGTTTGGTTTTGACAATCTGTCTTGGAGTAGAACTGATTCTATTCTTTGTCTATTTTTTTCTCCCTCGTCTATTTCTATCTCTACAAAGGGTATAGTTTTTATCGGTAGTCTCTTTTTTATATCAGTTCTCATGTCTCCACGCATGCGTTTTGCAAAGTCTAATGCTGACTTCTCTTTTTCTTGAGGTAATACTGTTATTAAAATATTTGCATTTTTAAGGTCTTTTGATACATCAGCACTGGTAACGGTTATCATGGCAGCACCGCTACTATTACGTTGAAAAAAGTCTTGAGCTACTTTTTTCAATTCCTCATTTATTTTTAATTGTCTTTGACTTTTTCCTTCTAACATATATTTATTTTTGATTAAGCCAGTTTCTTCTTTTCTATCTCTACGACGACTAATATGTCACCAGCTATTATCTCGTGTTTTGTATCTACCTCCATACCACATTCATTACCTTCGAACACTTCTTTTGATTTCATCTTCATTTGTTGTAGGCCTACAACTTTACCTTTTCCTATCTCATATTCACGTCTAACTATTTTTACAGTTACACCATCACGAACTGAACCTTCTGTTACTTTTCCACCAACTACACGTATGTCTTTGTTGGTAGAAAAAGTTTTCAAGACTTTTAATTTTCCTATTATTTTTTCTATTTCTTCAAATGGAGTCTTTTCATCTACTATAACTGCGAATCTTTCTGCTAATTTGTATATAATGTCAAAAGTTTCTGGTTTCAATTTGAATCTCTCTGCTTGTTCACGAGCTTTACTTTCTATGCCAACATCAAAACCAAGTATACTAACATTTTCATCTCCACTAGCTAGCATCATGTCACCTTCTGATATATTGCCAACACCTTCACCTATTATTTTTATCTTTACGTCTGCTGTTTCTAATTTTTTCATCTCGTACTTTACAGCTTCTAGAGCGCCAAGAGAAGATGATTTTATTATTACAGGCACTACTACTTTTGCATTCCTGTAAAGTCTAGGATCTAAAACTATTTTTTTCTGATCGTTTATTTCTTCTGCTTGTTTTTTTTCTAGAGATTTTTTATCGGAACTCGTTATAAATATTGTCCCAGCTTTTGGTATAGTATCAAAACCTGTTACTTTTATCGGTTCACCTGCTATAGCATTTTTAATATTTTTACCATTAAAATCCTCGATGATTCTAATCGGCGACATAGACACACCAGCGAGTATGGCGCCTGTTGTTGGTAATACACCATCACTTAGAACGAGGGTTGCCGAGATTCCACGCTTAGGGTCCACAAAACTTTCTAATATTCTTCCTGTTGCTTCTGTGTTTGCATCATAATTTAGCTCACTCATTTCTGATATTAGTAAAATGTTTTCAAGTAATTCATCAATACCAGTTCCAACTTTTGCTGAGACAGAAACAAAAGGTATATCACCACCCATACCCTCTAAGTATATTCCTTTTTCTACGAGGTTGTTTTTTGTTTTCTCTATGTCAGCTCCTGCTTTATCTATTTTACTTATTGCTACTATGTAGGGTATGTTTATTTTTTGTATAGTCTCATAGGCTTGCATTGTCTGCTCCTTCACACCGTCTTCAGCACTGACTACGAGTATTGCTATGTCAGCAATCTCTATACCACGCTCACGCATATTTTGAAAAGATTCATGCCCTGGCGTATCAAGAAAAGTTATTTTTTTACCATTGTGAGTGGCTACATAGGCTGATATTTTTTGGGTGATACCACCTGCTTCACCGTCCACCACGTTAGTCTTGTGTATATAATCTAGTAGTGTAGATTTCCCATGGTCAACATGACCCACTATGGCTACTACTGGTTGTTTTGTTAATTTGTTTGAGGCTGGCTCCTGATTCTTTGACATATTTAAAAGTTATAATATTATAACATATTTATGTAAAATAAGCTATAATTCACCATTGCTCAAATATGTTTTTTATGTTAATATAAAATCTCTTACAATGTTTTTTATTTTAAGGAGACAGTAATGTTAAAAAGTTCAGTAGTTCGAGACCCAAACCAAGAAGAATTAGCTATTAGTAGATTCATAAAAAATCTTGACTTCACAGAAAGGGATCATCATAACAAGGTTCTTGGTAAGCCAGCAGCTGTGAGACTAGAGCATATCATAGAAAAAGATAGGCGTATCTGTGTCATGCTATATATTGCATTTTCAGATGGACGTAAATATGTTTTGGATCAAGGAATGGTTTTTCCAAGAATGGAAGAAGTGTCAATTCAAACTGAAAAAGACTGTATTTATTTGGATGCAAATAATTACTTACTGAATCTATTTGTCAACAATAAAGGTTATGAGTTCAGAATATTTTTATTAGCGAAGGAAGGATTTTCCACCTTAGCCACATCAACGCAGGTATTAGATATTTCAATTGACTGTAAAGTCAGAAGATAATTTATTTCAATCAAAACAAAAGCATATTTCTATGCTTTTTATTTTTGCCATTGTTGGATTATCTTTTTAAAGCATAAAATGTTAACAACATATTTGTATTACATTGTAATACATGATATAATTAACCTATGAAAACAACACTAACTCAAACTTTAAATATAAGGACAGATAGTAAAATAAAAAAAAGCTTAGAATCTTATTCAGAAAAATTAAATATTTCTAAATCAAAAATAACAAATGACGCACTTTCTATGTATATAGAACTCCGCCTACCTCAACTTTTAGACTTACAAGAAGCTATAAGATACTCAGAACAAAACTTACCAATTTCTAATGAAGAAGCTAATATTTTCTTTGATAAACTTTTAAATAAATAAAAGATATTTTTCATGAAAATAACATGGTCAAAAAGAAGTATTTCAGATATAGATAATATATTTAACTACATTAAAAAAGACAGTGAAATAAATGCAAAAAGTTTCATATGTGAAATACGAGATAAGGTTAGTGTTCTTGTAAATTTTCCAGAATTGGGTAAACCCTCTCCTGTAAACTTTGAAGACAAAAGATTCAGAGAATTAGTTATTCATAAGAATTATATAGTGACTTATATTTTAAAAAAAGAAAATAAGGAGTTGGAAATATTACATGTTTGGCATGTAGCGAGAAATAAAAAGTAATTTTCTTATTGCTAAGAGTTAACTTTTATGTTAATATAAAATCTCTTCCAATGTTTTTTATTTTAAGGAGATGAATATGGGAACAATTATCGAGATGGGTAAAGAGGCAGTAGTTACGTCAAGTGAGTCAGAAACAAAAAAAGTTCTTAACTTTTTAGAGTGGCTGAAAGAAAGAAATTTTCGAGAAATTCTTGTGGATAAGGAAAATATTTTCCTACCATCAGATGCTGAGGTTGTAGATGCGTTATCCCTAGGCTCAGAAGAGGAGGATGTATATACCAAACAGGTAAGATTATCCTTCTCAGATGGGCAAGTTTTGTCAATTAATCAAATAGGAGAAATGGAATACAACAGACGCCAATCAAAAGTTAATCTAGTTGGTGAGTATTTTTATCGATATATTTGTGATTATGCTCAGCATGATTCTTGTATAGCAGAAAATTTAGATTTGGTTTTAGATGATTATTTAAAGCAAGTCTTTTGTAAGTATTCTCAATCCTCAAGCATTAAAAATCTTGAAGACAGATTAAATACGGGTGAAAATGTATTTGTCTGTTTTTATTCAAATCCATATATAACTTATACTTATGATTTTTATCTTAAGAAAAATAAAGAGAGTGGAAAATTAGAAATAGAGCTCGAAGAGTCTGAAAATGATTAGTGAGTTATTTTAGTTAAAAACAAAAGCATAGAAATATGCTTTTTATTTTTACCATGTTCAAAAGTGAATATTTGTGGTAAAATGTTTAGATGAATAAGTTAGAAAATATTTACCTAGACCATGCAGGGGCGACACCGATTGACAAGGAAGTTATTTTAGCTATGCGTGAAGTAGAAAATCTATATGCTAATCCGTCAGGAATATACAGGCGAGGAGTAGAAGCTAAAAATAAAATAGAAGAAAGTAGAAAGATTATTTCTAATGTTTTGAATTGCCACACGAATGAAATTATTTTTACTGGTTCTGGAACTGAAAGTGTGAACATGTCGTTGCTAAGTTATGTTAAAAATTATATTTTAGAAAATGGAAACAAAGGAGAAGGAAGAGAGACAAAAAAAGACTTTGAAAATAAGACTAATTTTACAACACCAAGAGTAATCACAACAAATGTGGAGCATGCGGCAGTTTTAGAAAGTCTGAGACATCTAGAAAGTATGAAGTTAATAGAAATAATATATTTAAATGTAGACGAGACTGGAAAAGTAAAAGAGAATGACTTAAGAGAAATATTAAAAGAAAGTGGAAAAGAAAACAAGAATAATATTATATTAGTTAGTGTAATGTATGCGAA
>JAYSVC010000021.1:0-16979 GCA_043718735.1 bacterium | reverse complement strand
ATGTTTTTTTACTGATATTTATAAGGATTTTTTTCATAAGTTTTGTTTTTTAAATTTTTCTATATATTTTAATAATTCACCGTTTTTAACACCTATTTTAAGGTTTTATTATTATATCATAATACTTTACAACTTGTCAAGTGCTATGTTTTACTAAAATTACTATTTTCTATATTTTACATAACACTACCATTTTTTAAGCAAAAAGAAAAGCCTAACTAATTTAAATTAGTTAGGCTTATTAAAGTCTATTTATAATCTGCACGACTTATTTTTGTAATTAATTAACTAGTTAGGTTTGCAGGTCGGAGGTAAGCCCATATGCTTCACCACACTAGTCCAGTTGGTTTTCAGGTCGCTTTGATTTACATTACAGTCAGAGACATGTTTTCCCACTGATTTACTAAGGCGAAAACTATTTCCAACAACTTCAGTGATCAATATTTTCCCAATGTCCGCTGAATTCTGATCTCCTGGATTACGATCAAGTAGAAGTCTTCCATTCACCTGCCATTTTTTAGTGACATTGTTTTGAGTGACGGTGCGTCCATTTGCAGATTGTTTTGCTTCTTGCTCAGAAACATACTCAGCTGCAAAGCGAATTTCGCACTGCTTATTAGAACTTACTATATCTTGAAAGCCAGGGATGCTCTTTACTACCTCTCGACCAATACAGTCGAAGCGACACTGTGTACCACTAACATCAACGCCACCCCCACGCACTTTAATTTGTGCATTAGGGAAATCAACATTTACTGGCGTAGCGACTTGTACAGGGCGGACTTCAACAGTCTGGACAGGCACGATTACATGCTTGTCTTCAACTGTCGTTGTTGTGACTCGTGCAACATGTCGAGAAATACTTGGAACAGCACAGAATTGCTCTGTGATTCCATTTATTGTCCGTGTCTCCCAACCTTTGTTCTGATCACACCAAGTAATCATCTCACACCTCTCTTGCGTTGCAGTGCAAGCTTGTGGTGCAGTAGTAAAACTCGTAGCCGGAGCCATGCGCGTGATGACTTGATCCATTGGAACTGCCGCAAAACCAGTTATGGAATTACCACACTTCCACATGACCAATGTCTCACCTCGCTTACCCACTTGAAAGGTGGGCGGCAAGTAGACCCAAGCATTTGTCACAAAGACTGTTAAACCTTGAGCACAAGCACCATTAACATAGCCAGCTTCAGCCATACTCATCTGAGTGTAGCCAGACCCTGGAGCTCGGTTCGACACAGGCACGTAAGCTTGCGCATAACCGCTACGGACAGCAGTAAGGCATGCTTCTGAGGAAGCAAAGCCAGACTTTCCGTCGGGAATTTTCTGTGCCATTGCTGGTAAAGAAAAAACAAAGAAAAAAAGAACTGATAAAAACATTTTCATGACTATCTCCTTTAAAAATAAGTGAGTTATTAAGTACGAAATGCACTTAATTAACCCGAATCATGTACGTTATATATTATACTCTTTTAAAACTATTTGTCAAGTAGCTTACAAAAGTTAAATAAAATAAAAAAGCGAAACTTTACTCTAAAATATACTGTGAGTATATTTTAATTTAAAATTTCGCTCTATCTCAAATCACTTTGTTTTGTAGTCACATTGGTCTGAGTAAATTGCTGGCCACCCTGGAGGAGGTTTGTGGCATGTTCTAACCGGAGATGACTTAACACCACTTATAACTTCTGGCTTCACTGATGGTAAAGGCTTTGCATCGTCTTGTTTAGGTGATGCGGGCGATTTTACCGTAGGGGGAGGGACTGGTGCTGCTTTTGGTATCACCGGTGACGCAGGCACTACAACTGCCGGAGCAGGTGCAGTAGGATGCGTCACCGGATTCACTTTTTTACAGCACACGGACCAGTTTGACTAAGGCAATCAATCAACTGTTTACTTGCAGCTAATTCGGCTTTGAGTCTAGCATTGTCAACATCAGCCAATGTGACAGGAGCTGGAGATACGACCTGAGATGCGACAGGGACAGTAGGCACTTTGGATAAAATGTCTTTATCTGCCCATGGACGCCATAAAAGAACAAAGAGGATAATAGCGCCCACCAGCATCAAAAACCAAAGTTTATATTTGTCGTAAACATCGATCTTTAAGCCGGAAAGATGCTTAACCACAGCATTTTCAATATTAGTAGTGACTGCTTGTACGGCAGAACTAACATTGCCACCCTGAGAAGAGCCTCCTGAAGGTGCTTGATTTTGATTTAAGGCAGCAGCAACTCCACTTTGAGCGGCAATGTGCGTATGAGCAGACTGAATATCCACAGGACCAAATCCTTGAGCAAGAAGAGCTTGTTGATTAAGACCCATTCTGATATACCCTGCTATCTGTTCGATTGTTGTCATGATTGTCTCCTTTCAAAGAGTTACGGGATCATTAGCCCGGGGATATTATCCCTAAAAACAAAGAATTATGAATTAAAAATTACTTCTTAATCCGACTTAAATAGTATACACTTATTAAAATAATTGTCAATAGTGTTATAAAAAATAATATATGCTAATATTTAAAAGTAATTCGATCTTTTTACAACTTTCTTTAGGAGAAAAAAATGAATGCTTTGAATATATGGAAAATAGTTCTTATTGTCACTTCCCTACTTGTAGCTTTTGTAGCTGTTAGATTAAAAGTTCCACCTACGATGATAAGTTTTGCTGGAGCATCCGCTTATGTCGGCACTGCGCTGTTGTCTTTTTTAGCTTTTCTTTTGCTACCTAAAAGCAAAAAAAGTGTGGCTGCTAAAGTATTGATAATCATAGGTCTTGGATTTCTGGTGCACAGATTCATGAATGACGTTGACCAGAAAATAAGAAACAATCAGCCGTGACAATATAAGCATCAGAATACCTGCATAATAATTATGCAGTTTTTTTATTTGTTAAAAACATAAAAATATGATATTATAGAAATGTGTATTACACATCGGGGTGTAGTGTAACGGCTAACATGCTTGTTTTGGGTACAAGTGACTCCGGGTTCGAATCCCGGCACCCCGACTAATAAATAAAAACAAAATACTGATTTCTCAAAATCAGCATTTTGTTTTTATTTATTTTTATGTTAGATTTGTAATTAATAGTTTAATCTATTAATTGTTTTAATGTTCTTTAAAATCAAAAGGAGAAGGAAAATGTCCGACAAAAACAAAAATCTGAAGTATATTTTTTCCAACGAAGGAAAAGATGATATTCTAAGACGAATGGCTGAAAAATTAAAAGTCCCATACGTGACTGACTTGTCTGAAAAGAAAAGTGAAAAGTTTGGCATAATAAAAATTATTATTAGCATCATAATTACTTTGCTTTTTATGATAATGCTTGGGTATGTTGTTATATTTAACAACATACAAAACTTTACCACGTCAGCCACCAGCGGTTTTCATTGGATGTATGGCTTAGGAGCTGGAGTTGTTTCTTTTTTAATTGCTATTGCTTTTACAAGATACATATACGTATCTATTTTTAAGTTTGTATTTTGGAAGCCATCTACAAAAGACTTTGTAATTATTAGTCTATGTGTGTTGCTTACAATTCTTTCTGCTTACACCAACAGGAATAAATTCTTTGCAAAAGATGCAGGATTAAAAGAAATCTGTCCAGCTTTAATAGTGGGTGATATGCCGACTATTAAAAACCTGAATCAGGGTGCAGAAGAGGGTCTTAACTGCATTCCCTTAACAAAAAAGGAAGCTGCCCTCGCCCTATCTATAGACAGATTAAAAACTCCAAATGAAATAAAATTTAAAAACTTTGCTGAATTAGATGCTCTTGAGCCATTCATTAATGGTGCAGTAGCCATATACATAGGTGAAGCAAAGGAATCTAGAAATAAAATCTATGATGGGCCAGGATTCAACCCAAGGAAGCTTGGCATTCTGCGTCCCATAACCGAAGATGAGCTAATTGCTTACAAAAAGATAGAGCGTGAAGAAAGAAATAAGCTAATAGAAGAAAGAAATCTTAAAAAAGAAAAACTGGAAAAAGAAGCGAATCTGCAGAAACAAAAAACTGAAGCTGAAGAAAAAATAAAAGCTGAAAGTGATAAAAAAGAAAATGAGCGTATTGACGCGGAAAACAGGAAGAAGGCTGAGGTAGATATTGCTAGAGGTATTTTCAGACAAAAATTTGTCGATGATAATACTAAAAAAATCTTGCTAAGCTCTCTGAATATAAAATCATATACTATCCCAGACAATTATGAGGTTATACAAAAGACTGGCGGTGTAACACAAAAAGGGAATATTATTGAGGTTCGTAATTGTTTCATCTGTAAAGATGACTTCATAATTATTAGGCCCAATAATCACCACCCGATACCCTATCCATCAGACTCTAATCTGCACAAAGACGTAAGTAAGAAAAGTAAAACTTTACAAGAAGCGCCATCAAAACAAGATGATACAAAACCATTACCATGGACAAAACCTGACTCAAATCAGTCTAATTCTGCAAATGCTTTTAATATAGAATTTTTAGGCAGAGACCCAAGTAAGGAAACTTTTACTTTTAGTAGCGGAAGTAAACTAGAAGGAAATAAAGTTAGTTCAGCTGGACCGATCAGAATAGTTAGTGTATCCTGCTTAAAAATCTTTATTTCTGTTGATGACCTACCTGCACAGCAAGTATGTGACGGTAGAACATGGACAGTACAAAGCGGTCAAGTATGGAAAATAGTTAATAGTGAGAATTACTCTATTTACTCTAAAAATGTTAAAGTGAGTAGCTTTAATTAAAAATTAAGCTTAAAAAACAAAACCCTATGCGTAAAAGCGTGTAGGGTTTTTATTTTGTTTAAATAATCAAAATATAAAAATAGAATAAGACAGAGTTAAAAAGTCTTATATACTAATTTATTTTTTTTACAAAAATCTATTATTTTACTTTCATTTAATTTTAAAATAAATCTATTCGCGCTACTAACTTTTATTTTTAATATATCTTTTTCTACATCAAAATCCACCTCATCTTCATCCATATTTAAATCAGAGAGAAAATCTTGTATATTTTTCTTTTTATCTTGACTATCTTTTATTATTTTTAAATATTTCTCTAACATATTTTTATGTCTATTATATTAAAAGTTTAACACATTTGTTATTTTTTTCTCACAAAAATAGTGTCCCCCGCTAATTCCAAAAGCTCAAATCTTTCTTTGTCAAAAAGATATTGCTTTGCAGCGTGGCTTTTTTTCATTTCCCCTCTTATGTTTGACACTATAAATACTCCGCCCGTCACTAAGTATTTTTCTAATCTCTTCACTTCATTTAATCTCGACACATATGCATCTAAGAAAATATAATCATACCTTTCTTTTTCTATTTCTCTTTCAGGATTACTATCTGTGTGAAAAGTGTCTAAAATATCAAACATTCTTCCATTTATAAAATTAATTCTAGAGAAATAATTTGTATTATTTTCTTTGTCAAAATCTTTTATATAATCTTTTGCTAAGTCCATACTACTCATGTGTTTTTCTATGGTGTCTAATCTAAAAAAACCATTACCAGTTACAGAAGACAAAGCAGTGAGGCCGAGCGCAGTGCCAACCTCTAAACCATTTTTAAGATTGTACTTTTCCACATAGTTAGCTAATAAAAAATAATATTCAAAAGGGTGGGCTCCAAGGGAATGTTCTTCTTGATAGTTTTTAGTTTTTATAAATAAAAATTCTAATTCTTGTTTTAATTTTTCTTTTTGCATATTTTTATTTTTCGAATCTCTTTATTGCCATATTAACCATCATCGACATGCGAAAATTGTTTTTAAATATCTCTCTATTTTTATAGATAAAGTTCCAATATAAATTATCCCATTCTTTATCCCAACTGTTAGAAGATTTTGTATCTTTTTTATAGTCACTCATTTTTAATATATAAGCACTACCTGAAACATATGGCTTAGTGGTTATTAGTCCTCCATCAGCATACTGACTCATGCTGTAAACATTTGGAACCATGACCCAGTCATATGCATCTATATACATTTCCATAAACCATTTATAGATGTCATCTGTGTTATATTCTTTCAGTAACATGTAATTCCCAAGTATCATCAATCTCTCTATGTGATGATTGTATGCATACTTTATTGTTTTTTTTATAGTAGCATCTACAACAAGATTGCCCGTCTCTCCTGTCCAAAAGGTATAAGGTAACTTATTTTTACTCTTTTCTCCATTTGTAAAAAAGTTTTTATTTCTTATTTCTACCCCTTTTAATATATACACTGCGCGCATATATTCACGCCAGCCGATCACTTGCCTTACGAACCCTTCTAATGTTGCTAACATTATTATTTTGTCTGGGTTTAATTTGTTGATATCTAATTTATTTTTACTCTCTTCGTAGTACTTAATAGCTTTTTCTACAACCTCTTTTGGGTCAAGCAACCCCACATTTAAATATGGAGATATAGTGCTGTGATACAAAAAGTTTTTATCGTGCACTATTGCATCCTCATAATCTCCAAAATTAAAAAATCTTTCTTTTAAAAATATGTCTAACACTTTTTCTGCTCCCTCTCTTGTATTTTCCCATTTAAAACCTTCTTCATCTGGAAGACTTTCACCTTTTGGTATTTTCTTCCTATTTTCTGCATCATAGCTCCACTTGCCTCCTGCCGGTTCTCCATCTTCTATTAAAATATTTAATTTCTTTCTAGCAAAAATATAAAAACTGTTCATAAAAAATTTCTGCTTTCCATTTTTGTCTGGTGAAAAAAAGTTTTTAATTTCACTTTCAGTAAATATGAAATTAGGAGATTCCAAAACATGCAAATCCAAATTAAGATTTTTACATTCTTTTTTTACTTTCTTTAAAAGCCAATCATCAGTAGGGTTAAAAATAAATAAATTTTCTATATTATAATATTTTTTTGTTACCCTTATTACGTCTTCTGCACTATTCAAATCTTGAGATTTTATGTAAATAATTTTTGTTTTTATATTATTTTTTTTAAAAAAATAGTCTAATTCTAATTTATAATTAAACATACTTTCAATATGGAACTTTATCTTAAGGGGGTGAAAATTAAATTGTTTGAAATATAAATACTCTTCTACTAAAAATACATAATCAAAATCTGAAAAGCTTACTTTTTCTACAGTAAGAATACTATTAACTTTTGATAACTCATACAGCTGATGTGGATATACTACAAAGGCTTTCATTTACTTTGTCACAACTTTTTTAACTGCAAATTTATTAGTTTCATTCTTGATTTTATTCTTTTCTCTTCTGCATCTGTCACTACAATACTTTACTTCAGGCCATATACCCCTACTAGTATAACTTTTATTATTAAAAAACAATCTATTACACACAACACATTCTTTACTCTCTTTTGTGTGGGCTATGCCTTTAAAATTTGACTTCTTATTATTTGTAGTGTCTGTCATGTTATTTTATTCTTAGCACCAGTATAACATAAAACATAAATAATAAAAAAGTAAATAAACAAAGTAAAGCAGAAAGTTTAGAAAAATGTTAAAATATATACATAAGTAATGTATGTATATCTGTGAATTACTACCATTAAAAACTACAAAAAAGATTGATACTCTTAGTTATTTTACTTCGCTACAAATAAATGTAGGTGATCTGGTAGAAATAAATATGAATAATCAAATATTAAACGCTATAGTTCTAAACTATAAAGACATAAGACAGGCAAAGACAGAAATAAGAGCCAGCGATTTTAAGATTAAGAAAATTACAAAAGTTTTAAAAGAGAAGTATATCAGCGGCGAACTATTAGAAGAATCACATAAATTGTCTACCTTACTTGGCACTAGTATCAATAATCTTTTTAACACTATGCTGCCGATAAGTCTTTTAGAGAGTATTATTTTTGAAAAGAGGGTTCAGAAAGAAGAAGGCCGAGCGAAGCTCGGCCTTCTAGAAGACAATAATCAAAATACACACTACATCTCTCCAACACAAAAAGAAGTAAAAGTTTTAGAAAAAGAAAAGAAGAACAACAAGATAAAGATCAACGCTTCAACTCCGTCCCTGTCTTTCTTGTCTAATCAAAATATAAACAAAGTTATAATAACTAAAAAAAACTCTAAACACTACTACTCTACTTTTAAAAATATAGATACGAAAAAATGTATAGAATATTTTTGTAATTTATTAAATATAGAAGTAATTTACGAAGAAGAACTTAGTAAAAATATAGAAATAAAAGTAACAGAAATAAACGAAGAAACAAAATTAGAGTCAATATATTTTACAAAAGATAATTTTAATAAAATTAAATTATACTTAAAAGAAAATAAAAAAATAGCCTTGTATACACCAAGGCTTGGTAACAGCACCAGCATAGCATGTGAAGACTGCAAAAGTATACAAAAGTGTAGCACATGCACTAAGCCTTACACATTAAAAAAAGAATTAAAACAGGATGGTGAAGTTTCTAATTTCTTATTTTGTAATATGTGTAAGACAAAAACAGAATTAAAGAATATTTTAAAATGTTCTTACTGTAAAAGCTTTAGATTACTACCTCTCGGCATAGGTCTGGGTGGATTAGAAGAACATGTAAAAAAAATATTTGCAGAAAATGATGAAGGTAAGTGGGGAGAAATAAAAAAGAATATAAAAATCATAAATGAAAAAGATATACTAACTTTAAAAAATATAGACTTACTGATACTAGTCTCTCTGGATTCATTATTCTCATTAACTGAATATACTATAGATGAAAATATATTTCAGACGTTACTTAGTCTAGAGAAAGCTTGTGGCCCTGAAGCCGAAATAATAATACAGACAAGATTAGGGAAGAAAACTTTTGAAAGATTCTTAAACAAAGAAAGAGGGGGTGCAGTGTTAGATTCTGTAGAATTTTATAAAGCAGAAGTAAAAATTAGAAAAAAAAATAATCTACCACCCTACTCTTATGTGCTAACTTTTGAATCAGAATTAGAAATGCCGATTCCAAAGTTTTTAGAAAAATATAATAATTATAAAATAAAATTAAAGACAAATACTGAAAAATTTGTAACCAAGCTTAAGCCAGTAAACATAAAATATATAAATAGATATATATACTTTATAAATAAAAAAGAATGGGAAGACGACCTTGAACTGCGCGAAAAATGTTTTTATAATTTGTATAATTTTAATTTAAAAGTAAACCCACAGAATATTTTAAGTTAAATAATAAAAAGAAACACGCAAAATGAATCTTGTAAATAAAGACTTAAAATGTTATAATATTTTAAGAAAAATAATCTAAAGTAACATAATTAATATATGATAAAAATACTACAAGAAAATGATAAAAAAGAAAATGAGATGCTACGAGCCGAATGTTTGCGTGTAAAAGATAAAGAATTTAAAACAGATGAGCTATTAGAAATAGTAAACAAAATGAAAAAAGCTGCAAGCCAAGATGAAGACGGTGTTGCATTAGCTGGCCCACAAATAGGAATAAACAAAAAAATATTCGTAATAGATTCTGAGCGTGGGTATGAAAAAAATGCCAAATGGAAACCAGAAGTATTCATCAATCCAGAAATAAAAGAAGTTTCAAATAAGCAAGAACTAAAACATGAAGGCTGTCTTTCTGTGCGTGGTATATACGGTGATACTTGGCGTGCCACTAGCGTTACAGTCAGTGCTTTTGATGAGAACGGTAACAAGTTTAGCTTAGTTGCATCTGGACTGACTGCCCACATAATACAACATGAATACGACCATCTAGACGGGATACTTTTTATAGATCATGGTATTAACCTAGTAGATGAACCTAATTGGCAAGAGAATCTTAAAAAATAATATGCCAGATAAAAATAAAATAAAATATGCATTTTGGGGAACAGGACCACTCGCTGAATCATGTCTTTATGCATTATATAAAAATAATTTTTTACCAGAATATATTTTTACAAAGCCTGACGCCGAAGTTGGTCGCGCGAAAACATTAACAGCCCCAATGATAAAAACTTGGGGAGAAAGCAAGAATATAAAAGTTATACAGCCCAAAAAACTAAAACCAACTGTTGAGGATTTAGATATTAATAATCCTGAGAATAAAATAGATGGGTATAATTTACTAAAAGGCATACTGAGCGATATGGATGTCTGTATTGTCGCTAGTTACGGCATGATAATACCTAAGGAATTACTGGACTTACCAAAATATGGCTTTATAAATCTTCACCCTTCTGACCTCCCTAATTTTCGTGGACCGTCACCCATAGAATCACAAATACTAAGTAATTACAAAGAGTTAACCCTTAGCATTATGAAGCTAGATGCTGGCATAGACAGTGGTGACATTATAATTAAAAGCAAAATAAATATAGAAGATTATGATACAGTACAGAGCTTAGAGTTAAAAGCTGGTGCAAATGGAGGGGAACTAATCTCTAACATCTTAGAAGATTACATAGCTGGAAATATAAAATTACAAGCACAAGATCATACACAAAAAACTATTTGTAGATTTATAAAAAAAGAAGACGGGGAAATTAAATTAACCATGGAAGAATTAATGAATTCTGAATTAATTAGCTCAGAAAAATTATCAGAAATCAAAAATGCTTGGCGTGCATATTTTGGATGGCCAGGAATATTCTTTTTTCTAAAACATAAAATAAATAATGAAGAAAAATTCATAAGAGTAAAAATAACTAATTTTAATCTAAGAGAGGATAGTCTAGAAAAATGCATATCAAAATTAACACCAGAAGGTAAAAAAGAAATATCTTTTGAAGATTTTAAAAGGGGTTATCTGTAAAATAAAAAGGCTGAGCGAAGCTCGGCCTTTTTATTTTAATATTTTTTAATTTATATTATTTTACCAATATACTATTAATGATCACATCTTTGATTGGTCTGTCAGAACCGTCTGTCTGCACTTCATTTATTTTTAATGCATTGTCTAACCCCTTAGTAACTTTTCCAAATACTGTATATGATGCTGGTAATGGGTAACCTGGCTGTGCTGTGACTATAAAAAATTGTGAACCATTAGTGTTAGGTCCAGAATTCGCCATTGCTAGTGTTCCAAGCGGATACTTCTCATCACCAGCTAACTCGTCTGCGAATTTGTAGCCCGGACCACCAGTACCCCATAAACTTTTTTGAGACAAGTCTTTTGATTGCGGGTCGCCAGTTTGTATCATAAAATCTTTTATAACACGGTGGAATCTGACACCATCGTAGAACCCAGAACTTGATAACTTTTTAAAATTCTCGGCCGTATTTGGAGTTTTGTCCAGATTAAGCTCTACCTCGATATCTCCCATATTTGTTTTTATTATTGCTGTTTTCATTTTTTTTATATCTTTTTTAGTTGTGGTTGCTACTATTTCTTTTTTCGTGTCAGTAGCGACATTATTCTGGCTAGTATTACTGGTATTAGTAGTGCTAGAATATACTCCCCTAGCATTTGCATCATTTTCTTTTTCATTGTTTAAATTATTTGTTATTTGTATCTCTTCTTTTTCTATATTATTTTCTTTTGTAAAAAAATATATAGCTGAAATAAATATTAAGGCTCCAAAAATTATTCTAATCATTAAATCTTTATTCATGGTATTTTATTTTTCTGATTTTATAAAGCTTTTAAATCTTCTAGCAAATCTTTTCATCATGCTTCTATTTTTGTCTTCACTACTAGCAACCTCTAACATTAATTTATCTTTCATTTCATCTATTGATTTATACAGATCCTCATTTACTGTGTTTACATGTATATTTCTAGATCCATATCTTAATTTAGATTTTACCTCATAGTGATTGCCATGCTTATGATGTGAACTTATTTTACCCACCTCTACATTCAAGGACATTATCTGATCATCTTTCAAAGAAATATGATTTTCTATTTGTCCAAGTTTTTCATTTATATAGTTTTTAATAGACTCGGTTAATTCAAAATTATGATGTGTTATATTTATTTGCATACTTTGTATACTTTAATTATACCACTTTTTATTTTGAATACAAATGTTTTACCGCACCACATCTACAGCCTTTTTTCTGTATATATTCCTTGAAAAACATCTCCCCATAATCATAGGTTATTTCCTCTCCTTCTTTTATATTTTTTGTAGAAACTACATAAACCCTACCCTTTCTAATCTCACTTTCAGCATTACCTTTGCAGCTATGATTTATATATCTTGCTATATTCCACCTGACACTGCCGTCTATAGTTTTGTTCTTATTTACTTCGAATAGATACATATTCACTTTTGCATTCACTGCTTCATCTCCTAATAAAATATTTCCAATGTACTCTACCATCTTTTCTCCTTTTTCTATATTTTCCATAGCAAATAACCCAAAACCATCAATACCTTTTTTTACTTTTATGTTTTTAAAAGTTGCTTCACTTATTTTTTTCTCTTTGTCTATTTTTTCTTGTGTCATTTTGTTATTAATTTATTATGTAATTCATAATATGATAACATTTAATAAGTTTTTATCAAAATTACAGTCTTAATTTTAATTTTTTATTTTAACTACTTTATGCTATATTATATACATGAATAGTGAAAAATTAATTTTTAATAACAAAGATGCTTCAGCACTTTTTTCACCTTATGACGCAAAAAATGTAGAGAAGAATATTTACACCACATGGGAAGAGTCTGGGTATTTTAACCCAGATAACTTACCAAAAGAGAATATTATTTTAGATGAAGAAGGTAAAGAGAAAACTTACAGTATTACACTCCCCCCTCCGAATGTAACAGGAACACTACACTGTGGGCACGCTATGATGTTAGCGATACAAGACTCATTAATAAGATACAAGAGAATGAATGGCTACAGGACATTATGGTTGCCAGGGACTGATCATGCAGCTATATCTACTCAGTCAGTAGTTGAAAAGAAAATATCAAAAGAAGAAGGTAAGAGTCGTCATGACCTTGGTCGCGAAGAAATGATGAAAAGAATAAATGCTTTTGCCATAGAGTCACAAAATACAATTATCTCACAATTCAAAAGTATGGGATCATCCCTAGACTGGTCAAGGCTAGCTTTTACACTAGATGAGCAAAGAAATAAAGCTGTTAATCACATGTTTAAAAAAATGTATGAAGACGGTCTAATATATAAAGGTCACAGAATAGTTAATTGGGACCCGAAAGGTCAGACTACAATTAGCGATGATGAGACAAATTATATTGAGGAGAAAACAAAGTTCTATTATTTTAAATATGGACCATTCGTAATAGGAACTGCAAGACCTGAAACAAAATTTGGAGACAAATATGTTGTCATGAATCCAAAAGATGTAAGATATGAGAATTATAAACACGGGGACAAATTAAAAGTAGACTGGGTCAATGGTGAGATAGAAGCTACAATAATAAAAGATGAGTCAGTAGACCCTGAATTTGGAACTGGGGTTATGACTATTACTCCTTGGCACTCTGCAGTAGATTTTGAGCTAGCTCAAAAATATAATTTAGATTATGAGCAAATTATAGACAAGTATGGTAAGCTATTACCTATTGTTGGCGATAATTTTGCTGGACTTAAAATAAAAGAAGCTAGGGAGAAAATAGTTGAAAGACTTTCTGAAAAGGGATTGCTATGCGACAAGAATGGGAACAAAATAGAAGTAAGTGAGATAGAAGATTACACACACAACATATCAACAGCAGAGAGAACAGGAGGAATAATAGAGCCACAAATAATGAATCAATGGTTCATAGCAGTCAACAAAGAATTCAATCACATTAGTGGTAAAACTACTTTGAAAAAGTTAATGCATGAAGCAGTGGAAAGTGGTAGAACAAAAATAACTCCAGAAAGATTCGACAAAGTATATCATCATTGGATAGAAAATCTCCGTGACTGGTGCATCAGTCGCCAAATATGGTACGGTCACCGCGTGCCAGTGTGGTATAAGAAAAATAATGAAGAAGTTGATTTTGATAATATTGAAAATATCGTAGTGGGTAATGCTCCAGAAAATATCAATGATTACACTCAGGATGAAGATGTGTTAGATACTTGGTTCTCGAGTGGCATGTGGACATTCTCCACTCTTGGTTGGCCGGAGAAGACTCCAGACTTTGCAAAATACCATCCGACAGATGTACTTGAAACTGGATACGATATTTTATTTGCTTGGGTGGCGCGTATGATTATGATGAGCACTTACGCACTAGATGAAGTTCCATTTAAAAATGTATATTTACATGGATTAGTATTAGATCCAAAAGGTAAAAAGATGAGTAAAAGTGTAGGGAATGTTCTAGACCCACGTGACATGAGCGATAAGTATGGCACTGATGCCCTGCGTATGAGCCTTCTTGTTGCTAATGGCCCTGGCAATGATCTAAGATTAGATGAGAACAAAATTAAGGCTTATAAATTATTCGCTAATAAAATCTGGAATGCTACTCGCTTTACCCTTGAACGTTGTTCTGATGCAGATATTGAAAAGATAAATGAAAACAACTTAACAGAAGAAGATAGAAACTTACTGCATGAGTGGCGCAATAAACAAAAAGAGATCAGCCTAGATATAGATGAGTTCAGATTACACATAGCTAGTGAAAAGTTGTATGATTACTTTTGGAAAACATTTTGCGATAAAGTTATAGAAGAAAAGAAGAAGAATATCTTAGAAAACATTAATAAAGAAAGTGCACAAAACTTATTACTAATACTGCTTCGTGAGAACATGATTACTCTTCACCCTTTTATGCCATTCATAACTGAGGAAATATGGAAGTATTTAAAATTAAATACAGAAAATAAATTAATAGTTACTTCGTGGGTAAAATAATTTCATTTACAAAAATAGATATCCACAGCATAATAAATATATTTGTAATATATAATAAGATTATAATGTATAATAAAGTTATATAAAACTAATTTTGTAAATATAAGTATGTTAAAAGATAAAAAAACTTTCTTTGAAAGACTCGCTGGCACAATAACAATAGAGGAGGACGAAGAGGTAGTAGACATTAATGAAGATGAAGAGTATGAAGAAGAGACTCCAGTAAAATCTACTGCTAAAAACTCTCGTAAACAAGTTGCTGTTGAGCCAGAACCAGCTAGACGCAGATCTCAGATACAAGCACTACAAGATGAGTATGAAGATGAAGTAGAGGAGGAGGAAGGTGAGCTGTCTGTCGACGTCTATCAGACAAACACTGACATAATAATCGAGGCTATGGTAGCTGGAGTAAAACCAGAAGACTTACACCTTTCTATCACTCGTGATATGGTTACAATAAAAGGAAAGAGAGACGCCAATAATCAAGTTAGTGATGATGACTATTTTTACAGAGAATTATACTGGGGTAATTTTACAAGAACAATATTACTTCCTCATGAAGTAATAACAGAAGACTCAGAAGCAGTAGAAAAACATGGCTTACTTATAATCAGAATGCCAAAGATAGACAAGGCAAAACAAACAAAATTAAAAGTTAAATCTATTTAATAAAACAAAAAGAAATGACGGTCGCTAAGCGACCGTCATTTCTTTTTGTTTTCTCTTTCTGGTGCCAAGACCCGGGCTCGAACCGGGGACCCCTTCCTCTTCAGGGAAATGCTCTACCAACTGAGCTATCTTGGCTTATATTTACTATATGTGTATTATAACACATAATAGTAAAATACTAAAATCTTATTTTTAAAAAACTAATTAGATTTTATAGTATTTAATATATTTTTTAAATTACTAACTTCTGGAATACTATTAGACAAGGACTCTAATTTTTGCAATGCTTGCTGTGCTATACTTACATTATTAGTGACTATTCGCATATATGGTTGTGCATAATAATATACTCCAAAGATACCTCCTAATATTATTAGCCAATAAATTAACTTAAAAAAGAATGAGATCTTTTCTCTGCGTAATAAGCTAGATAACAACTCGTGATTCTCTTGTACTATCTCGTACATTTCGTCTAGCTTTTCTTGATTTGTTTGTGTCATGTATTTATTATATCAGAAAAATATGTTAATATGTATAGGTTAGTCACAGCTTATCGCCCTTGTAGTTAAATGGATATAACTGCTCCGTCCTAAGGAGTTATTGTGGGTTCGATTCCTGCCAAGGGCACAAATTATTTTAAATTAAGGAGTTCTTCTAATTTCTCTTGATTGAAACCAATCACAACATCGTTACCTATAAATATTACTGGTACCCCCATCTGTCCTGTTGCTTCTCTTAAAAAATTTCTTTTTTCTGCATCTACAGACACATCATGGTCTATAAACTTTATACCTTTCTCAGTGAACCAATCTTTTGCTAAGTGACAAAAATGACAAGTAGGTGTGCTATATATCTCTACTACATTTTCTTTTTGTGTTGTTGTTTCTTCCATATTTTTATTGATTATTTTTATATAAGATAATTATAACATAAATCTAAAAAAGATTAAAAGTAAAAGAAATAATTATAAATTAGTATAATTATCTATAAAGTATTTTAGCTTATTCCTTATTTCAGTAAAAATATTATCTGAAGAATCTTCTAAAAATTGATCATCTGAATTAGTAGAGTTATACAATATAAACACTTTCTCCCCCTTTGCCGCAACGGGTAATGTAACTCTAAAATACTCTTCTTTACCATCTTCTGAGTTCAGATTTTCTAATTCTGTTTTTTTGTATTCTATATTCTTGTCCAGCTTTGATATTTGATTTCTAAGCAAAGAGGTGTTGTCTTTTATTAAGCTTTTCTTTTCTACGAACTTTATAGTTTCCAAGATTATTAACAAGGAGAAGAAAGAAACTATAAAAAGAGTAACATAGGAATACAAAAATCTTTGTATGTTTTTTTTGCTTTTAATTTTGTGTTGAATATTATCCATATTTATGTTACATTATAACACATATGTGGAAACCAGAAAATAAAAAAATGATACAAGTTGTGTTTGGGGTATTTGCAATCTTATTAATAGGAACTATGGCTCTTAGTGGATTAGTTACAATGTTTTACTAAAAATACTAAAATAAAAGTGGC
>JAYSVC010000003.1:0-29587 GCA_043718735.1 bacterium | reverse complement strand
TGGAACAAAAATAATTCTAAAATTATTTTACATCAACTGTTTTTAATATTTCAGACACTTCAGCATTATTAGCCGTAGCACTCTCTACATATATTAACCAATCTTTGTTAGTCGCAGTTTTAAGATGCCACTCTGTAGGACCGCTTTCCGCTCTGGCCCATACTGACAATCCATAATTAGCATTGGTAGGGAGACTAACTGATGGCACTGATTTTTTAATAGTCTCAGTAACATACTCCTCAGGAGTAGCTCCTCTGGCACCATTAAAATAAAAATACACAGTTGCCACTTTTCCGCCATTTTCATTATTTACAGTGTAAAGATTTGCGGTCTTAAGAGAAGACACAACCTCATTTGCACCGCTGTAATCAAAAGTAGCATCTGCTTCGTTGTCTCCTTCAAAATTATGTTTTAAAGAAGTTGAAAAATTAACCAAAGCATTAGTGTTGGTCTCACTTATATTGCTTTCTGTTTTTATGTTAGACATCTTAGATCTGTTCATAAGGTGTAATGCCCCCTTAGCAATAGCGTATCCAAGAGCGAGCCCTAGAACAGCATATAATGCAAGAGAAGCATACATTTTCCAATTTTTCTTTTCTAAAAGATTTTTAGAATCAGAAATATTGTTTTTGTTATTATTATTGTTATTGTTGTTATGATTTGACATATGTTTTAGTGTGTACACACTGATCAGATTACTATGGCTGATCTAGGCTATATTATAGCAAGTATTTGCTTCAGTTAGTATATTGACAAAGTCTGATCTAATCTTTCTTTTCCTCACTTAATTTATCCCTCAAGAACTTTATCTCATCACGCAGTATGGCGGCTGTTTCAAAGTCTAGTGCCTTTACAGCTTCTTTCATTTGTTTTTCTTTGAGTGTAATTAATTTATTTGGATTTTTAGCAAATAATTTTTTATCTTTTTCTAATTCTTCATTTATAACTTTTGCACGGTCTTTTTTTAGATCATCTGTTATATCATGTATTCTCTTTTTTATAGTCTCTGGGGTTATATTATGTTTAACATTGTAATCTAACTGTATAGTCCTTCTTCTTTCTGTCTCAGCCATCGCACGCTCCATACTACCTGTGATGTTGTCAGCATACAGTATCACACGACCATTCACATTACGTGCTGCGCGTCCTATGGTCTGTATTAGTGACGTATCACTCCTGAGAAATCCTTCCTTGTCAGCGTCGAGTATTCCTATTAGTGTCACTTCTGGCAAGTCTAAACCCTCACGAAGCAAGTTAACTCCAACCAACACATCGAACTCACCCTTGCGTAGCGCTGTTAATATTTCTATACGCTCCATAGTTAACACGCCACTGTGTACATACTTTGCTTTTAATCCTTTTGTTATTAAGTATTCCGAAAGTGCCTCAGCCATTTTCTTTGTTAGTGTAGTTGCTAATACTCTACCTCCACCTTTTATTTCTTTTGCACATTCATTTATAAAGTCATGTACTTGACCAGGATAGTCTTTTTTATTTTCTTTGGTGTCGTCTTTTTTTATCTCTCTAATAGGACGAACCTCAAGAACTGGATCTATCAGTCCCGTTGGCCTGATTATCTGCTCTACTATTTCTCCTCCGAACTCTCTTTCGTATTTTCCAGGGGTAGCACTAACGTATATTGTCTGTCCTGCCCTCTCTTCGAACTCTACATATTTGAGTGGTCTATTATCCTTAGCACTTGGCAATCTAAAACCAAAATCAACAAGTGTCTGTTTGCGACTTTGATCCCCTGCATACATAGCATTTAATTGTGGTAGTGTCACGTGTGACTCATCAATCACCGTTAAGAACTCTGGCTTACCATTTTCGTCATGAGGAAAATATGACATCAGTGTCTCGGGTGCCTGACCTGGCATTTTACCGCTTAATATCCTAGAATAATTTTCAATACCAGAACAGAAACCAATTTCTTTTATCATGGCCACATCATATGTAGTTCTTCTTTTTAATCTATCTGCTTCTAAGATTTTTTTCTCAGCATCAAAATCTTTTAATCTTTCACTTAATTCATGCTTAATCTCTTCTACAGCCCTCTCTCTTGTGCTTTCATCACTGATAAAATGTTTCGCTGGGAAAATAAAATAATCATCCACCACCTTTATCTCACGCATAGAAACTGGATCCGTTACACTCAATCTACTTATTTTGTTATCTGCAAATTCTATTTGTAGCATTACCGTCTCAGATATTGCCATAATATCTATTCTATTTCCAACGGCACGAAAAGTTCCAGGTGATAAGTCAGCATTCGTACGTTCATAATGTATGGCTATGAACTTTAACATTAATTCTGTTTTATTTGTCTCGTCACCCACCTGCAATCTTATATTTACTTTTTCATATTCTTTTGGACTACCAAGACCATATATACATGATACAGAAGCACAGATAATCACATCGCTACGAGTGAGTAGTGCTTGAGTGCTGGCATGTCTTAACCTGTCTATTTCTTCATTTATGCTTGCATCTTTTTCTATGTATGTGTCAGTCGTTGGTATATACGCTTCTGGTTGATAGTAGTCATAATATGATACAAAATAATGCACAGCAGCATCAGGGAAAAACTCTCGGAACTCTTGGGCTAACTGAGCTGCTAATGTCTTATTGTGAGCAATCACAAGTGTTGGCTTTTGTATTTGTTGTATTACATTTGCAATAGTAAAAGTTTTACCCGTGCCTGTCGCCCCAAGTAATGTTGTCTTAACTTTACCCTCATTTACATTTTTAACCAATGCAGAAATAGCCTTTGGCTGATCACCAGCAGGCGTAAATCCTTTTATATTAAATCTGTTTTTCTGATACATAAAAATTACATTGAAAATAATCTAATGTCAATTATAACACATATCTTACTCCATTTCTATCTATAAAAACTTTTAATTCTTTATTTATTTTTATTTCTTTTTTACAAGATTCTTTTTTATTTTCACCCAGTAACGAATTGACTAATTCACATTCTTTTTTAAAAGTAACATCTAATGCTTTTCCATTTTGCACATCAACAGAAAACCACTGGTCAAAAATATAGTTACCGAGTGAATAATAAATATTTTTCTCTTTGTGTATCTCTGATTCTTGTACTACATGTGGATGTGTACCAACGACTAAGTCAGCACCAGAGTCTACCCATTTTCTTGCATATTCTCTTTCTGTCTTACTTGAAAGTTTTTCATATTCTACTCCCCAATGTGGCATTATAATTATAAAATCTATAATTTTATTTTTTTCTAATTCTAGATTTTTATTTTTTATTTTTTTTATTTTTTGAATTATTAATTCTGGTGAATTATTTTTTGTAAATTGATTATATCCAATATATGCTATACATATATCTTTCTCACAAATAGTCTCAGAAAGTTTCTCATCTTTATCTACAAAATTATTATTATATGGGTTACCAAAATATTCTATATTACTGCTAGTTAAAAACTTTTTAGTATCTTCATAACCTTTATGGTAAAAATTATCGGTATGATTATTAGCCAGACTAACTACTTTTATATTTAATAATTTTAATATTTGAATAGTGCTAGTTGGAAAAGTGAAAATCAAATCTTTACCATAAGACCCATCATCATTTAAACTTTTACTTTTATTTTCTGTTATTGGACCTTCTAGGTTAGCAACTACATAATCATACTTATTATTTACTTCTGACAAATTATTCAAATACTTACTTACAAAGTTTTCTCCAATTTTTAATTCACTATTATTTTCATATTTATTAATCTGTTTTCTAATGTATCTGTCAGTCATAATATCTCCAGTGAATAAGATATTTAATTCTGATTTTTCTATTTTTTCTTCTATTTTGCTTTCATCTATTTTATTACTTATGTATGAGATATTATTTTTACTTAAATTATACTTATAAAGTAATACTAAAATACCAATAATCCCTAAAATTAAAACTATAGAATATTTATTTTTTGTTTTCATATAATATTTCAAAACTAATCATGTGATGATCCATATGGTCTATTTTATTTTTTACTATTTTCTCATTTTTACTTTTTATGTCTTTACTTATAAATACTTTATCCAAAGACAATAACATTTTAGTTGTATGCTTTGAATATCTGAAAATATCTACAAGACTTTCAAGGAAAAGATTATATGACTTCTTATCTAAAGAAGAAAAGAAATACTTATTAAAAACCCAAAGATTACTGTCGCCCAAGATTATACTTTTCTGATTTGTAAAATCTTTTAACAGGCTCTTTACTTCTAATAATCTTCTCAGTGGAGAAAAAGCATCTAGGTGTATGGGTAAAAAGTTAATATTATTGATAATAAAATAGCTATTAATAGCGTGCTTTACTTCTACAGGCTCATACTTGCTTAATATTAAAATCTTAGATATTCTATTTTCCACGTCTATGATTTTAAAATAGGTGAATTCTGGAAATGTATTTATGACTTTCTCTATATCTTCTGCCATTAACTCTTGCAGGAATATAATATCTGCATTTTCTTTTTTTATAGCCTGAGATACCTTATCTAGATTCTCAAGTTGAAAACACTGATGTTTTCTGCTGGGAAAATATTTTAACCATATAAAACTACCGATATTCCAAGATATTACTTTCATACTTCTATTAATCTATTTCTATATTTTTATATTATAACATCTCTATCTTTATTTCTAAAACTTCACCCACATATATTCCCAGCTTTTTACGCACATCTTTTTTTATAGGAAGAATATAATTCTCATCTCTTCTATTTCTAAAGAGTGAAGTATCCCAATCTAAAACTAGACCTTCACTTTCTTCTATCTTATCATTCTTATACTGATTTTTATTTATTTTATTTTTCTTATTTTCTGTTAGAATTTTACTTCTCTTTTCTACAAAAACTTTTTCACCATCTGCTGATATTATACTTGCTTTTATTTTAACCATTGCAGATTTTGGATAATTCTCCCTGATACTTTTTGACAGCTCTTTGTCTAGACTCAAAAAATGCCAAGCCATATCCCCCGGCCATATCCACATCTTTGCTTTTAAGGTAAATACTCTTGGCATAAATAAGAAGATATAATAATCTAATTCTTTACTTTATAATACCTCTCGCAAAAATCTTTTTTATAATTAAAAAAGTTGTCATCGAGTATAGACTGTCTTATATTTTCTACTAGCTTGATCAAGAAGTGGAGATTGTGAGCTGAGGCGATAGTCGCAGCGAGCATCTCCTCCGCACGGAATAGGTGACACAGATATGATTTTGTATACTTGTTAGCAGGACAATCAATATCGTCGCAGACAGCACTCATATCTGTTTTGTATTTTGCATTAGTTATATTTAACTTACCATCGCAACTGTGCACACTACCATGCCTCGCGATACGTGTCGGAGAGACGCAGTCAAAAGTATCTATACCATACTCAATACCTAAAAAGAAATCTATAGGCTCACCGATACCAAGCAGGTGACGAGGCTTACCTTCTGGCAAATTCTCTGTTGCACTCTTAACTGTTTTTCCCATGTCTTCTTTTGTAAAGGATCCTCCAATACCAAAACCGTCAAAATCCATCGCCCCCAAAGTCTCAGCACTTTCTTTACGAAGATCATCAAATGCTCCACCCTGCACCACTGCGAAGAGTGCCTGTTCCTCACCTGTAGCACTACTCACACCAAGCCTCTTGTGTTCATCTATACACCTCTTAGCCCATCTGTGTGTACGCTCCATGGCTGATATCTGATATTCACGTGATGCTAGTGGTGAGGTACACTCATCAAATGCGAAAAATATATCAGCCCCCAGATCATGCTGTATCTGCATACTCGTCTCAGGGGTAAATCTATGATACGAGCCATCAATAAAGGATTTGAAAGTTACCCCCTCTTCATCTATCTTTGCCATTTGGTTTTTAGTAGATTTTATCTTAACTACTCCCAGCTCATCTATTGTCTGTTTTTGTTTTGCACTGAGCTGAGCACTGGTGGCTATCTTACTGACTCCAGTGTCAAAGGCAGCACCGAGTGAAAAGACTTGAAATCCTCCTGAGTCAGTCACGGTAGGCAGGTTTCTTTTTTCCATTTCTCCATTATTATTTTTAATCTCATTGGTCCAGTTCATCATACGTGCAAAACCGCCATGATTTTTAACTATCTGACTCCCAGGTTGTAGATACAAATGATAAGTGTTAGCTAGTACTGCCTGTCCTCCTATTTTTTTTATATCTTCTACACTGAGTGCCTTTACTGTTGCCTTTGTACCAACTGGAATAAAAGCAGGCGTAAGTATATCTCCATGCGGCGTATGTATCACCCCGACTCTGGCCAGAGATGCCTCGCTACTTTTCTTTTCTATTTCAAAATTAAACTTTTTATTCTGCATAATTCTTATTTTGTAAAAAACCAATAATTAAAAATACCAAATGTTATTATGGTTATCTCAAAAATAGTAGTCACAAACCCTCCTACCTGATTTGCTTTTTTCCATCCGTGATATGTTACATATAGCCAAAGAGTCTGAGCTACAAAAGCAACAATCAGTCCATATTCTGGATGTTTTATAGAAGTTAAAAGCCAGCTAGTAACAGCTACAATAGGCAAGGCTATCTGTATAAACTTGTCAAAAAGACTATGTTTTTCTTTGTGTATCTGTATATGCTTCATATTTTTTATTCTTTATATTATATCATAAAAGACTATGAAAATACCACTTTTTCATTTATAATTTTTACTCCCTCGCTTTTTAACTTTTTTATTTTTGCTTCACTGCCACCTCTGTTATAATCGCCAATCTTTCCATCGCTACGCACTACCCTGTGACACGGAACTGTAAGATCATAATTATTTTTCATTATTGTTCCAACTGCACGACTAGCCCCTACCGCATTCGCCCTCATCGCCACTTCTTTATAACTAAAGACTTTCCCAGTCGGTATCTCACGCACTATTTGTAATACTTTTTCTTTAAAATTAATTTCTTTTGCTTTCATTTAAAATCTCTTAAAACTTAAAGTATTTCATTAAGTATCTCTATTGTTATTTCTTCTGCTGACTGCAGTGATGTATCAAAAGTTTTAATATTCATATTTTTACCTTCTAAATACTTATCATAAAGTTCTCTGTGTCTGACTTCTGAAGTATTTATTCTTAATTCTTTCGGTGCATTTAAAACACGTACCCTGAATCTTTCCAACAGAGCATCATAAGGCGCTTCTATATTATATTCAAATAAAATATAATCTTTTTCTTTTGCACAATCAACAACCTCTTGATCATGATTTTCTAATAAAATATCTTCACCTCTATCTATCCTGTCTTTGCCTATTACAATTACTAGTTCTGTAACTTTTACTCTGTCAGTTAATGGCTCATAGTCAACAAAAAATCTTTTGATAGAGTCAAACTTCAACCAAAATATATCCTTTTTTGTTTCAAAAATTTTGTTAATTACCGTACTCTTCCCTGCACACGATGGTCCATTTATGATTATTAATTTTTTCATTTTTATTTTAATTTTTTACTTTTACTCATGAACTTATGCCCTAAATAAACGAATATCAAAAACATAGGAGTACTGACGACCATAAACCATGACGGCTGACCTATCATCATGTTATTTATAACAGCAAAAATGGTTAAGATGCCTCCTGTAATCATAGATAATTTAAAACTTTCTTTTTTATTTAATTTTGATAAGTATGTAGTAACACAGCCAGCCTTGAATGCCCCTAAAATAAATCCAAGAAAAACTAAGATAAAAGCTGTGAAAGGTAGCGACAAAGTAAAACTTTTTACTGCTTGATAGTTGTAAATATCTAGACCTTCTGGCAATGGGTAAAAAAGAGAATTCACAAATTCAAATATCATCATGATTACAAAAGCAGAAAGTAGGCCTGCTAAAACTGGCCATATTTTATTTTTAAAAGTATTTTTCATATTTAAATTATTATCTTATCTATGCTTATTATAGCATAAGAATAAACTCTGTAATAAGATAATAATTTTAAGAGTTGAGACTTTTCTTCTTATTACTCCTATGACTAAAAACATAAGCAGTAGCAAGCACTGACATGATGATTGAGAACTTTATAAGTTCACTAATGTGTGTGCCGAGAGTAGTCTCAAAAAGTAAAACTATACCGATAAGTCCGACTATAACATAGGCTGCTTTTTTTAGTGGTGGATGTTTGTGTATAATTCCTGACACTAGGCTAGTTACAAAAAGCATAGATATGATACCTATCATAACTCCTGCCACTATCACATAATAATTATGAGAAAGTCCAACAGCAGATACGACATTATCAATAGAAAATACAGCATCAGCAAAAATAATCTGCACGATAACGGCACCCAAAGTCGTCTTATACTTTAAATTATGGCCATCCTCTGCTTTTTTAATTACAAGATGATCTACTGCCAAATAGACAAGGTAAAGTCCCCCAATTATAAGCACCCATTTATTTTGTATTATAAGGGTTGCAAAAAAAAAGTGCAACAAGACGAAGACCAGCACCGCCAAGTATTCCAATCCTAATCGCAAGTATGCGTTGCTTTTCAGGTAGTGGCTCAGCGAGTGACGCGTTAACTAATGCATTATCAATAGAAAGAAGAATTTCAATAAGTGCCAAAGAAATAATAGTTGGTAAATACAAAGTCAAAAAATCTCCAGTTAAAAATGTAATCATATCTTGCATGCTTTTTTATTTTATTATTGGCTTTACTAATGGAAACATTTGAGTCTCACGAATCGGTAATCCTGCAAGAAAAGCAAATAACCTGTCACCAAATCCATAACCACAAGTTGGTGGCATACCATGTTCTAACATCTCCACGAATTCAAAATCTGGCATCATAGCTTCGTCATCACCAGAATCTAAAAGATTTTGCTGTTGCTCAAAATTAGCACGTTGAATCCTAGAATCATTTAGCTCACTGTAGCCACGACCTATTTCTGAACCTGCAAATATAGGCTGAAACACTTGAGCTGTTTTACCATCTGTATTTGGTTTTGCTAATGGCGCTACTAACAAAGGATGATTAATCAAAAAAGCAGGACCAGATATATTTTTACGGCAGACTTTCCAAAGTGTGTCTGTTAATCTCTCTCTATTTTCTCCATCATACTTTACGTTTAACTTTTTTAATTTATTTTTAATATCTTCATCACTAGAATCCCAAATATTTATACCTGTTTGTTTTAGTATCTCACTAGCATAATCTATTTCTATCCAGTCATCAGCCAAATCAAAAACATGGTCTTTCATTTCAAATTTTGTCTTTCCAAAAACTTCTATTGCTATTTTCCTATATAAATCTTGAACTAATTTCATGCCATCTTTATGATTTGCATAGGCCATATAGAATTCACAATTGGTGAACTCTTGCAAATGTTCTGGACTACTACCTTCATTCCTGTAAGCACGACCAATCTCATATGTCCGAGGGAATCCAGCTGCCATGAGTCTTTTCTGCCAAAGCTCACCAATACAAATACGCATATACACATCTAAATCAAAATCATTGTGATGAGTTTTAAATGGTCTAGCCTCTGCCCCACCAGTAGTAGTTTCAAGTGTTGGAGTTTCTACTTCTAAAAAGTTTTGTTCATCAAGAAAATTACGAACAACTTTCCAGAACTTTGCTTTTTTATAAAATAAATCTCTTTTATTTTCATCAAGCAATATATCTAAATACCTCTTACGCATTTTCTCTTCTTCGTCTACTAGCCCAGCGTATTTGTCTGGAAGTGGTAATAATGCTTTTGTTAATAATTTTATATTAGAAATCAGTAATGAGTTTTCTCCTTTTTTGGTAATATAATTAGTTCCAGTTATTTGCACAAAATCACCAGCATCAATATTTTTATCAAAATAATTAATACTCTCTTCACTTTTTTCTCTTTCAAATACAATCTGAATGCTTGCTGTACCATCAAATATTTTTGCAAAAGCTAAATTACCAAAACTTCTAGTCATCATAACTCTACCCACTAAAATATTTTCAGACTTGTCATCAATATTAAAATCAGATAAAAAATCTTTTACAGTTTTTGTATACTTGCTTTCACTTGGATAAGCTTCAAGATTTTCACTTTCCAAAGCTTCTACTTTCTTTAATCTTTCTAATTTTAATTCATCTATGCTTGCCATATGTTTTATATTGCTTTTATTTTTTATTTTATTTATTTTAATAATAACATAAATAATGTAATATCAAAAACTATAATTCTATTTCAAAAATTATTGGTGCATGATCTGAACCTATAATTTTCATATCGATAAAAGAAAGACCATCAGCTACATTTACAAAGTCTTTTTCCATACTAGCATTACTTATTTTTTCTATAATATCTTTTGATATGAGTGCATGATCTAACCTTACCTTGTTACCTCTGTAGACATGTGAATAATTATCTGCGTCTTCAACCTTAAAAAGGTCCAGCATTTCATCATCCGAATCTCTCAACCCTCTTAATATTTTTAATCTTTTTGAATAAGAGTCTGCATTAAAGTCACCGATAGCTATTACAGACTTTTCATTATTTATATCATCTGAAAATATTTTCCTAACACCATATGACTCAGCAAGACCTATTAATTCTCCTAAAATCTCAGACCTAGCATATTCCACACTATTTTTAACTTCATAATCTTCACCGCTTTGTAACTTGATTCTAGAGGCTATTTGAGATTTCAAATGCACGGCATAAATATTTAAATTATTAATACTTGTTTTAATATACCCTCTTTTTTGCACAAGATACTTATTCTTATAAACTTCTTCATCGATTACAAAATTAGGTATTTCTAAATCTTTCAAAAAAACTTCTTCATTTTTAATTTCTTTTTTAGATACCACAACATTCCTTATGCCTCTTCTATCTGGGGTAGTTTCAAAGAAATGAAAATCTGGAAAAATATTTCCATACATCTTTTTTAGTAATTCAATATCTCCAACCTCATAAAAATAAGCAATGTCTGGATTTATTTCTTTTATTTTTTTTGTAAAATAATCTAATCTTTGAGATATAAAATTTTTACTCTCCCCTACATCTTTTACAAATCCTTCTTTTATAAAATAATCGTAATCATAAAAATTATATAGATTCCAAGACAAAATTTTTGTGGTTTTTGTTTTCATTTTATTAGTGTCGATGGGTGGGATCGAACCACCGACCTTAGCTTTATGAGTGCTATGCTCTAACCAACTGAGCTACATCGACATAAGGACTTTTTTAATTTTTGAACCATCCTTGTTGCGGAAACTGGAATCGAACCAGTGTCCCGAGGTTATGAGCCTCGTGAGTTACCTCTACTCTATTCCGCTATGTGTTAGTTTCTGTATTTGCTCTCGAGGTTATGAGACTACAAATCTGTTGAGTTACTAACTAACTCTATTCCGCTATATTTTCTTTTTCAAGAGACTTCATTATACCATAAAACTAAATAACTTTCAAATCCTTAAACACAGTCTCATACAAGACAAAAGCTTTTCTGGCTTCTCGACTCGTTAACTCAAAACTAAGTCCTTCATGAGCTATTCTATTTCTAATCTTATGCGCCTCCCAAGCAAAATCTATAGTTTTAAAATTAGCAGATTGCAACCTCTCTCCTACACCTGCGCCGATATATCCTATATTTTTAAGTGCCTCATTTAACATATTATCAGCCTCTATAACACCAATTCTCCACAAATCAGAGACATCATCATTCATATATTTTGATACTATACCCCACCTTAACTCACCCTCAAAAACAAGCTCCTTAACCGTTGGTTCAAAGTTACCAGTTGTAGTTATGGGGTTATTGTTTTCATATTTTATATCATGGTTAATGTGATTTATGTGATTATCTTTTTCATTAAGTAAATTATTTTTTATTTGTATATCTTCTTTTATATTTTTAAAATTTTCTTTGTGAACAGTCTTATTATGAGTATGCTCAGTATCATGATGATTAAAACCAAAAGCATTATGAAAGAGATGATAATAATGTTCTACATCATGATTAATCTGAGACCACCAACGCATAAAAACATAAGTGAAAAGTAAAAACATTATTATACTTAACATCAAAACAATGCTGGCAAAAAAATCTAAAAAGTTATTTTGTATAGAAAACTTTAAACTGTTATTATTTATATTTGTCAAAGTCTCTGATTTTAATTTTGTAGACTCTTTATAATTAACTTTTACATTATCGTCCACTGCATCGGAAAGGCCATCACCGTCTGTATCTTTTGAGTATGGATTAGCTCCTATATAAGCTTCGAACCTGTCACCAATACCGTCAATGTCACTGTCTTTATCATTTTCTAAAACACTACGACTGCTGTCTGTAGGGTATGCGTCACGACCGTCTAAAACCCCATCCTTATCCTGATCAGCATTAACTGGATTAAGACCTTTATATACTTCTTCTCCATCATAGATACCGTCTGTATCTGTGTCTGGATTATTTACATTCATTCCATATTTTAATTCATAACTGTCAGGAACTCCATCCTTATCCGAGTCTGCTGGTGATAATCCAAAAAAATCTTTTATTTTATCAGATAAATTATACTCAGAACCAAAAACCTCCTTAGTTTCCACTTCAGTAAAATTATTAAAATCTTTTGGCTTAGCGTCAAAAATATCAAAGATATTATCTCCGTCAGTATCTTTTTTTGTATTAACTCCTAAGTCAAACAAAAAATCATTTATATATTTTTTATAATCTATATTATCCACTAATACATTATAACAGTTGTATGTCTTTTCCAACACTAAGTAGTTCACACTCTTGATACCAACTAGCTAGAAATTGCACACCAAAACTAAGACCTTCTTCTGACTTGCCTGATGGCACTGATATTCCTGGCACACCAACAATATTAGCTGGTACTGTAAATACATCAGCTAAATACATAGAAATAGGGTCAGACTTTTCTCCAAATTTCCAAGGCAATATCGGTGAAGTTGGTGTAGCCACAAATGATACTTCGGAAAAAACTTTTTCAAATTCTTTTTTAAGGGCATTTCTCGCTTGCACTGCTTTATAATAATAAGCATCATAATAACCACTAGACAATACATAAGTTCCTAGTAATGACCTACGTATTGGCTCCACTCCGAATCCTGCACTTCTACTTTCTATCATGTTTTCATTTGGGGTTCCTAATACTACACTTTTACCATAACGCACACCATCGAAACGAGCCAGATTAGAACTAACTTCTGCGAACATAAGTATGTAATATACTGACAATGCTTTTTCAATATTTTTTATCTCTATATCTTTTGTGGTATAGCCTTTTTCTTCTAATTTTTTTATAGTCTCATAAAAATTCTCTCGAACTTTCACATCCACACCATCACTATCTATAAATGATCTTGGTACTCCTATGACTTTGCTTATTTTATTTTTATTTCTAATATCTTTTTTCTCTTCTTCATTCAAGGTCGTAGCATCGTGTGTATCTTTTCCATTTATTATACTGTAAACTATTTCTATATCTTCTGTACTTTGTGCCATAGGACCTACAACATCGAGTGATGACCCCATAGCTATTAAGCCGTAACGAGAGACGTCACCATAAGTTGGCTTGAGACCAACAACTCCACAAAAGCTCGCTGGTTGCCTTATACTTCCTCCTGTATCAGTGCCGATAGCTACAGGAACACCACCATAAGCAACAACAGCGGCTGAGCCTCCTGATGACCCCCCAGGAACACGACTAATATCAAGTGGATTCATAGTTTTTTTGTAAGCACTATTTTCTGTACTACCACCCATGGCAAATTCATCCATGTTGGCACGGCCAATAAGTATAGCTCCTGCATCTATTAATTTTTGCACCACAGTACTGTTATATGTAGCTAGATAATTCTCTAACATTTTAGATCCTGCACTAGTGATTTGTCCCTTCACACAAAGATTATCTTTTATTATTATTGGTACACCCGTCATATTTGTATATTTTCCATTTACAAATAACTCTTCTGCTTTTTTGATTTGGATATTTATAAACTCTTCATCATAAACACCTAGTAACGAGTTTATTTTTGATTCATTTTCTTCTATATTCTTAAGATAAAAATCTACAACTTCACGAATTGTGGTTTTTTTATCTAGTAGATTTTGATGTATTTCTAATATTTTTGATTTCATATTTTTTTATTGCTTTATAACTTGGGCTACTTTGTAAAGATTTCCTATACGATCTGGAGCATTTTCTAATGCTCTTAATATATGTGTCTCGTCTTGGTTCACTAAATCTTCTCTAAAATTGTTAACATGAGCTTCACGTCCGTCAGTATAATCTCCAAGATCTAAAGTCTGTATTTCTTGTATATACCCCAAAATATCAGATATTTCTTTTTGGTATTTTTCTATTTGACCTTCTGGTATTTTGACCTTTGCCAGACCTTCTAAATACTTCATGGTCTCATTTGTTATTTCTACTTTACTCATATTATTTTTAAATTATTACTTATTATTTTATTTATCTTTAGTTACTTAGCTATTCTCATTATAGCACATATTTTATACCATTTCCAAAAACTCTTTTTCATCTATTATTTTCACATTTAACTTTTTAGCATTTTCTAATTTACTACCTGCATCCTCGCCGCAAAGTAGATAATTAGTTTTGCTGGACACTGAACCACTGACTACTCCTCCCAAATCTTCTATTATATTTTTATAATAATCACGTGAATTAGAAAAGCTACCAGTAATAACAAAAGTTTTAGCAAAAAACTTTTTACTTTCTAAGTTTTTTATATTTTCTGAGTCATTTTTATCTATATACAAATTATTTCTAACGGTCACATATTTTAATAATTCCTCTAGATTTTTTTTACTTTTATTATTTTTAAAATACTCAAATATGTTTTTTGCCATTACCTCTCCTATGTTTTTAATATTTAAAAACTCTATTTCACTTGCACTCATAACATCATCTATATTTTTAAAATTTTTAGCAATATCTTTTGCTCCGACTTCACCCACACCAAGTATGCCTAGAGCGTAGATAAAATTACTCATATTAACTAATTTACTTTTTTCTATATTCTCTACGATATTCTCTGCACTCTTTTTTCCAAATCCTGTAAGATTTTCTATATCACTAATTTTTAAAGTATAGATACTGGCATAATTTTTGATAAGACCAAGACCAGCAAACTCTTCTATTATCCTCTCTCCCATACCATCTATATTCATAGCTTTTTTAGAAACAAAGTGTATCAGATTTTCTATATGCTTTGCATTACATTCTGAATTATCACAGAAAAGTCCAACACTCTCTTCCTTTCCGACTTTTCTCTTTGTTAATTTACTGGCACACGACGGACAAGACACTGGATACATTATCTCTTCTGCATTTTTACCACGAAGACTAACTATCACTTCTGTTATTTCTGGTATTACGTCTCCTGCTTTTTGTAGCACCACTGTATCACCTATCATTATACCCAACCTATCTATCTCGTCTCTATTATGCAGTGTAGCTCTTGATACCAGAGACCCAGCAACTAAAACAGGGCGAAGATTAGCTACGGGTGTAATAGTTCCAGTGCGTCCCACTTGAAAAGTTACACTCTCCACTACTGTAGTAACTTTTTCAGCCGGGAACTTGTAGGCAACACCCGCTCGTGGAGACTTTGCAGTATAACCTAAATCATTCCAAATATTTTTTTCATTTATTTTTATCACCATACCATCTATACCATAATCATGAGTATCTTTTTCTTTTATATTGTACTCATAGAAACTTTGTATATCTTTTAAGCTCACACACAACTTTCTGTTTTGATTTACTAAAAATCCATTTCTTTCTAAAAACACAAGCTCAGATTCTTGAGTATCTAAATTATTTTTCAAGCCATCTAAATCAAAATCTAAATCATAAGCAAAATATTGTAACTTTCTTTTTGCTACCACAGAACTGTCTAATTGCCTTAGGGTGCCGGCTGCTAAGTTTCTGGTGTTGGCATACTCATTCAAATTATTTTTTTTCTGCCCTGCATTTATTATTTCTAAATCACTTTTTTTAATCCAGCACTCCCCTATTACGGTTATGCTTATCTTATCTTTTAATGTTAGAGGTATTGTTTTTATAGTCTTTACATTTTCTGTAATATCTTCACCGACTTCACCGTCACCACGTGTTGCAGCTTTTATCAAAACCCCATCTACATAATCTAATATAACTTTTAGACCATCTATTTTCATCTCACACATATACCTTGGTGTATATTTTTTATTTAATTTTATTAAAATCTTTTCATTTCTATCATTCCAATCTATTAATTCTTGATAATTAAATACATTATCAAATGACCACTGCTTAAAATTATGTTTTACTTTATCAAATTTTTCTAAAACATGACCACCTATTCTAACGCTTGGACTAGTAGCACTTCTATATTCTGGGTAGTTTTTTTCTAATGTAATCAGCTCACTCATAAGGGAATCATATACCTCATCACTAATTTTTGGTGCGTCATTAACATGATAAGCAATTCTATGCATTTCTAGCTCTGAGCTCAACTTATTTACTTTTTCTTCTATTTGTTTTTCTGCTTTTAACTCTTTCATTTTGGTTTATGAAAAAATAATATATTATATTTTCTTATATCTATTATATCAAATAAAACATATAATATAAAGCTTATTTTTAATATATCTTTCTGGATAATTATTGTAAATACCTGACTAAAAGCCTCTTTGTAACATACTTACCAGTGCACGGAACAGATGATTCTGAAACTATTAGCTTTTTATAAATACTGGACTCTAAAACAGAATAAACTTTTATATCTAGACAAGAACTTTTTAAATACTTCTCAAAAAAAGATAAATTATTCATAACATCTAATTCTGAAACATCTTTTATTATTTTTATTTGTGTCACTACACCATTATTAGCTGGGACAACTGAATAATATCCAGCTGGTGCCGTGCTGTCATTTACAAGTATTTTTGTGAATGAACCATTTGCATCCAGCGCTCCTGTAGTATCAACTAATACATTATAGCCAAAACATTTTACTTGATCTATATTAAAAAATTTATTTTTATTATCGGTATTAGTAATAGTATAATCTTTTGATGAGTATCCCGCTGACGGAGTTATGTCATTTTGGTCTTTGGCTATCGCATAATCATAAACAGTAGAAGTTGGAAATAAACCAGTAACATTATTACCTTCGATATCAAAATATCTTATACTGTCTTCATGACCACTAATACACTCGAGTCCTGACTCAGCCAAATTATAAGCTATAGAGTTCAAAGTATTAGATGCTGAATTTTTAATGTCTCTTATAAGTAAAGTGCTGATAGAGATAGAGATTAATAAAGTAGCTGCAACTATAATCAAAGCTAGTCCCAAAGTAAAACCTTTTACTTTAAAAAGTTCTTTACATTTTACATTTTTTTGTCTGAACATGTTTTTCATAATTTTTGTTAATCTTATTCTTTATAATTTATTATCTGTATATATAATAAACCAAAGTAACAGCATTAGGGTCACCAGTTTCACAATTATTTTTATTTATACAAACTACTGATGTTAAGCGTATAACATTATCAATGACTTCTGTAGCTGTAGTTGGAGAAAGCAAAGTGATTTGATCTAAGTTATCTATATAAAGTCTCCTGCTAAAAGAAGTTGGTTTTGAAGTTGCTGTCTGTGAACATTTGGATATGTCATCTGCCTCTTCATATATTTTGCAGCTAGGTTTTTTATTGAAAACAGGGGCTATGCTTATGTTAGAATAATCAAAACTAGTATCATCTAAATAACAAGGATTACCTGGTAGTGGGTAAGATACACAATTCACGGTTATGTCATTAATTTTTTTTACAAAAGAGTCAAAGCCATCAAAATTACCATCACATTCTGATGGGTTATTAAAACAAAAAATATCTAAAGATTTTTTATAATTAATCATCAATTCTATTTGTTCTTCAGCTAATGAAGTTGCTGTTATTTTATTTAAAGCAAATTTTGTATATTTGGCAGATTGAGAAAGTAAAGTAAGTGGTGCCATAATAGAAATTATAATCACACTCATAGCCATCAAAGACTCTACAAAAGCTATTCCTCTGATTCTCTTATGTGCTATTATTTTTTTATTTATGTAATTTTTCATATTTTTAATTAATTTGCTACTGGCCTTTGAGAGATGAGACTTTCAATATAAAAATTAGTTATGGGAACAGTCTTTGATTTTCCTTTTACTATTATTTTCATCATTGGTTGTTGCGTATCCCCTGCAGAAAAGTTATTAGTACCGACTAATACAAATTTTAATTTTGTGATTTCTATATCATCTGAGGTTATGCTTTGAGTGACAGTGGGGTCAGAATACTTTTTTATTTTTCCAGCTTCTAGGTAGTAACCTACCCTACTAGAACTGTTACTGTTACCAACATTCAGATAGTCAAAAGACAAGCAACTGTCAAAAGAATTACCTCCAGGAGAATTACTGCAAACATTTCCTTCGCCAGACAAAGAAGAATAGTATAGGTTTTCAAAATTAGTTCCTTGTTTTAAATCTGAACTAATAATATCCATTGAAAGGTATACGTTTTCATAGATTTTCTTTGTAATTTTTAATTTATTATTAAACTCTTGCAAAGAAAAGAGGGCCGACACCGCAACAAAAGTCACAAAAGTGAAAAGTGTTACAGCAACTAATGTTTCTATCAAGGTAAAACCTTTAACTTTAGAATTTTTTATTTTAAGAATATTTTTTAAATTATACATATGTTTTTAAGGATCTTATGGTTGAAAAGAACACTCTCCTGATTTTGTTTCTACTTGACCATAATTATAAATCACAATACATTTTTTATAATAATTGCTTGGGCCTGGTTGTAATAATTCTATGTAACCTTTGTCAAAAAAATTATATATACCCGAGCCTGCAAAAGTTTCTGAATGGTCTGTAATATTGGCTGCAATAGACGGCCTAACGAAAGTAGCGGAGAAATTATTTATACCATCAACTCCACACTTTTTTGAACCAGAAGTATTCTTTACACAAATATCAGAAACTTTAACATTGTTTTGTATTGTATTTATTTTAGAAATAAGATCAGAAGGGTCAGTGCTGGTAGAAAACACTTTATCGCTTTTTAGTGTTCCAAGATAATCTAGGGTTGAGGTTGCATCTAAAAACTCTATAAAAGTAGTGCCGTTTCTAGAAAGAAAAACTCCATCTCCAGAATAAGCTCCTCCACGTGAGGAACCGCTAATCTGAGCTGATTTTATAATGGAGACAATTTCTTGGACAGCATTATTAAAAGCAAGAGCTTGGGTTAATTTTGGATAATTATAAAAAGATATACTCATCATAATAGCAAAAATAACCACGTTAACCATAACCTCTATCAAAGTAAAACCTTGATTTTTAAAATGTTTATTTTTAACGAATAATTTCATATAAACTTAATATATCTGATTTTGTGTACAAAACAAATATGGCAGCTATTATAATAAAAGGGGTAAATGGTATTTCACTTTTAAAGCCATATTCTTTTTTATGAGTAATAATTAAAACTAACGAAACAAAAGCCCCTAACCATATAGAGTAGAAAAAGGTTGTAACACCCATAGGGAGTCCAAGAATAAAACCAAAAGCAATATAAAGCATCACATCACCAAAACCTACCCACTTCCCTTTTGAAAAGAAATACAATAAAGCAAATGGTAATGCAACTATGAGCCCAGAGAGAGAGTCTAAAAGGTTGAATCCATTATATATCTGTCTGTATCCAGTAAAAATTACACCAATTAAAATAAGAATGGAGGCCATCTCAAATGGGACAATAGTGTGCCTCAAATCATAAATAATTATAGAAATAGATATACAAATAATGATAGACCATACTACAAAAATAGCCAGCTGTTCATAAAAATTATTAGTGTATGTTAAGGTTACACTAGCGAGTGTAGCAATCAATAATCCAGAAGCAATCTCACTCCAAAGATAAACTTGAGACAGTCTAGTCTTACAGAATTTACATTTTCCTTTTTGATAAAGGTAAGAAAATATAGGAAACAATTCTTTCCATGATAACTTTTTAGAGCAAGTTAGGCACTCACTCCTTCCTCCCCAAATAGACTTAACCCTAAGTCTGTCTGCTACAAGATTAGAAAAACTACCTAATGCTGCCCCGTAAATAAATGCAAATAATGTAATCATAAATATATTTCTTATCTTAATTTTAACACAGATACTCAAAAGAAAAACTGCAGTTATACACTGCAGTTTTTTTATTAAAGAGAACTCTATATTATGGAACTAAATCAAATACACAATCAGCTGTAGTGCTGGCATTTACTTTATTAGCACAAGCTTCTGAAGCTCCTAGTCTAGGCTTTCCAGCACCGTTGAAGTCTGCATTCACGTATGTGTATGTAGAACTAGCAACTAATGTATTAATATTTACAGTTGGACCAGTTGTTAGGGCTACACTTGGTGTTGTCGTAGAAAGGTCAGCATCAAGACGAAGTGCTGCATTATCAACCTCTAGCTCTGACCAAAGTTGATAAGCGGCACAAGTGTTAGGATATACTACACTAGCAACAACTGCTGGCTGATAAGTATTACACTCAAGACCTGCATAATAATAAACCTGATTAGCTACGTCTGTAAATCCATTAGGAAGACGATTTCCTGTAGCTGATGCCCAAGTACGAAGAGTTACCTCATCGGCTGGATAACGTAAACTAGTGTCTATACCAGTTGTAGTTAAGAATGTCTGCATACCTCGGAGCTCTGTCATTTTCTTTGCGTCACGAGCCTTTGCTAAAGCTTGAATAAAGTTAGGTAAAACTATAACCGCTAATATACCGATAATGGCAATTACGATTACTAGTTCTAGTAACGTAAAACCTCTTGCTTTTTTAAATAATTTAAATAATTTCATTTGTTTTGATTTTTAATACAAATAATATAAACTTGTATATTTACATTATACTCCTTATTAATACTTACTAATCATACTTATCCCCAAAAAAACAACTTTTAAGAAAAGCCTTATTGTATAGAGCTGGCAATATTATACATAGGAATAAGAACTGACGCCATAAGAAGTCCCACTCCACCTCCAAGACCAACAATCATAAGTGGCTCAATGAGGGCAACAGTTGAGTCTATGGTCTGGTCTAATTCTCTCTTATAGAACTTTGCTACATTTTTTAACATGTAACCTAACTTACCTGTCTCCTCACCTATGCGAGTCATTTGCACCATAATATTCGGTATCATTGGCTCTTCAGCTAATGCCATAGAGAGGACTTTACCTTCTTTTACTTTTTCAGAAACTCTTTCAAATACTTTTTTAAATACATAATTATCAACAACATCAGCTGTAATCTGTAAAGCTTGAACTATTGGCACGCCTGAACCTATCATAGTGTCTATATTGTCTGCAAAGCGAGACAGATACAATTTTTTATATAAACTACTTACAAATGGTATTTTTAATTTGAAAGTATCAAAATTAGCTTTTCCGTTTGGAGTTTTTATGTAAGCATAAAGATAATAAACAGAAGAAATAGAGGCAGGAATCAATATATAATAATAATTTCTTATCGCATCAGAAAAAGCTAATATTATTTTTGTAAAAGTTGGAACCTCTTGACCTTGCTCAATTATAAGATTAACCATTTTTGGTAAAACAACTAAGGCCATCACCATCATCACCACGACGAATGTTACTATTACGAACATTGGGTAAGTTAACGCTTTTTTAGTTTTTTGTATTAGCTCATAATTACGTTCCATGTGATCAGCTAAATACTCAAAAGTTTCCTTTAGCTTTCCTGTCTCTTCTCCACTACGAACCATAGATATAAAGAATGAATCAAAAACATCAGAGTGGCGAGACATGGCCTTGTATACCTGCATACCTGACTGTAAGTCATCGCCGATTATCTTATATCTTTCACATAAACCTATTGATGGCGACTCAGTAGAAAGTAATCTAAAAGCGCGAAGTATCTGCACTCCACCACCAACAAGAGTAGACAATTGCTTTGTGGCTAACACTATATCTTTATTTGTTATTTTTTTACTGAATCTGTCAAAGATACTACCCTCGGACGAAACTAATGTCTCTTCTACATTTATAACAATGTTACCTTCTGCTTGTAACTTGGTTATTACATTTTCACGACTAACATCCTCAGTGTAACCTTCTCTTATGCTTGTGTCTTGCGCAAAAATCTTGTATTTATATTTCATGATATTTTAAATAAGTTGCTCAAACATTTTTGGATTCTTAGCCACACGAACAGCCTCATCCAAAGCTACGTCTCCACGCATAACTGCATCAGCCAGACACCTGTCAAAACTTATCATACCTCCCATAGACCCTGTCTCTATTATATTATCTATCTCATGTGTTCTCTTTTCTCTAATCAGATTCTGCACAGCACTGTTAACTAACATTAGTTCATATACTGGTATCATACCACCTCCTATCTTTGGTAAAAGTCTCTGAGAAAAAACACCTATAAGAGACGAGGCTAACTGTGTCCTAACCTGATCTTGCTGATTAGCACTAAAACTGTCTATAATACGGTCAACTGTCTGCGAAGCTGAGTTAGTGTGTAATGTAGAAAAAACAAGATGACCTGTTTCAGCTGCTGTTACTGCTGTTTTGATTGTATCATTATCACGCATCTCACCCACTAATATAACATCAACATCTTGACGAAATGCAGCCTCAAGAGCGACAGATGCTGTCGGAGCATCTAAGCCTATCTCACGCTGCATGATGTAGCTCTTTGCTGGCTCATGTATATACTCTATCGGGTCCTCGATAGTGGTAATCATTTTCTTCTCATTTTGATTTATATGATTTACCATGGCTGCCAAAGTAGTAGATTTACCTTGTCCTACTGGACCTACGACTAAAAAGAAACCTTGATCACGCTTTGTTATGTCGTAGATTATTTCTGGAAGATTTAAATCTTTTATAGTTTTAACTTTTGGTATTAGGCGGAGAACAACAGCCACAGTATCCATCTGAAAAAAAGCATGCCCTCTTAATCTGTATTCATTATTATGAAAATAAGAAAAATCTATTTGTTGTTTTTCTAAAAATTCTTGATATTTTTTATCATTTATCATCTCACGCAGTATAGAGACAGTGTCTGAATTCTTTAAGGCAGGAACTTTTGATATTGTAATTAATTCACCGTTGATTCTTACGGCGGGGCTCATATTAACAACTAAGTGTATGTCTGAGCCAGACTCTTTTACTAAAGTAAAAATTAGATTATTAAGTAGTTCTGTATAAGAAAAGTTTTCTTGCATATTTTAATTATACTACAAATAAGTTTTTATAATCCGTTGATTTCCACAAAAGGTATGATACCATCCATAGACTTTATCATAGCATCTTCTTTCATAAATATCATACCTTTACTTCTCGCTAATTTATATATGTCATCGTCCGAAGCTTTGCTCACTATTGCATTTTGTATCTCTGTATCTATGTCTAAAATCTCAAGCACTGGCACACGACCTTTTGTTCCTGTTGGACACTCTTCTGCTGGTATCGCTTCATTAAAATCTCTATCTAGATTTAAATCTTTTCTATACATTTCTGGCAAATCAGAAAATTGCTTTTCTCTTATAGCTTTTATTATTTCTGTTGTCTTGATTGGAGATACAGATTTTGGATATATTTGTGGCACAAGACGCTGAGCAATAGCAAGGCAAAGTGTTGGCGCTATCAAGTATGGATCTACCCCCATGTCTGTAAGACGAGAAATAATACCAATACTATTATTCGTGTGTATCGTAGAAAATACAAGATGACCAGTAAGAGCTGCCTGTATAGCTAATTGAGCAGTCTCTGCATCACGTATCTCACCCACCATAATAACATCAGGATCTTGACGTAATATAGAGCGGAGACCAGATGCAAAGTCATAACCTATCTCAGGAAATATCTGTGACTGATTCATATTCTCTACGTGATATTCTATAGGGTCTTCTAGTGAAACCACATTTTTCTTCTCTCTGTCTATTTCGTTTATCATGGAGTAGAGAGTTGTTGTCTTACCACTACCTGTAGGTCCGCTGATTAGTATCATACCAAATGGTCTTTGTAAGGCTTTTCTTATTTTCTCTAAATGATCCTTACTAAATCCAATATTTTCTAATTTCTTAACTCCACGATAACTATCTAGAATACGCATAACGATCTTCTCTCCATAATACCCCGGCATACTTGAAACACGAAAATCTATTTTGTGTTTATTTAATTTTATAGAAAAACGACCATCTTGAGGTTTACGCTTCTCGTCTATTTTCATGTCGCATAGAATCTTTAATCTAGAAATAAGATTAGCATGCATGTTGGTTGGTAATAATAATTTTTGTATTAATATACCATCTATTCTATATCTTATTTTTACATTGTCTCCCACATGCTCTATGTGTATGTCGCTGGCGTTACTGTCTATAGCATCATATAAGACACTATCTACTATCCTGTCAACTGAGTCATTTTTCAAATCTATATCTTTTACTTTTATAGCTTGGGATATATCGTCTACTTCCTTTGTATTCAAATTAGCATTAGATTTTACATCATTTAAAACAAAACTGGTGTCTTTTTGTAAATTATCTAATTCATAATATTGTTTTAATCCTTCTTCAAACTCTGCATAACTTAGAATACGAAGTTCGTACTTTACATTTTTCTCCAAGCAGTTTTTTTCTATAATATTAAGAGACTTATCTATTTCAAAATCTAAAATACCTATCACTAATTGATTATTTAAAAACTCTAAAGGCAAGACATGATTTTCTCTAGCTATCTGTTCATCTATATAAGATATATCAGTTGCATTTATTTGTATTTTTTTTACGTATCCTAATATACCTGATATTTCAGATCTTATGTTTTTAACTAAAATATCATCAACACCTAATTTACGAAGCTCGTCATCAACAATCAAAATATCTCCTTCTTTTAATTTATTTTGTATATCCCGAAGAGTGAGGTCATTGATTATATTTCTTTTTACTAACTCATTTAAAAGGTTCATATCTAAATAGAAAATGGATTATATCTACCCTCATAACCTGATGGTGTTATTTTTGTATTTATATCTGTTGTGTAATTAAATATTCTCTCAAAAATAGAATCTATTTTTGTAAAATCTATACCTGTCTTTTTAAGTTCGGCCAACGTATTAAAAGACTTCGTCTCCAAAGGATTCTCAACACTAGATTCATAATTATTATTTATAAAATCATAACAAAAATATGAGACAAGTAATGTTAATATCAAAATAGAGGAAGAAAGTTTAGATCTTTCTCTTGTAATGTTTTTAATGTTTTGTATATCATTTATTAGTTTCATAAGTTTCTATAGTTAAATTATATCCTAAAGTATTCTCTACTGGGTCTGTTGTTATGCTTAGTGTTTTTATGCTGTAAAGTTCTAAACTAGTTTCTAACCTTTTCAAAAAATTAGAAAAAGCAAAATAGTCTCCAGTAGCTGATAAAGTTAATACATGCGATTTTATATTCCTAATTGGTACTGGTTTTGTAAATTTTATAGCTGTAATTTTTAATTTATTATCTTTTGCTAATATGTCTACATCATTTATGTTTCTAATTATTTCTTTCTTTGAAGGTATTGACTGTTCAACTTTTGCCAAATAATCTTCATTTATATTCTTATAACCGTAAACCTGACCGTCAGTATCTAAGCTCAATCTTCTAGCTGAATCGAGAGAATCTGTAATATTTTTATTTTTATAATAACTCTGCACTGCACCTTTTATTCCAAGCGTACCATCACCCAGACCATTATAAGCAGGTATAGCTACAGAGTGCAACATAAGCGCAGAAAAAGAAATCAATATTAAATTAATTAAATTCTTATTTATCATGGTTTTTTATTGATTATTATTGTGGTGGTAGAAACATTATTAGTCTGAGCAGAAGAAGTGCTTGTATTTGTTGCTGTATTTGCAGTATTATTATTTAATGTTATTTTAATTGGTTTTTTAGAAGCGTCATAAGACTTTTCTGATATGTCAAAAGCTAAGCTTTTAACTTTTGTATCTAATTCTAAATCTAGAGAAAATTTTATACTATTTGATCCATCTTTTTCTGTGGCAGACAGATCAGTAAGACTAACTGATTTTATAAAAGGCTTATACTTGTTTGACTTCAATCTATCTGTTTGCTTTATTATGTCTTCATACGACTGAGCTATACCTTTTATATTTACATAACCAGATTTAAATGCCTTATCAGAAAAATTCATATCCGTAAAATATGTATATTTTTCTATAGAATCAGAAAGTATAGCTAATAATACTGTTATATTGTTTTTATCTTTTTGAGCAGTGTCTACCGTTGATACTTTAGTAGAAAATGCTGACATGTCACTAAGTGGTAAAGTGTTTAGTCTTTGGTCTATAACACTTATCTCTTCTAGAGATTTTTGTGTCCTGTAATTAAAAAATTGTCCTGCAACAAAGAAAATAGCTGAGACTGCTACAGACATGATAGCAAGAACTATTAAAAATACTCTCAGAGCATCTACTTCTACAGTTTCAGTACCTAAAGTATTTACAAAATTATTGTTTCTAATTGGTGGCATGTATTAAAAAATTAATTAATGTCTGACATAGCGAGACCTACTGCATTATTATATGTTGGAGAGTTTTTGATAGCAAGATTTTTAATAGCTTCTGGCATAGACAGTCTCTCGAAAGCATTTATTTTATTTATTTTTACCCCTTCAAATTCTTTTTCTAAAAAGGGTAATATATTATTAATCTTGGAACCTCCTCCACTAATATACATATTACTACATTTCACTTGAAATTTTATAGAAAAACTATTTTGCATGTGCATAACTTCTTCACAAATATGATGCATGGTACTGAAAGCTATTTGAGAAGATAAATCTTTGTCATTGAGTATGTCTAAATCAAAAAACTTTTGATGAGCTTCTTTATAATCTAGTGACAGCCCTACTTTTATATTCATGACTATTTCATTTATACCTTTTCTAAAAGACTCAACTCCAGATATTTTATTATCTAAAATAAAAAGTATACTAGTCATGCTGGCCCCAAAATCTATGACCATACTCATACCAGGGTTATTATCTGTGATGTGGCGCATTAGTCCAAAAATACTTGGTTCTATTTTGTAATTTTCTTTTTTAATAAAGTTAGTAGCATAATTAATTCTCTCTACTTCTTTTGTTTTAACTGCAAGCACCAGGGCCCATAAAGACTCACTGTTTTCTTTTACTATGTTATGCGTTATAGAAAGTTCACTAATAGGGATTATAGTGTATCTTCTAAATTCTAATTCGATAAGGTCACTCAAAAATGGTTTAGATTTTATTGGAAACTTTATAATTTTCATTTGGCAAGCTGACATAGGTATGCCAACTGTTATATTTTTACAATCGGTTTTTGATTCTATATACATGTCTTGCATCGCAGTTCTTAACTGGTCATCACCCAGTTTTACAGTGTCACCATTTTCTTTACCTGAATACTTGCCCAGTTGTAGCTCAGTATAATTATTAAGTATAAGAGTGTCATTATCTCTGGATATATCTACAAGCTTTAAGCTAGACTCACCTATGTCTATACCTATACTTCTCTTATCTATTTTGTTAAATATATTAAACATAATTATACTCTTCTTATTTATATTATATATTATAAATAAGAAAATAAACAAAACATATGCACAAATATAAAAAACAAAACAACTCTTACGAGTTGTTTTGTTTTAGAGGAATAATTTTTATTATTATTTTCTCTTAGCCACTTTTTTAACAGCTTTTTTAGCAACTTTCTTTGCTACTGTTTTTTTAGCGACTTTCTTCACAGCTTTCTTGACTACTTTTTTAGTAACCTTTTTTGCTGGAGCTTTTTTTGCAACTTTTTTAGCTGCTGATTTTTTTGCTACTGCCATAGTAATTATATAGATTTAAAACTTATGAGAGTGTGTGACTGATTGACCAAGATCATCTATCACTCTCTACTTAACATTATTACATGTATAAAATATCTTGCAATAGTTATACACTAATTTCTCTGTGGATAACTCATAATCTTACAAAATATACAAATGCAAATGCAAAACATTTGCATAATAGAAAAAGCATTAATATTTCTATTAATGCTTTATTTTATTTACCACCTCTTGGTTTTATATTCTTACTACCTTGATAATCAGAATTAATACCGAAAGTGTTTCCAAAAAGAGATCCGAACTCTTCCCTATTCATAACTCTTACATTTTCTTTTGTATACGGTTTTGAAAAATCTTTTCTCACCAACATAAAATTTTTTCCATCTTTTAAGACTTTTAACAAGGTCTCTCTTTTATTTAATTCAGGATAATTTTTGTTAACCACTTCTAAATATATTTCAAGAAGATCTAAAAGAGACAACTGCATAAAATAAGAGCCAGACTCTTCTAAAAGTCTTACATTCGATCCGTTGCGTTGTATTCCCAGCATTTTATTACGGAGCAAGTTAAATAACTCATGGCCTACTTTGTTTTTCATTTGTATGTAATCATAAAGAGAAAGTCCATTCATAAAAGCTTTTAATCTGGTATTGTATGAGCTCTCATATACCTCTCGATATCTCCTGTCTAAATCATACCTTAAAGAATCTTTTACGTATTCAAAACCATGAGCTTTCAAAATATTACAAATTGATTGTCTTGTTATTCCTAATTCCCTAGAAACTTCAGACATACTCGCTCCAGACTCTAACTCCATCAAAATAAAAACCAAGTGTTTATGTATTTTTACTTTTTTAATTTCTTTTATTTTGTCTGTTTTTTTTCTAAGAACTATTTTCTTATCGAAAGCTTTATGGAATGCATGCTTATAATCACGAATATTATCTGAAGATAGACTTTTCCACGCTCGTCCAAAATCACAATATTCCACATTAAGCTCTTCGCATATTTCTCGAAAATGTTTCTTGCCTTCATTCTTTTCGTATACAGCTTTTGCTTTGGTTATTATATTTAACCATTTTTTCCGAGAGTCTTCTACTATATTTTGCCTAATATATTTATTCATTTTTATCTCCTGTAAAAGGTGCGAGAGTGATTAAAAATTATTTAAAATATTTAACCATAGACTAATATACTAACACATATTTTTATGATAGTAAATATTATTATATTTACAGAATCTGGAGCCACCGAGCAGGATTGAACTGCCGACCTCGTCATTACCAATGACGTGCTCTACCAACTGAGCTACAGTGGCTAACAATTACTTAATTGCTAACCAAAATATTATAACATATTTTGTTCTAACTTCCACTTTTCTATTTCTTTATGGTTACCACTGAGTAATACTTTTGGTACTGAATATTTTGTAACTTTTGTCTTATATGTTTTTTTATTATTCTCTTCTGTTTTCTTCTTGTCTAAAGTCTTTATTTTATGTTCATACACTTCTGGTCTTGCATATATTTTATGTGTACTTACTCTATTCTCTTCCAGGCTTTCTATTTTATTTAATACACCATCTATCTGCCTACTAATACTATCTATCATGACCATGGCTGG
>JAYSVC010000020.1:0-17143 GCA_043718735.1 bacterium | reverse complement strand
AAATCTTTTCCAAGATTTGAATCTTGTTTTAATAATTTCTTAAAACTCTTTTTAAAATTATTAGAATACTTAACTTCGTATTTCATATGTGAAATATTTTTTATTTAATTAAAGATTCCATAAAATCTTTTGAATTAGAAAAACTCTTTGAAAGCTTAGCTTTTTTAAATCCTGCCAAAAGTTTTTTTTCATAACTTTCTAAAAAACCATTTTCTGTACGTATTTGTATTGGACTTATACCTCTCTCTACTACATCACTTAAAAATGTCTGCAGAGCAAAAGATATGTCTATGTTGGATTTATTAAAAACTGCCGTTGCTTGTCTTTTAAGTTTTGGGTCAATTCTAAATTGTATAGTCTCTGTTTTTGTTAAGTTTTTCATATTTTTATATCTATACACATTATAGCGCGCTCATATATAGTTGTCAATACAATGTAATTACAAAAACTACCTATTCAAATAAGTGATACTACCCTGCAATACTGTAGCTATACACACCCAGATAGTATAGGGAACAAGTAATAAGCTAATAACCCTAGAATGTGGAAAAATATAAAATACGAGAGCAAAACAAGATATTAAAATAAGAACAATATCTGCCATAGCAAACGGTAAATTACGTAAAATAAATTGTATTGGAGTGAAGATAAGATTCACAAAAATATTAAATGCAAAAATGTAAAAGATAAACTTTGGCCACAAATTCTTAGGGCTTGCTACGCTCGCCCCAAAAGGATTCCCGAAAGTTTTAACACAAGTGTAAACAAAAGCAATTATTATCATCACATACAGAACACTCCAGACTTTTCCAAAAACAGATGGGTCTGGTGCCCATGTTGGCTTTATTAATTCTGCGTACCATGATTGTGTATTTGTTGGTGTCATATTTTTATTTGTATTTTAATTATATCACACCCCAAAATAATTATCCCTCAATTAAACACATCTATCATATTTTGTAAATATATGTTATGCTGTAAACATAATAAACAATAACTAATAAACAACAGTATGGGAAATTTTAAATCAGGTAGCGAAGGCAGTAGCCGTGGTGGGAGAGATAGGGGATCTTTTGGAAAGAGAGAAGGTTCTTCTTTTCCAAAGAAAAGTTTTGGTGGTGACAGATTTTCAGGATTTGAAAGTCGTTCAAATGGAAAATATGGCAACAGAAATGATACAGAAAGGGGTGAAATAACAATGCACTCAGCTGTGTGTTCGGACTGTGGTAAGAATTGCCAAGTGCCATTCCGCCCTTCTACTGATAAGCCAGTATTTTGTGGTGACTGTTTTGGTAGTAAGAAAAACGTAAGAGAAGAGAGAGTGCACGTTGAAAAGTTCTCTCCAAAAAGAGAAGAAAATAATGTCAGAGAAAATGCCAGAAGAGATGAAAGGAAGAATTCTGGATTCGAATCAAGGACAAGCACTTATCAAAAACCAGTAACTGATTATACTTTTGCTATCAATGACATGAAAAAACAAATTAGTGATATGAATGCCATGATCAGTAACCTAGTCACTGCAGTTGCTAACCTCAACGCTGCAAAAGCAAGTGAGAAAAAAGAAGTAGCCCCAGTAGTAAAAGCTGAAGCAAAAAAATCTGAGACAAAAACTTCCACTCCTGCTCCAGTGAAAAATGTAGCAGTTAAGACGGCAACAAAAACAGTAGTAAAGCCTACTGCAAAAGTGTCACCAGCTGCTAAGAAGGTAGCGACAAAAACAGTTGCGACAAAAGCCGTTACAAAAGTAATAGCAAAGTCAGTACCCGCTTCAAAAAAAGTTGTAGCTAAAAAAGTTACAACAAAGGTGGTCACAAAGAAAGTCACTAAGAAGTAGTATTAAAAAGGTCAATTTTGTGCTAAAGTTAAGTTAAAGCTGGTATTAATCTAATGGGCCAGTTAAAATAAAAAAATGATAAATATAATCCTCTGGGTTGTTTTTGGTGCAGTTGCTGGCTGGATAGCAAGTCTAATAATGAAAACAGATGCACAGCAAGGAGCCATAATGAACATCATAGTCGGAATCATCGGTGCTGTATTGGGTGGATACGTGATGAATACATTTGGAAATGCTGGCGTCACAGGATTCAATCTTTACAGTTTACTAGTCTCAGTAATAGGGGCTGTTATACTGATCGCTATTGTCAAAATGTTCCAAAAGTAATTTTTTAAAAAACAAAGCACTCACATTTGTGAGTGCTTTGTATTGGTTAATTTAGATTGGTAAATTAGATTGGATTTGTAAATTATTTACAAATTTTAAAATAATAATAAAAACAAAACACAGTGATGCGTTTTTGTTTTTAAGCATATTGCTGATACACAAAATTGTAAATTGAAGGTACTCTCTCTATACATTCATTTTCTCTATATGTTGGGTCCGGCAAGCTGTATACATAATCAGAAATTACCATCTTCACTCCTGCTCGTGTAGGTTCGAACTTATCCCAATCTACAGTTAATTTTTCTTCTTTAAGTTTTTTTAACATCTCCTTAGCGACTTTCTTTACCTGCTCTATTTCATCAGGATTCAGATTTTCTTTTTTCAAAATATCAAACACGGAAAGCTCTTCTTCAGTGAGATTTTCTTTTGCAGCCCTCTCCTCTTCTTCACTTAACTCTTTTGCAAGGTTGACTAGCTCCGCCATGAGTGCATCCACATCATGAGTCTCGTTGTTGTATTTCTTTATTATTGCATCCAGCTTTTTTACAAATGTAAGCCTGCTTTTGTTTATTTGCACCATCTCTTCTATTTTATCTTCCAACTCCGCTTCTAATATTTCTACTTGTACTTCTTTATTTTCTAACTTAAAGAAAAAGTCATAGAGTGCATTTGCGTCTAGTTTTGACAGATCTGTCATCTTTTTATAATGAGGTACGAGATATGTTCCTACTTGTATAGATTTGTCGAGCAGTTCCTCCATTTCTTTTTGTACGATACTTATGTCTACACTTTTCTTTCCGACATTGCGAACACGACTAGCTAGGGCTTTTATAGCAGATAGTCTCTCATAATATATTTCTGCATTTGCGTCAGGCAAGAATGATAAATACAACTGATATAACTCACTACTATCAGCAAGGAACTTTTTCTTATCTATTTTATTTTTTAGTATACTATTCACATACTTTTCCACCAAGTTTATTTTCTCTTGTATATCTACTTCACCTAGCAAGTCTATGTCTATATTTTTGCTTGCTAAGAACTCTAAAATTGCTTTGAGTTTTGCTTTGATAGACTCTTCTATAGCCGATTTTTCACGTATTATTGCCTCATCTTTATTTGTGCTAGCATACAGTGCGAGAGCTAGTTTCAGTTTCTTTAGTATTCCTATGTAGTCTACTATCAGTCCATTTTGCTTGCCGACTGAGACGCGATTAGCGCGCGCTATGGTCTGCATCAAGGTATGATTTTTGATGGGCTTATCTATGTACATAGTAGAAAGATTTGGCACATCAAAACCAGTCAGCCACATAGAACATACAAATACTATACGTAGACTGTCATCAGCTTTTTTAAATCTATCCTCAAGTAGTGAAGTCTTGCCGTCCGCAGTTTTTTGATTCATTTTCTCTCGCAAAACTTTCATATCGATACCAAACTTAGCCAGCTTTTCTATCTCATCTGCCGACTGAGATACTATCACGGCCATTTCTATCCCTTCTGTTTTCTCTATTTGGGCTTCTATTTTCCCTCTCTTATAATCATCTTCTTCTCGTGACAGTTCGAGCGCAAGCTTGTCTATATACTTCTGCCACTCAGTCTGTACTTTTATATACATACGCACAGCGGTGGTCTTGTCTATCGATACCACCATGGCTTTACCATCGTACCCCCTCCCTGCATAGTGCTCGACTATGTCACGAGCTATTGCATCTAGCCTATCCTCTCGTGTGACTATATGATAAAAAGTAGAGAACTCGCTTTCGAGTTTTTCTTCTTCGTCTTCTGTCAGGTCAAATCTCTCTACCACCTGATCCATCTGGCTCGCTAGTTCGTCGTTTACATTTTTGAGTTTGAGTACTCTATTTTCATAAAACAGTGGCACGGTCGCTCCGTCAACAATGGAGTCTGAGAAGTTATATTTTGATACATAGTCACCAAAAGTCTCGCGAGTCTTCTCCTCACCTTCTGCCATCAGTGGTGTACCAGTGAACCCGATGAATGAGGCATTTGGTAATGCCTTTCGCATGTTTTGGGCCATGACTGAATATTGACTACGATGTGCCTCATCAGTTACGATGATAATATCTTCTCTACCTGATATCATATCATCTATATCTTGAAACTTTTGTATGGTGGTAAATATTTGTCTATGATTCTCACCTAGTAACTTCTTTAGTCCTTGTATACTATCTGCTCTTACCTCTGCCTCATATACCGCTCCCACATTTGCAAAGTTCTCATAGCTTTGTCTATCTAGGTCACCGCGATCAGTCACGATAACAAAAGTAAAATTACCCGATAACTTTCTCATCACCTTTTGTGATAGATATACCATAGAGTAACTCTTACCCGACCCTTGTGTATGCCAAAATACTCCGAGCTTACCATCTATCTCATGTCTTTTTTGTACATTGCTATATGCCCTGTTTACTCCATAGTATTGAAAATATCTCGGTACTATCTTACTCACTCTACCCTTACTCGTATCATATAGTACAAAGTTTTCAAATATATCTAGTAGTCTTGCCTTGTCGCATATACCACGTATCATAGTAGTGATGTCATTTTTGGTTTCATCTTCTTCGCTGCTCACCTTTTTCCAATCATTAAAGAATTCAAAAGGTGAAGTGATAGAGCCGAACTTGTTTTCGACTCCATTTGAGATGATAATACCCATGTTGTACCAGTACAGCTGTGGTATAGACTCTTTGTAGGCGGTTACATTTTCTCGCAGTGTATCGTGGAGGTTTTTCTCTACACTTTTGAGCTCTATTTGCAGGAGTGGTATGCCATTTACAAAGACTATGAGGTCCGGTCTTTTGGTATATATACTGCCCTTGATCCACATTTGCGACACCACCAGAAAGTGATTGTTTTCTGGATTTTCAAAATCAAAAACTTTAACGGTTTCGGTAGCTGTCTCACCTGCCTCATTTTTTACATTTACTTGTACGCCATTACGTAGTAGCTCATACACTTCTTTATTTGCTTCTATCAGCCCTAGATGTGCGCGGCTGCGCGCCATCTCAGCTGCCGCCTCCGCTAGCGCACCAGTTGCCCCCACACTCCCCAGTCTCGCAAATAGCTCTGAGTTAATTTTCTCCATTGTAGGCAAGAGATATTTCTTCAGCACCACTTCTCCTCTATGCTCACGCCCCAGTAGGGCATCTCCACCATCTGAGTATGCATTGATATGTACACTACCGTTCCCTGGATACGCCTCACCACCCCACAAGTCTTGTAGGATTTTGATTGCTGGCTGCTCGACTAAGTTGTTTTCGTTATAGGGGTTCATATTACTTTTTTTGTAAATCTAAAATAGAATTATAATTTTTAAAATTATCTTGTATGTGTCCTATCCACCAATTAGTCTCTTTGCTACCGACTATATCATTTTTAGAATATACCAAACACAATTCTACTGTATTTGTATTATTATTTACTACTGCTATAACTCTGTTTCCAGAAGTTTTTGCAGATTCTTTTGTTTTAAAAACTTTAAAATCAAATTTGACTATTCCTAGACTTTTATCATCTGAGAATTTTATAATATCCAAGCTCGTATGCTTTTGCTCTTCCAGATAATAGACTCTTTCTAGTGACTCAGTTATAGAATTCAAAGTTAAGTCCCAATGACTTTTATAAGTTCTTGAGAAATCCTTTATATAATGTTTTTCTGCATAAGCGCTCACCTCAACATTGTATTGTACATTTTTAATAAACATGCTCTTCTTGAATTATAAGTGAGTACGGTACCTCTTGCCCTTCAAAAGATATAGCCCAAGGCAATTGTTTATGAGTAAACTCAACTATAGCTTCTGTATTTTTACCTTGCCATTTTTTACAGACTTTTTTTATAAGCTCTTTTTCATCTGCATCAAAGTTAAGAACTTCATCTGTTTTTACAGCCGATATGAGGTCTGACTTTCCTTTTTTCTCTATATGTATTTTACTTATTTCATTTAGATTTTTGATACAAGAAAAATACTCTAGTGGCACAGGGCCTTGTTGTAATTTCAGATATTTAGCATTTGTGATAGACACTCCGTTTTCAGCAAAATAGGCGAAATCACTGAGATACATCAGCTTTGCCAGTTTTGTTTTAGTTATCTTACCATCTGCATCTGCACCGTATTTTATACAGGCTAGCATAAGGTCAAAATACTTTTTTAGGTTAAAATCTTTTGATTTCATAATAATCAAATAATACCACAAAATGAACTTTTCTTCAATTTGATTTTATCCCCACTCGACTAAGTTGTTTTCGTTATAGGGGTTCATAAATTTGATTGTGGATAAGTTTTGATATTTTTGTTGTTTTGTGATATATTGTAAACAAGGACCGGAGTGTCTCCGATCGACAATTGGCTCAGTTTATTCTGGGCTTTTTGTTTTGTATGGGAAATACTTGCGACCATAGCCATCTATTTTCCCAGAGCTATTCTTATAAAATTTCTTTTCCACTATATCATATGCTGGGTAAGGCTCATTAGGATATAGATTATTCCTAGCTATTGGATATGCACACAGATCTGCTATTTGCAGACCTATATCATTCTCAGATTTCTTTTTAAATACTGCCCTGCTTGGGAGTCTTTTCTGTATTCTTACAACATCACTTACAAAATAAGTTCCCCTGTCATAAATCTGAGAATATCTCTTGGCTAGTTGTTCATCTTCTTTTGCACCCCTAGACTCTATTATTATATTTATCTCTTCATTAGTTTTATTATCTGTGGCAAATATCGCTCTTTCTAGCATAAAAGTAAGGGCTAGCTCATAAGGCTCTTCTGCCAATTTACCATAAGTTTTTATATGTTCTTCCTTATTTATAATTACAGATATAACTTTAAAGTTAATCTTAGTCATTATAGAATTGAGTTCAGTATAAAACTTCTCTTTTAAGTTTAAATCAAATAATTTAGCAAATCCTTTATCACATTTTCTTATATCAGTTGAGTGAAGTATTATGCCAGTAGACTCAAATATATTTTGTTTTAGACTATTTATCTTTTCTGATAATTTTATATACTCAGATTCTGATATCAAAACACCACAAAGTACGAACACAGGAAAATCTTTGTTGATATTCTTGAGACTAGCATCTCCTGACTCGTCTATAAAATAGCGATATTTTTCCATATACTTTTATCTATTATAACATTTTAATGTTATTTTGTGGCTGCGAGACTAAATTGTTTTCGTTGTATAAATTCATATTATTTTATCCTTTTCTTCCGACTGCATCTGCTGTTTTTTCTATAATTCTGATTGCTTCTTTTACGGGTAAGTCAGAACCTGATTTAATATTCTGTCTAGAAAAAAGCGTCTCAGCTACAATTTTAGTAATAATAGCTTTTTCATTTTCTCCAGAAGCATTAATCAATATTCCGAAGTAAGATTCTGCAACTACCTCTCTATTTTTGTAATCTAAATATAAGTTTTTGTAATATGAATATTGAGAAACAAAAAAGTATAAAATAGTAAATGCAAATATATTTAATCCATACCATGGATATACTTTTAATGGACTAGTAGCCAACCCAGCTATAATTGTTATTATAACATCTCCTAAGATTATAAAGCCGAAAGTCCAGTATATGTAATTCAACCAAGAATCTCTATCTTGTTTTAGCCCACCAACTTTTTTATTCATAATTTTTTCATCACTACTTTCTGGCACTTCTCCATCTGCAAACTTTAAAAAAGAAGTCGATAGATTTTTTAAAGATTCAGTAGTAAAATCTTTTATCCTATTGTCATAGGTTATCATTTTATCATTCACCACCTTTGATATATTCTCAACCTCTAAAATCCTATTTGACACTTCTGGGAATTGAGTATTTAGTATCTCATTTATCTGGTTTTGTTTAGCTGGCAGATCATTTTGAACAACTTGATTTATAGAAGCTAGCTGATTTTGAAGTCTTGTCTCATGATCATTTATCTGGTTTTGTTTAGCTGGCAGATCATTTTGAACAACTTGATTTATAGAAGCTAGCTGATTTTGAAGTCTTGTCTCATGACCATTTATCTGGTTTTGTTTTTGAGAGCTGTCACTTTCTATAGCATCCATGTTTTCATAAAGTTCGTCTGTAATTTCAGCTCCCCAAGAATTAACACCTCCTTGGTTTTTTATATTTGCATTATGTTGATTGTATTTATTTTTATTTGCCATATATTTATTATTCTCTCACCTCCACTCTCCCACCGACTAACTGCGGGATTAAAAAGTCACGAGACTTTTTTAGGTTTTTGCTATGATGATTTAAATTAGTTACTTCTTTTAACATATTACTGCATTTAAAAATTGCTTTCCTCTAATTAATAAATCGTTATAAGTTATAACTTCTATTCCATGCAGCGCATGATTGAGCTTTCTTAAGCCTTCTTTTTTAGGAATAGACCAATTAGAACTGTTACCAATTAGAATATACGCACGTGGTTTTAGTAAACTAACGTCAAGGCTATATTTAGTTCTTATAGCATTCTGTATGTGGACTCTAAAATCTGCTACTTCACCCAAGTAATTAACAACCTGTCCAACTGCTTTATTTGACTCTTTCGTCCAGATCCAAGATCCAGGGTGTGAAGCATCTTCTTTTATAACTTCATCGCTCGGTAACTTTATTTCTAATATATCAACAAAGCCATCAACTGTTGGAAATAAATAATCTGGCATGACACCAGTCAAATTTATTTTTGCTTTTTCTATTGGTTCTAAATAATTGACACCAAATAGCCAATTATTTTTATAAATCCACTTTTGCCATGAATCGTCTCCAATTGTTTCTGAAAAACTCCCACTTAACAGTCTTTCCTCAAGTTCATGTACGACTTTTTCTTTTTCCTCTTGAATTTTTGCATGAGCAAGTTTTGAAACTAGGGTAGGATTTGATTCCGCTAGACTAATCCAAACATCTTCAGGATATCCTGCATCTATAACTTTTTTAATATATTCAATTTTATTTTCATCAGTAATGACTATTGATTTAGGGTCGACAACTGCATATTCTTGCTCACCATATTGTATACCGCTTTCATTTATAATACTCGCTAATTTTTTTATAGCAGAGTAAAAAGCAAACACACTCGCCGTATCCATTGTTAAATTAATTGTTTCATTTTTCCCTAAGGTACGAATATCTATAGCTTTTTCTGGTACCCAGACATCAGTAGCCGATTCTCTTCTTTGTCTTACTATTTTTCCTCTTATCCCACCACTATGGATTTGGGCCTGAAATACTATACGAGACATTTTTTCTTCACACAGTATAAAATCTTCTCCTACTTCTGCAATTCCATTTGCAATACTTTTTGTTGTTATTATGTTGTTAGTCATATAAAATTTTTACCTCACCTCCACCCTCCCGCCGACTAACTGCGGGACTAAAAAGTCGCGAGACTTTTTTAGGTTTTGATTTTGTTTTTGTAAGTTTAGTATTTGTTCAAAATAAAGACTTACATTTTGATTATACATATCTAGTATTTTTCTCTTAGGTAAAATAATTTCTATTTTCTCAAATTTGTCTTTATTTAGATTTCCCATTGTGGCTCCATTAGAACCAAGATTAACTAATTGTTTTTTACTTGAAACTAAAAAGAAATATAAGAAAATATAATCTTCGACATTATTTAGAAGAACAGCATTTATTTGTTGATTTGTCTGTGAAGGTTTTGAGGTAATACCAACAGACCCAAGTGTACCAATACAACTTACAAAAACTGTTTTTGCAGGAAGAGTTTTAGATTTTTGACTATCTGCACCTGAGTCTGACAAAGTTTGACCTGAGTTAATTATAAAAACATTTCCATGTATATCTGGAGTTTTTATAAAAAGTATTTCGCCATTAAAAAATTTTTTATTTGTAGTTGAAGGTGTTTTGCCAGTTATAACTTTTCCGATCTTTGAAAGACTCTTCACCTCCCACCCTTCCGGTACCATACCAAAATCATGGTGGCCGCTATCTACCATCTTTACTTTTTCATATCCTGGGAATTTGAAATTGACGAACCACTCAGTGTACAGCTTTTGTGCCATCGCCTCCAAGACTTTGATTCGCTTGTAATTGTTTTCTATTAGGTCGTCATACGCACTCAGTACATTAGCGATCTTTTCTTGGGTTGGGAGTGGTGGGAGATTTATTAGTTGAGCATATGCAACTTCGCGATTAAGCCCGGGCACAGCAGAGTCGGTATTTAGTTCTTTTAAATGCAAAGTACCTAACTGGTAATATAAATATTTTAAATTATAATTTTTACTTTCTTGTATAAAATATGCAGTATCAATAGTGTAAAAATTATCTTTTACAAAATAAGTTGCTCCGACATTACCTTTTCTACCCACCACAATAGCAGGAGATTTTGTGAGAAATGAATTATGAGTACCAACTCTTCCAGCTGAAGCATACACAGGAAAATCACCAGCGACTCTATCTCGCTCAGGCAAACTTTTTCCATAGTTAAAAGTTGCAACCTCTCCAAGCTTCACCACCTTCCAGCCATTTTTTATTTGTGTTTGTGTGAGTGGCATGTTAGTTTTGCTTTTTAAATAATTTAGCAAGCGTAGTTAAATTTTTACTAAAAATAAGTTCAGTAAAAATAGAGTCGAGGATAGCATCTTTAATCTTTGCAGCGCTTATTTCAAATTTATACAGAAAAGAGTCTTTACACTTTTGCCTAAAGTCTTCGTTTCTAAAATTTTGTCCTTGCTTGTCTCCGACTATACTAAGTAGCAACCCTTCTATATTTGGTTCTGAAAACTGGAGCATGTGTCCACCTTTAATTATAGTATTTTTAATCATTTCAGATTCTTCTAAGTCATTATCTATAAAAAATATAAAATGCACATTGGTATTCTTGCTGTTTTGTTTTGGTTTAAGGCTCCACTTTTTAATCACAGAGTTATAAGCTCTTAAGAAATTTTTATGATCATTGAACCCTTTTAAGTCATGAACCTTGAAAGCTAAAGATTGATTTGCATACTTCTTCTTTAGAAATCCAAAAATATTTACTTCCGAAGCACCCTCACAACATACAATGTAAATATTTTTAGTTTTTATCATAGCTATAGTTGTTGATTTAGTGCATGTTCAAAGTCTACTGTATCAGGAATACCCCCAAACATACCCATCCTATATTTCTTTTTAAGATTATCTCTCCGTTTTAAATCTTCTACTTCAGACAACTTAAACACTACAGTTTCAGAATTCTGTTTTTCTACAATATGTGACTGGTCTAGTTCTAGTAAATCAAAAGTTTCATGATTATGAGAGGCAAAGAATAGTTGTGCGTTTTTAACGTTTACGTTTTTATTTTTAAATAATGAAAGGAGTATCATCTCTATATCAGGATGATAATATCTATTAGTCTCATCGTAAATAACTACCCCTCCAATTTTAATAACTTTTAAAATATCATAAATATAGCAGAAAAGTTCTTTTGTACCAGCAGACTCTTGTTGTATATCTACCTCCTTATAAAAGTCTTTATGAGTTACTTTTATTGCCGGATTTTCTTTGGTACCAGTATCTATTTTCTGTATGCTTGGGTCAAAGAGTTTTGAAATTTCTGTTGTTATAGACAAAAAATCATCCTTATCTTTCTTATTAGCAATATTTATTTGAAATGCTTTAAACATTGCCATACCGAATGATGGCATCATATCCATGTCTGGTTTCAAGAAGAAAGAGTCTTTATTATCTGAAAAATCTTTGAGTATGCTGGATTCTCTTATGAGATAGGACACGAAGGTTTGATATTTCTCTACTTTAACCGCAGAGAAATAATCTTCATTGTGTTTTTTATATTCTGGACCGAACTGTACACTAGTTCCATCTCTTGAGAAGATTACTTTTGGTTTAGCACTTTTTAGATCAATAGTAGTAACAGTCAAAGATTCTTTTACTATCTCTACTCCATCTGACACTTCAATATCATATATATAGTAATTATTATCAAACAGAAAATCCATACCTATTTTGGTTGGCAGATTTTTGAATTTGTCATGAAAATTTGCACCTAAACCTAAGTCTATGTTGTAGCTATTATTGATATCGGGCTTAAAAGTATTATACATATTACGAATAAGCTGAGTCATCGCTTTTAGTACTGTTGTTTTTCCACTAGCGTTTGCACCAAAGAAACCATTTAGTAAAGATATTTTATTATCTTTTTTATACGTCAAATACCCATCTTCACTTTTAATACCTTTCTTTAAGAAAGATATTTCAGAACCTAGACCTACTGAGTAAAAGTTATTTATTCTTATTTTTGCTATCATAATATTTATTTGACATATTTATGTCTTATTTTAAGTATAATCTATTCAGAATAGTATGTCAAGTCTTATTTAGTTAATTTTATAGGGATAATTTTGTGTTTGTGTGAGAGGCATGTTAGTTTTTTGAGAATAAATTAACATACTTTCTATGTATATATACGGAAGGGTTCGATCCTTCTCCTTTTTTATACAATTCTAAAATACCTACTGAAATAAGTTTGTTGATGTACAATATAGTTCCTTGTTTGGTAAATCCAGTCCACTCAGTAATAGTATTTGAACTTATAACTGGAGAGATGTATATGCTTTGTAGTATTCTAATGTTAGTATCTGAGTTTCTATTTTTTATCTTAGATATTGAATATATGTCTTGCTCGCGAAGTTTTGTTATTTCTTTTGAGAGTTGTATAGCTTGCTCAGATGTCTCTATAACTCCATCCAAAAAGAAATCAACCCAAGCTTCAAAATTACCAAAATGATAATCTTGAAGCTTAGAATAATATGTTTTTTGATGTTTTTTAAAATAAGAAGATAAGAAGAGTACAGGCTTGTTTAAAAGTTTTTTATGAAGTAGGAAAAAAGTTATTATGAGCCTACCTGTTCTCCCATTTCCATCTAGAAATGGGTGTATAGTCTCAAATTGAGCATGAAGTAAACCGGCCTGTATGATAGGATGTGTAAAATCTTTATGCAGAGACTTTTCAAAATCATCGAGTGCATTTAACATCCCTACGGGCTCTGGCGGTACAAAAGAGGCATTTTCTGGCGTAGTGCCACCTATCCAATTTTGTGTTTTTCTAAAATTACCAGGATCTGAAAAATGTGTTGCTCTCGCATCTTTCATCAAAACATTGTGCATTTCTTTTATAAAACGAAGAGAAAATGGAAAATCATCTTTCTCAAATCTTTTGATACCGAAATTCAAAGCTTTTATATAATTCAAGATATCGTCAGCATCGCTCTCCATGTTTAATTCTGGATTAATTTTAAATTCAAAGGCGTCAACTATGGTTGCTTTAGTTCCTTCTATTTGACTAGAAGAAGTAGCGTCTTTTATAATATATGATGAAATAAAGTAATTAACATCAGGCAATAATTCTGTTATACCAGCTAATTGACCAAGTAAAAACTGAGCATGGTTAGATTTTTGTATTATCTTTTCATTAAAAAGGGCAATCTCTTTTTGTGGAAAAGGAAAAAGTGACAAGTATTTATAGCCTGTTTTATGTTTTTTTACTTCTCCTATTACATTTTTATAATTAATTTTTTGCATACTTTACGCTATTTTATTTGCTTAAACCATTATATCAAAATAGTTTAAACAAGTCAACTTGCTTAAACTACTCCTCAAATAACTTAGTGAAGTTTTCTGTAATTTTCTTCTCCAAGCTGTGAGCTTCTTTGGTCAGTGTTTCAAATTCTGTTTGTAGTATTTTCATACTTTCTGTAAAGTTTTCGTGGCTTACTTCACTCTCTACTGTACCTACATAGCGGCCTGGATTGAGGCTGTATCCTGCGGCTATTACTTGATCTATACTTGCCACTTTACATCTACCTTTTATATCGATGTATTTTTCTGCTCCATCTTCTTGTCTATAGCTACGTACTGTACTCGCTATCTCTTGTATCTGTTCAGCTGTCCAAGTGTTGTGAGCGCGGTCCAGTGGTGTAAATATATCTGCTGCGTTTATAAAGAGTATTTTCTTTTCTCTGTCTGTATCACGCTTACGCTTGTCGAAAAACCATAGTGTACATGGCAGCGCAGCGTTCAGAAACATATTTGGTCCGACAGACACTATGCAGTCTACGATACCACTTTCTATCAGACTTTTTCTTATCTCTAGTTCGCTATTACCAGCGTCACTCGCAGAGTTGGCCATGACAAATCCTGCACGGCCACGCGCTGAGAGAGTGCTTGCGAACATTTGTATCCAGAGATAGTTACCATTGATCACATCACCCTTGCCTGTGAGAGGTAGTCCGTACTGATATCTGTTATCATCTTTTATCCTTGCTCCATCTATCACTGTCTGACCACTTTTATCTTTGCCTTTGACGTTAAAAGGTGGATTGGCGAGTACATAATCAAACTTTCCTAGGCTATTGTGCGGGTCATTGTAAAATGAATTTGTGATTTCTATTTTGCCTGAGAGCCCATGTATAGCTAGATTCATCTTAGCAATACGCACATTGCCCTCACCTTTTTCTTGACCAAAGATACGTACCTCATTCATGATGTTTCTGTTTGATTTGGTATGAGCACGCACAAAGTTAGCAGAGGCAACGAACATACCACCTGATCCACAAGCTGGATCAAAGATACTTCCTTCATAGGGCTCGAGTATCTCCACTATCAGATTTACTATACTTTGCGGGGTGAAGAACTCGCCACCTTTTTGACCTTCAGCCCTTGCGAACTCACCTAAAAAGTACTCGTATATCTCTCCAAACGCATCTCCTGATATATCGTCTGGTATGTTACTAAAGTTTTTGAGCAATACTTGCAATATAGAAGAGGAAAGTTTTGTGTATTCTTTTGTCAACACTCCAGCTAACTCTATATTCTCTTTTTCTATATCCTCCATCGCCTCATTTATAGCTTTGCCTATGTTTTGATCTTCAGAAAGAGTAAGAAGATAGTCGTAAGAAGATTTTTCTGGAATATATATGACACCGTGGGATTTATAGTCATCTGATGTGATTGGTCTTTGTCTACCTTTTACCTCTGCACGCTCGGACTCTAAGAATTTAGTTAGATTTTTAAATTTTACATCAGCAAACTTTAAAAATATGAGACCAAGTATCGGCTCACCTATTTCATTAAGTTTTAAACTTCCATTTGCACGCAGTTGCTCTGCTGCTGCCCAGAGTCTATTTTTCAATTCTTGATTTGACATATTTTATTATACCACCCGCAATCATTCTCTCCTACTGACACCCGTCACACGTAGCCTCCGGAGCCTTTGTAATGTTATACACTACTTTATTTGCAGGAGCTGGGTTATTATTTACAGTCATGTTTGCAGTGATATTTGCAGTCATATTATTCTTCATATACTTGCTCGCTATCTCACTTATCGGGGTAAAAGTGCTTTCGTTTTGCATATTTACATTCTGCATTACTGGTGCTTGTATTGGATTCAAGACTGATATTGGAGAGACTAAGTTAGTAGTGATGGCTGACGGCTCGGTGATGCCGGTTATCGGCGAGCCTGAGATGCCCTTAGCATCACGCTTATGAGTCGAGCCGAACTCAGCGGTGTTGACCGTAGACTTTTCAACCTGAGATGCACCGAGAGTACGGAGGTAATAGGTAGTCTTGAGGCCCATCTTCCAAGCATATTCATAAATGCTAGCCAAATCTTTTCCACTGGTTCCAGAATAATATATATTAAGAGACTGTGACTGATCTATCCACTTACCACGATAGGCTGCAGTTCTGATTAACCATTTTGGATCTATTTCAAACACTTCTTTGTATTTGTCTTTTAAATCTTGGGGGACATTGGTGATGTTTTTGACACTACCGTCGTTATACTTTAGCTGACCGATCATCTCATAATCCCAAAGTCCTCTGTCTTTTAAGTCCTTAGTCAAGTATGGATTCATAACTATAAAGTCACCGTTCATATTCGCTTTTACATAAATATTTTTATATATTGGCTCGATACATGGTATAGACCCTACAATGTTAGAGATGGTTGCAGTCGGAGCGATGGCCATACAGTTACTGTTACGCATACCATTTCTCTTGATGGCTTCGCGCACTGGTGTCCAGTCTAGCTTACCATCCTTCGTAACGTCGATTTTTTCTCCTCTATTTTCTTCTAAAAGTTTTATAGTGTCTTGGGGTAACAAGTTTCTGTCCCACTTACTACCCTTGAATGATGAGTATGCACCACGCTCAGCTGCGAGCTCGGTACTAGCGAGTATAGCATTGTAAGAAATCACCTCCATAGACTCGTCCGAAAATATTACTGCCTCCTCAGTGTCAAAGTTAATGTTAAGCTTGTACAATGCATCGTGGAAGCCCATAACTCCAAGACCTACTGGACGATGACGCATGTTACTAGTTTTTGCCTCGATAGTCGGATAATAATTAATATCTATAACATTATCAAGCATACGCATAGCAGTCTTAATAGTCTCGGCCACCATAACCTGATCGAACTTACCATCTATAACATGTACTTCATAATTAAATGAACCCAAATTACACACTGCTGTCTCCTCGAGACTATTATTCAAAGTTATCTCAGTACATAAGTTAGAATTACGAACTATACCTGCATGATCCTGAGGACTGCGAACATTCGATGGGTCCTTAAAAGTAATCCATGGGTGGCCAGTCTCAAATAGACTGGTTATCATCTTTCTCCACATGTCACGAGCTTTTATAGTTTTAAATAATTTTATATCACCTGCTTTTGCCTGTAATTCATAATTCAAATAATTCTTTTCGAATTCTGCTCCGAATGTCTCAGTTAGCTGAGGCACTTCCTCAGGTGAGAATAATGTCCAGTCACCATCAGCGCGAACACGCTTCATGAATGTATCGGATATCCATAATGCAGTGTTCATGTCATGTGTTCTCCTCCTCTCGTCTCCTGTATTTTTCCTTAATTCCAAAAACTCTTCAACATCATAATGCCAATTCTCGAGGTATACACATGTCGCCCCTCTTCTTCTTCCTGATC
>JAYSVC010000019.1:0-18637 GCA_043718735.1 bacterium | reverse complement strand
TTTTAAATGCAAAAATAAATCAGTCTTTACTTGAAGTTAAAAAAAATGAAGCATTTTCATTTAAGAATACAACAGTTTTTTATAATACAAATATACCTAATGCATACCATGGCTTGTCTCAAAATATTTCCAGTATAGATAGGGTAGTCTTTGATATATTAAAAGATATCCCTGAGAATAAGGATTCGGAATACCTAGATGATCATTATTATATATCAAGTGAATATTCTACTGTGAGAGAAATAATAAATTCTAATAATGATTCTATTAAAAAATATAATCTTATCAGCGAAGAGAAAATAATTAATATACTAAAAGTTAAGAATGGGAAATCTGATTACTTTATATCTCTTTCCGAAAAATTAGATTTTGATGGATATTATTTAGAAATTAACAATAAAGAAGTAGAAAAAAATAAAGCTTTAAAAGACCTTATAAAATCTTTAAAAGATAGTGGTTTAGAAATAATTTTATATACTAATTTAAAAAAAGAATTAGACCCTGATTTCATTGGCCAATTTGATTATATATCTTTAAATATTTTTGATAGTAATTCGAACACTCTATATGGTAATTTCTCTGCTAAAAAAGTTGCTGAATTAGCTAACACAAGTAAAAAAAATATAGAAATTATAATACCAAAAAGTTCTAAAATAATCTCAATAGCTAATTCTAGTGTAAAAAATAAAACATTGTCAGCTAGTGAATATTACAATCTTTTACAAAGTGATTACAAAAAATATCATCTTAACTTAACTACAAAAGAAGCTAATTTAAAAAAAGGAGATAAGAATATATTAATAGCGGATGATGTAAGTCTATACTTTTTTTTAAACAAAAATAAAAATCTTTTTAAAAAATATAATATTGAATTAGCTATAGGGGATATAGGGCAAGAAATATCCGATGTCTGGAGCTTGACTGAGAAAGTAAATCAGAAAAATTTCTATCCCTCTTTAAAAAATAGTGTAGAAGTTGACTACATGAATAACATTTCAGGAAAAGGAACTTTTTATGAAATTATAACAGATAAATCATATGGAAAAAGAAGATTGATACTAAAAGGAGTAAATATAAATAACATAAGTTATGTCTCACCTCCAGTAAAAGCAAAAATAAATAAATTTGGATATGAGGAAGGTAAAATTTCTTTAACTTTTGATGATGGTCCAGACCCTTATTTAACTCCTAAGGTTTTAGATATATTAAAAGAAAGAAATATAAAGGCCACTTTTTTTGTTACAGGTAAAAATGCAAATAGATACCCAGATATAATTAAAAGAATAATAAAAGATGGGCATAATATAGGTAATCACTCTTATTCACATCCAAGTACAGATAATTTAAATATACAAGAAATAGAATTAGAGATGTCTTTAACTAATAAAATAATAAAAGGTATCGTTGGTGAAGCTCCTAGGTTTTACAGGACACCCTACACAACATTTGGAGAATATCGAGTCTCTAATAATTTGATAAATTTAATTGCAGCAAGAAACAATAATTTACTGGTACAAGAAGCAGATGTCAATTCTAATGACTGGGTAGCAGAGGACGGAGAAAATGTTTTATCTTCTGTGATAGCTGGTATAGAAAAAGCTAATTCAAGTCAGATACTTTTACATGATTACGGTGGTGACAGATCACCTACATTAGAAGCTTTACCAAAAATAATAGACTATTTACTAGTAAATAACTTTGAAATTATAAGATCTGATAATCTTGATTTAAGAACTAATAATTCTAATGTTATTACTTTTGAAGATGCTCTATATTATGAAATGATAAAAATTGGTAGACTTTTCACTTTTATTTTAATTCAAATAACCACAGCAGCTCTGATTTTTGAATTTATAAAATTAATATTAGGTTTTGTTTTATTTTTCAGACATTATTACTTTTCTAGAAAGAAAAATAAATTTAATATTGATTTTGTACCACCAGTTTCTATAATTATTCCAGGATATAATGAAGAAAAGGTAATATTAAAAACCATAGAATCTTTACTTAAGACAGATTATCCCATCTTTGAAATAATTTTTTCTGATGATGGATCAAAAGATAATAGTGTTAAGCTTGTAACAGAAAAATATAAAAACAATCCATTAATTACAATAATAACAAAAAGGAATGGAGGTAAATCCTCGGCACTTAATTTTGGTATCAAAAAAGCTAAATATAATTTTGTGGTATGTATTGATGCTGATTCACAGTTTTTCCCAAATACAATTAGAAAAATGATATCAGAATTTCGTGACGATGAAGTTGGTGGAGTGGCAGGATTTGTTTATGTTGGTAATCATAATAATTTTTTAACAAGAAATCAACATTTGGAATATATAGTTAGTCAATTCTTTTTTAAAACAATACAGCAAGAACTTGGAGCAATAGCTGTGATACCTGGCTGTGTTGGTGCTTTTAGAAAAGAGATACTACTCAAAGTAGGCATGTATGAGTCAGACACTTTGGCAGAAGATACTGATATAACAATCAAAATCCAGAAAGCTGGTTATAAAGTTGTGATGAATCCAGAAGCTGTTGCAGTAACTGAAGCACCTGAAATGTTTGAACAGTTTTTCAAACAAAGAATGCGCTGGAAATTCGGCACTCTACAAATATTAATGAAACATAAAAATATTTTCCTAAACCCTAAATATGGTTTTCTTGGTTTGTATGTATTTTTAGAGATGTTCCTAGGATTCCTTTTTTCTCCATACTTATTACTTACTACATTAGTATTAGTTTTTACTTTTTTTGTGGCTTTATCTAAAGTAATAGATCCTAATTTTTTTCTATCCTTGATGCTTACAGGAGATTTTATAAAAACCTTTGTATTAACTAATTTTATGCTTTTAATTTTATATACTCTGATAGCTTCTCTTAGTATTCTTATTTATAATAAAAAAGAATTATTTAAATTTAGTACTTTTTTTTACATAGGTATGACTTATTTTTTGTATCAAGTTGTGATTTGGTATATTACTTGTGTTGCCACTATGGAAGCAATACTGGGTATAAAAGTTAATTGGGGGCATTTAAAAAGAAATGGTAATGTTAAATTACTAACCTAATGTTGCTTCTTTGTTATTTTATGCTTTTAATAATTACATGTTATAATTTACCATATAATGTCTATGCGTAAAAAAAATAAAGACATAAAATACATAAAAGTAATTTTGATATATATCTTAATATTTTTTTTATTTGTCATAACTTTTATGTATTATCAAAAAGTAAAAAGTATTAAAAGTATTGTGAGTGAGGACGTTAAGGTAGAAAAAATAGAAGTTCTTGGTATGTCTACTTCTACTTCTAGTTCTAGTAGTTCTAGTAAAAAAATAAATAAAAAACTTTCTAAAAAATTAATCTCAAACAATAAGCAACAGATAGTTCCAATTAAGATGCTTATCTCTTCAAGTACAAGTAGTTCGAGCCCAACAACTAAAAAGGCTCCCGCTTCAATGATTTGGGGAGCCTCAGTGGGTAAAAATCTTGGAACTATGGCTGAGTTAGAAAATTTAGTTAATAGTAAATCACAAATACAAATGTATTTTGCTCATTGGGGTAATGATCAATATGCTAGTACTTTTGAAGATAGAATGGGAGATAAGAGTAAAATACTTTTATTATTTTGGGAGCCTATTGACTACAACAAAAGTCTCTCTGATCAAGCGGATTATTCTTTTGATACAGTTATAGCAGGCGGGCACGATGAATACTTTCAGAAATTTGCGGAAGATGCAAAAAAGTATGGAGGAGAAATTATTTTAGCGCCATACTCAGAATTCAATGGAAATTGGTATCCGTGGTCAATGACTAAAGAGGGTAATACATCTGATAAGTTTAAGAAATCTTGGATACATATACACGGTTTTTTTAAAAATATTCCTAATGTAAAATTTGCTTGGATAGTCAACAGTGGGTCTATACCAGATATTCCAAGTAATCAGTTTGATCTCTATTACCCCGGCTCAGAATATATTGATTATGTTGGTGTGGATGGATTTAATGATGGTAATCCGTGGGAAAGTTTTGAGACTATGTTTGGAAAAAGCTTACCAAAATTAGAAAAATACAATAAACCTGTGTATATTTTCTCTATGGGCGTAGCAGATGACAAAAGGAAAGCTGGTTGGATAATAGATGCTTTCACGGTACAATTGCATAAATACCCTTATGTAAAAGGATGGTTATGGTTCAATGAGAATAAAGAAAAAGACTGGAGAGTTAATTCTAATCCAGAATCATTAGAAGCGTTTAAAAGTATCTTAAATTAATTTTATGTTTAAAAAAATACAATACTCTAAAAACTTTTTAGTTAAAAATTTTAAACATATATCTTTATTTTTATTTGTATTTGGTTTTATTTTAGATTACTTTACGTTACCTGATGTAACTAGTATATATTCTATTTATATTGGTGGGATTTTTATGTTAACACTTGGCCTTTTAATTTATATGAGAGAGATTTTAGAAACAGATAAGACAAGTATTAGAAAAGGAGAAAAGTATGTTAGTGTTTTAAGTCTATTTATCGCTTTAATTCTTGGTTCATTTACTTCTTTTGTTTTTGTATATTATATACGTGGCGGAGATATAATTTCTAATATACCAGTTCTTCTCTTAATTTTATTTTTAATGTTAAGTAATGAATTTATTAAAAATAAATACAGGTTATACATAGACCTAATCACTTATTCACTCGCAACTATTTTTTATTTTATTTTTGCTGTGCCGTACATTATAAAAATAATAAATATATATACTTTTTTAATATCTCTTACTATTTCTAATATAATTTTATATTTTTACTTAAAAGAAATATTTTTATTAAATAAAGATATTTTAAAGTATAAATTACATAACTATTTACTGGTGCCTAGTATTTTTCTGTTCTTACTTTATTCGACAAGTATGTTTCCAGCCGTCCCTCTTAATTTAAAATACTCTGGACTATACAAAGACATAAAAGTAACTAGAAGCGATGTCAGTGTGAATACAAACACTAATAGTGTTTTGAATTATGAGTTAATTAGTAAAATAAAAAGGAATATTTTTTTACAAAATATAGTTGAAAAATCAGAAACAAGTGAAATTAATTTTTATGTAGAATTACAAGCTCCTAATAACTTAAAAGGAAAGATAACCCATCTGTGGGAACATTATGATATTAAGAATAGTAAATGGACAAAAATAAATGAGGTTAATTATAATATTTACGGTGGAAGATCTGAAGGCTATAGAGGGTATAGCACTATTAATAATCTTAATGTGGGGGAATATAGAGTCAAAGTGTTATTAGATGGTAAGAGATTGGCTGGGAAAATATCATTTGTTGTAAGGTAGTCTTTGTATTTGCTTAGTGTAGAATATTATGTTAGTGTTTATTTATTGCTCTTTCATTTATTTTAACAAGGATATAAAAATGTCTAAACATACAAAAATACAAGTTGTTGGGTTAAGCTTTGGTGACTGTCTACGTAAGTTAGAAAAAGAAGCTGGTCTCCCTAATGGTGACCTGTCTATATCGGACACTAAAGGGGTGGAGGTTGCTGGTTGGCCAACTGGACATAAAGCAACAAAACATAATTTTATATCAGAGACGTCAGAAAATATCAAGCTGAGCCCAGGTATGGAAGGTTATATAGTTGGCAGTGTCTTAAAGTCACATGACTCTATTGCAGGCATACAGTATGGAGCCACAATGCATATAAGCAAAAACTGCCCAGGGATTTATAGTGATGGGGTGTGTACTGGTTGTGGTGATAGGAGTTTTTAAAACTATAAGGAGCAATAATGAGTTCATTAACTTTTCTAGAGGCACCTTCTTTTCATTATTTTTTTCAAAGCAGAATAGTAAGATCTTGTCCAAAAAATTCGCATTTTAATTTAGTGTCTTATCAGCCAGAAAATAAAACTTTGAGTGACGTAAATAGAGATAAGATATCTTTTTTACATAGTCATTTATTTAATATTTTTAAAAGCCCTATATCAAAATTATTAGAGGTGAAGCAAGGTATAGAAGTCGCTATTTGTTCTGATATATATTTTCCATCTGGTAAAATTATGCATGTTCCAATGCTTGATGGTAAAGGAAATATAGAGGAGTCTTTTAATGCAGTAGAGAAAATAGCTAATTATCTTGGTTCTGATGTATTCATATTTAATTCGGGTAATTCTTTTCATTGTTTTTCTGACATATTACTTTTAGAGAAAGAGTGGCTAGAATATTCAGAATTTTTATTAAGTCTTAAAAAAGGTGTAGATAAAAAATGGATAGTACATAGGGTTAAAGATGGATATATGTGCTTAAGGTTAACTAATAACTGTGACAAAGTTCAAGTTCCGTCTTTTACGAGAGTTTCTGTATATAAAAAATAAATCAGTAACAAAATGCTTTTCTTAACAGAAAAGCATTTTTATTTGATATTTTCCTATTTTTATGTTATAATTCTACTTTAAATTAAGTACAAAATCTTACAAAATATATGCAACAAGAAATTAGAAATATCGCCATTATCGCCCATGTGGACCATGGAAAAACAACATTAACAGACTCATTAATGCAACAATGTGGTACAGGTGAAAAAGGAGCAACTATGGACAGTAATGCCTTAGAGCAAGAGCGTGGTATCACTATCTATGCTAAAAATACTTCTGTAGATTATAAAGGGGTAAAGATAAATATACTAGATACACCAGGTCACGCTGACTTTGGTTCTGAAGTAGAGCGTGTATTACGTTCTATTGACTCCGTATTACTTGTTGTAGACGCCCAAGAAGGTCCTATGCCTCAGACACGTTTTGTACTTAAAAAATCTCTCGAGCTTGGATTAAAACCAATAGTAGTTATAAATAAAATTGACAAGCCCGCAGCTGATGCCTCACGTGTTCATGATGAAGTATTCGAATTGTTTATGGAATTAGGTGCTAATGACGAACAGTTACAATTCTCAACAGTGTACGCCATCGGACGTGATGGTGTTGCTATGAAAAATGAATTAGATGAGCGTGTTAACCTTGACCCGCTTTTAGATATGATACTTGAAAAAGTTCCAAAAGCAACAGGTGATGTTAATAATAAGTTTAAGGCACAAGTGTTCAACCTTGCTTATGATAACTTTTTAGGTCGTATGGCGACAGCACGTATTTATGATGGTAAAGTAAAAATGGGACAAACTATAACAGTAATTAAGCCAACAGGTGAGACCAGAACTGGTAAAATATCAAAGATGTTTGCTTTTCGTGGTATATCAAGAGTAGAAGTGCAAGAGGGTGTGGCTGGGGACATTGTGATGATTGCTGGATTTCCAGATATTTTTATCGGTGAAACTTTTGCAGAAGATGCTACGGTAGAGCCAGTAAAAGCTATTAATGTAGATGAGCCGACTATCGCTCTTTACTTCCTTGTTAACGACTCACCATTTGCAGGAAAAGAAGGTAAATTCGTAACAACAAGACAGATACGTGATAGATTAGAAAAAGAATTAGAGGTTAACGTAGGTATGCGTGTTAATTTTGATGGAGATAGATATGAAGTGTTCGGTCGTGGTGAAATGCATGTATCAGTATTACTTGAAACTATGCGTCGTGAAGGATTTGAATTACAAGTATCACAACCAAAAGTTATTATACACACTCTTGCTGATGGATCAAAAGAAGAGCCATATGAAGAGGTGGTTATAGACGTACCAACTGAACACAGCGGTATAGTTATGGAGAAAATGGGTAAGAGAAAGGGTATGATTACAGACATGAATGAAAAAGATGGTACAACACGTATCAAAGCTGAGATACCAACACGTGGACTGCTGGGTTACAGAGGTGAGTTTATCGTAGATACAAAAGGTCTAGGTATCCTATCGGCACGCTTCACAAAGTTTGGCCCTTATGCTGGAACTATTGACCGTCGTGATGTGGGGTCTATGACATCTATGGAGACTGGTAAGGCACTTGGATTCTCACTTTGGAACTTGCAAGATAGAGGAGTTATGTATATACATCCAGCTACTGAGGTGTATGAGGGTATGATTGTAGGTAATACAAGCAAGGGAGAGGAGATGATGGTAAATCCTACAAAAGGAAAACAATTATCTAATATGCGTTCATCTGGCGCAGATGAGGCCATCACTCTTGTTCCTCCATTTGAGATTAGTATTGAGCGCGGACTAGAAATCATGAATGCTGATGAATACCTAGAAATCACTCCAAAATCAGTTCGTCTTCGTAAACAACTTTTAACAGATACTGAGAGATCAAAGAATAAAAGAAAAGATAATTAATTTCTTAAATAAAATAAAATTCACATAAAGTGAGTTTTATTTTTAAATATATGGGGATACTAAATAACTTAAAATAAGTATTCATTGTATAATTAAGTCATGAATGAAGAAGTTGCTATTGTTGAAGAATCAAAAAAACCGAGCAAATTAAAGTTTTTAATAACTATTATTCTTGCTTTGATTTTACTTCTCTCTCTTATATATACTGCTACAAAGATTTTTAATAAAAAAATAGGGGAAACAGAACCTCTTACCTTAAGTACAATTTATGATTTACGCGTAAGTCCTATTTTTAATATAAGCACAACCAGTACAAAAGATAAAAATACAGCTACTATTATAAAGCAAAATATTTATAGTCAGATAAATAGTGAGCCAAACTTTTCAGACCTCAGTGACAATAAAGCAGAAAGTAGCTTTGGAAACGTAAAGACAGAAGAAGTTTTAGGTCTGACTCCTGAAAGAGAAGTTGTACCTGCAACCACAATAATAAAAATTAGAGAATTACAGCCACAATATATAACCATAGACAGAACTGTGACTAATAATATATATACTCCTGCTACACAAACTAGTAATAACAATAGTGGGGTGGTGTTTCAGTATGTTCCGGTTTCTACAGTTTCTTCTGCTCCTGTAACTACTGATTTTTCTTATGCAACTTCTACTAATTTTTTTACTACTATTTTAAAATCAGTAACTTCATATTTCACAGATGTCTTTACTACTAATTTTAGTGCTTCTAATACAATCACCGATACATTAGTTACTAATAATGCAACAATTACTAATGCTACTATTGGTAATTTTTACCCATTACTAGAATTATTCACTACAAACTTTTTCACTTCCGCCACCAATACCGTGTATTCTAATGTGAATGGGCTTTCCACCTCTTCATCTTTGATTAATTTAAATAATTTAACTTTTGCAACAGCTACTAATATATTAACTTCTAATGTAAATGGTATAGTCTCTACCACATATCTTTCTTTTACAAGTTCTAGCTCATCGTCTAGTAGCTTATATTATAAAGAGTCAGCAACAGCTCCTACAACAGCACCGATAGCATCAGGAGTAGGGGCTGTAGCTATTGGTGATGGAGCAAAGGCGCTAGGAGGTTATTCCTCTTCTTTTGGATATCTTAACACTGCCTCAGGAACACAATCTTCCGCTTTCGGACATGGTAACACATCTTCACCAACTGGTTCTTCTGCTTTTGGATTTAACAATTTAGCATTAGGATTATATTCCCAAGCTTTTGGATATTCCAGTGCTGCTTATGGAGATTACTCTTCCACTTTTGGAGCAGAGAACTCAGCTACAGAAATCGGTTCTTCCGCTTTCGGACGAGGAAATACTGCAGCAGCTAGTTATTCTTCTGCTTTTGGAACCTATAGTGAAACTTATGGGGATTATTCTTCTGCTTTTGGAGTGTATAATATTGCCACAGGAGTAAACTCTTCCGCTTTCGGATATGCCAATACCGCTTCAGCTGTCGGTGCTTCAGCCTTTGGTAACAATATCACAAATAATATTGCCAACTCCCTCCAGATTGGACCATCTAACACCGCAAAGTTAACAATATTATCTTCTGGCTTTATGGGCATAGGAACTACAACTCCAACAAACACATTAACAGTGTATTCGAGTACAGCAAACACTTCTGGACTTAGATTGGAGAGATTAAAACAATCCTCACCGGCAGCAACAACTACCGCAACAAAAATGTTAACAGTAGATGAGAATGGAGATGTCATACTGGCAACAAGTGTTGCATCATCTGGAGGTCTGTATTATAAAGAGTCAGCAGTTGCACCAACTACAGCACCAACAGCAACAGGAGCTAGGTCTATAGCCCTAGGAAATGGGGGACAGGCATCAGGACAAAATTCTTCTTCTTTTGGTTACGCAAATATTGCTTCAGGGGTAGGGGCTTCAGCTTTAGGGAATAGCAACACCGCCTCAGGAACAAATTCTCTCGCAATAGGATACATGAACATTGCAAATGAAGAGGAGGCTTATGTTTTTGGACGCAACAATGAAGCTTCATGGTATGCTACGGCAGTTGGTGCTTATAACTATGCTTTAGGTACGGACTCATTTGCTTTTGGTAACTTTAATACTGTATCAGCTATAAATTCATCTGCTTTTGGGTATGATAACAACTCTTCAGGTTATTACTCAATGTCTTTTGGTTACAGCAATGACACTTTAGGAATGTATTCTTCTTCTTTTGGAAGAAGCAACATCTCTTCAGGACTTTACTCTAATGCTTTTGGCCTCAGTAATACTGCATCAGGGACAGCTTCCATGTCTTTTGGATATTTAAACGTAGCAACAGGTGATAGTTCTATTGCTTTTGGATACGATAACAATTCTTCTGGAGAAGTCTCTTCTGCTTTTGGGGCACAAAATTTTGCTACAGCGTATCATTCTTCTGCTTTTGGATATTTTAATTCAGCTGCAGCTACAAATTCTTCTGCCTATGGATTCACAAATACAGCATCTGCTTCAGGAGCATCAGCTTTTGGATCTAATGTTTCTAATAGTATTGCGAATAGTTTGATGATAGGTCCTAGTAACACTGCAAAGCTAACAATACTATCTTCAGGATTCATGGGAATAGGAACTACAACTCCCACAAACAGATTGACTATTTATGCTGCTTCAGCAGACACTTCAGGACTTAGGTTAGAGAGATTAAAATCTTCATCAGCCGTAGCTACCACCACAGCCACCAAAATGCTAACAGTAGACACTAACGGCGATGTAGTATTAACTACACTTAACGGAACAGCTTGGGGATTATTAGGTAATAGTGGAACTAACACTAACACTAACTTTATAGGAACTACTGACTCTATAGATCTTAACTTCAGAGCAGGAAACATATCAAATGGATCACTACAAAGTGTAAGTAAAAATATACTTTTTGGAGAGAGCTCGGGTCGCTCACTCGCATCTACTACTGCCAATAAATATAATGTTGGTGTTGGTTACCAAGTATTTGGAACTACGACAGTTTCAAATACGGGAACTAATAATGTCGCCATCGGAAGACTTTCTTTATTTGATAACACATCGGGAAGTAATAATGTTGCTATCGGATACCAGTCAGGTAACACCATCACTACAGGCTCTAACAATCTAACTCTTGGTAACAATGCCCAAGTTCCAACTTCTACTGCTTCCAACCAAATCCGTCTCGGAGACACAGCCATCACCTACGCCGGCATACAAGTAGCTTGGACTATAACCTCAGACTCTAGATTAAAAGAAAACATAAATACTATACCACTCGGATTATCGTTCCTAAACACTCTTCGCCCAGTAGAATATCACAGAATAAATGACGAAAACCCTAATAAAGAATTCGGCTTCATAGCTCAAGAAATGGAATTAGCTCTTGCTTCATCTTCATACTTAGGATCAGGACTCGTGAATACAGATAGTCTAGGAATGAAATCAGTAAGATACAATGATCTCTTCTCACCTATAGTAAAAGCCATACAAGAGTTAGATGTAAAAGTAACTAATAATACATTATCTACTACTACAATTACTAATTTATTAGCTCTTGCTTCTACTACTAACTTAATAGGAGGTAATGTGGCTTATGCTACTGATATCGATATGCAAAATCATTCCATATTCAACGTTAAAAGCATTAGTAGTTCAGGAGGAAAGTGGAGTATTAGTGAGGAGGGTAAGATTTTAGCGAGTGAAGTATGTATTAAAAATGAAAACAAAACAGTGTGTATCAATGCTGATCAATTAGAATTACTGGGTGGTGATAATGTAACGGTAACTAATCATGATTTAGTAGCTCCACTTATTGTCTCTACTACAACTCCTGATACAGCTACCACCACATCAACCTCTACCACACCTGAGATTACGACGGTCTTAACATGTGATGCTGGCATGATACTAAATACTGTAACTACTAGTTGCGATACGGATGTAGTTACATCTATAATAGAACCAACAGCTGTAGATCCAGAATCATCACTCACAGATCCTCTTGTAACACCACCAACTGATCCTGTGATATAGAACTAAAAGTTTTTTTCTAAAACCCACTCACGCTCATTGCTGGCATTTGGAAATCTCCAAAAGCATCTTCGGCAACTTCTGAGAAGCTGGTAGTCTTTGCATCAAACATTAACTTGACCATACCTGTCGCTCCATTACGATGTTTTTCTATTAGTAATTCTACCACATTATTATTCTGAGCTTGTTCGCCATACTTTTCTTCACGATGTATGAACATAACCACGTCAGCATCCTGCTCAATAGATCCTGAGTCACGAAGGTCGGACAGTCTCGGCTTACCTCCACGCTGTTCCACATTACGACTTAACTGCGATAAGGCGATAACAGGACAATTAAATTCTTTCGCCAATACTTTTAAAGACTTAGATATGTCAGACACCTGGTGCACCATACTGTCAAAGTTTTTAGTTGTACTCATGAGCTGTAAATAGTCTACTATAATTAGTCCTACTGGCTTCTCAGCGCGTAATCTACGTAACACAGAGCGCATATTAACAATGTTATTAGCTGGTGTATCATCTATGAATATTGGAGCTTTTGATAATTCATTGAGACCCTGTTGTAGTCTCTCTATATCATGCTCCATACTTAGCTTACCTGTGCGTAATTTCCAACCATCTACATGTGATTGAGCAGCGAGCATACGGTCAAAGAGCTGCTCCTTACTCATTTCCAGTGAGAATATCGCAGTGTGAACATTATGCTTCACAGCTGCCGAACGGGCAAAGTCTAACATCAATGAAGACTTACCAACTGAAGGGCGTGCAGCTAATATAATAAGGTCAGACTTTTGAAAGCCAGAGAGTTTATGATCAACAGAAGAGAAGCCAGTCGGCACTCCACGCAGACTACCATCGTCACCCTGCATCATCTCTATTCTTTCCCAGGCACCGTCTATTAACTCGGCTAATTTTACTAATTTACCTGCACCAGTTCCAAAGCTAGTGATTTCAAAAATGTCTTTTTCTGCTGTTTCTAATATATGTTCCACTTCATGTTTTTCTTCATAACTTACATCAGCTATTTTGGTGCTAACTTCTATTAACCTTCTTAATAATTCTTTCTTTTTTAAAATAGTCGCATAGTATTTTATATTCGCAGCTGAAGCAACAAAGTTAGATAGCTCAGCCAGGTATGCAGGACCACCTATTTGATCTAAGATATTTTTTTGCTTTAATTTATTATTCAAAGATATTAGATCTACCGGCTCCTTAGCTGCAGTCAACTCTTGCATTGTATTCCATATACTTCTGTGTTTTTCTGCATAAAAACTTTTCTCCCTGATTAGGTCTTCTATGTCATAATAACTTTCAGGTGAGATAATAATAGCACCGAGCAATGCACGCTCACTATCTATATCTTGAGGTGGAACACGCATACCATCAAAAGGGTTCTTACTGTCATATCTTCTATTCTTGTCTCCAAAATTATCGTATTTCTTTTTATATTCTTTTTGTGAGTCTGACATGATTTTATTTATTAAAAATATATTAAGTATTTATTACTACTAATTATAACTTTTAAATTAGAAAAGTTCTAGAAAAGTAAATATCTTTTCCTGTGTATTATGTGCAGAAGTCAAAATAAGTATAAAAATATACCTATTGCATTTCAGAGACTTTTGTTGTAGTATGTAAAAGTAAGCCTATTTCAGGCTCCAAACTAACACTTTAAAGAAAGAGGTACAAAATGGCAACTTCCAGATTGATACAGGCAGGATTGGCAGCTTTGGATTATGTTGTAAAGAAGAATGAGGGCTGTGTGTGCTCTATGTCTAATATTGATAGATATAAAAATTATAGAGGCATAACTTATGTTGTTTCTATTGATACCAAAAGTCAATTTTCTGGAAATAAATACTCAGCACTCGTGTATGTTCGCAGAACAAATCAAAAATGGTATGTAGTTGATATGGATGAGTTCGTAGAGATAATCGACGAAGAGTAAGAAGCTACATAAAAAACGCGTAAAATTACGCGTTTTAATTTTTACTTATTTTCTAAAAGACTACTTACTTTTATTTTCTAAATGAAAATGCAGATTTAAAAGTGTCGTGATCTATGTATTCCATCTCGAGTCCAGTAGATACTCCACGAGCTAGCATTGAGATTTTTACTGTATCCATACCGACCACTTGAGCTATTGTCTTTTTTATATACTCTACCTGATTATCACCCTCATCATTGGCTGGTAATGCAAATATTATCTCAGATAGATTTACACTTTTCTCTTCCGAGTTTTCTTGTTTTTCTATTCTAGTGTCTATTTTCTTTCTAAGTATTTCTACCAGTTCTCGTATACGAATGTGTTCACGTGGGTCATCAATAAGAAAGGGTAGCTTACCACCAGTCACAAAGTATACACCATTGTACTCAGAAGTTTTTTCTATAGCATTAACATCCAACTCTTTTTCTACTATTAATACAATTTTTTTGTCTCTACTTTCATCACTGCAAATACTGCATAATTTATTTTTCTCAGCATTTACATTTGTATTAGAAAAAAATGAATAACACTCAGCACACTGTGAACTATTAAGCTTTATATTCAGAATATTCTTAGAGAGGCTTTCTATAAAGTTTTTATTCTGCTTCATAAGGTAATAAGCAAAACGTTCAGCTTGTTTTGGGCCTATACCTGGTAATCTTTGAAAATCTGCTATGAGGCTGTCTTTTACGTTATTCATAAGGGTTATTTTAGATTATTCCTTAACTGATTATAACATATAAATAGCATATTAGGGTTCATTTGTTCATTATTGACTTATTCTAGTATTTGTTATATACTCACTTTGCAGTTCTTTAATTCCAAAAACTTATCTCTTATGAAAGGAGGTTCCATGAAATCAAATCTTGAGAAAATGCTAAGTGACTTAATAAAAAAAAGAAACTCCTTGCAATTTAAAGTAAGAGAATCAACATTAAAATTAGACCGTTTAAAATCGGAACGTGAAAAAGAAGATAACAAAAAAGTTAACCCCAGTGTATCATTATCTATGTTAAGGAGTAGACTAGATGTTTTCCTCACTAATCTATTCCAGAAAAATGAAAATCAACAAGTTCCTGACATGTGGAAAAAAAATGTATTACCTCTCGATAAGGCCATACGTCAATTAGAAGAAGAGGTCTTGCCTGCTGATAATAAAATTATAGAGACTTTAAATAAGCAGATAGATAATTTGCAAAGAATAGTCTCTTGTGATTTAGAGCAGTTACCTTTAGAAACTAAAAGACGTCTCTATGAAGCATTTTCTTTTATTCCAAGAATAGAAGAATCCAAATACGGTACCATACATGATCAGCCAGAAATATGGCAGATAAAGCAAGGGACTTACCCATCAGAAGCTCAAATAGAATCACACATAGGACCTTATTTGCTTGACGCTTGGTTACTGTATCAGATCTCTAATCCTAAAAGCGAGCTTTTAAGAGAAGTAGCTAAGATACAGAATATTATTATGTTAGGAAAATCACTTCATGCTTCAACAAAGCCTTCACAAAAAATGTGAAGGCTTTTTTATTTACCTTGTAATAATACTGAAAATATTGTAGTATGTAAAAGTAGTTCTTTTTAAACAATGTAGCACAAGGAGAAAATAATGAGCGAAGATATTACCATTAAGCCTTTTAAGAATCGTCTGGAACATTTATCAAAGGAAGAAAAGATTCTAGAGAAAAAGATTGCAGATTTTCTAAAAGAAAATGCTATACAAAGATCGGTTGAGCTCGTATTGCAGGACCCACTACGCATATGTTCTGAAGATTACATAGCATTAGAATCTAAAAATATTAATGTCGAATGGACAGCCCATGGAATATTTTTTGCAGACCAGTTTTTGTCTAAAGGTGGATCCATAAAGATACCAGCTCTGACCATTAGTAAAAAAGTTGACTCAGTAAAAGATACGCTTGGGGAAAAGATAAACAAAGTCTTCTCAGAAAAAGTCCTAACTGATAAGACAAATACTTTAGAACTGGATGCAAAATATCTTTTAGAAAGCTACAAAGAAGGGGCCCTCTTTGTTAAAGTAAAGTTCACACCTCCAGAAGAGATAACATATATACAATGGCCAAGAGGCAATGCCTCAGCCAGATGGATAGACTTCTTTGATACAGAGAAGGATAGGGACGCTCTCTTCTTCATGTTACAACAATTACTAGAAAATAAAAAGCTTCAAGCGTCGTTAGTATCTACGATAGAAAGTATTAAAAAACTTGTCGTTCAGATGATTACACCAGCTATGAAAAAATAAAAAGTTATTCTTCATGAATAAGCAAATCCCCTTACATAATTGTAAAGGGGTTTATTTTTTTAAATAGTTTATTTTTTATTTACTACTTTATGAGCAACATAACACCACCACATGATGGCGAGTTGTATGATAAGTGCCATAAGAGGGATAGTTACAAATCCAAAAGTAAGCACACCATTATTTTCTATACATGCTGGAAGCAGTCCACCTTGTTCACAAGGCATAGAAATAGCATTGCCAAGCACCCATGCTTGAAAATGATAATAATAATGATAGGCTGAGACTAGTGAGCCAAAGAATGCTAAAAATCCGATAGTAACATGATTCATTTTATTTTTCATAAATATAGAAACTAAAACTATGATATCTATCGGAAAAATGAAGATTCTTTGCCACCAGCATAAAATACAAACAGGTAAATTGTAATACAGCTGATAAGTCAGAGCTAAAGCACTGGAAGTAATAGCAATAGTTCCGATAATTTTTAAATAATTAAAGTAAGAACGTCCGAGTATCCAGCTTCTGAACTTCGGATAAGTAAAATACAGAACCATGTTTATAACAGTATCAGCTAAAATTAGCAAAACTCCAGCTGACAAAATAAGAGAGAATATTTCCATTGACATATTTTATATATTTAATTTAATAATAACATTATAACATATTTCCAGCTTCATGCTATAATTATATTTCGACTAAACTATATAATATGAATAAAAAAGTAAATACAAAAAAGTTTTTAGCAAAGTTTAACCAAAACAGTTTACTAAGACAACTTTTTGAAATGCATAATCACTTAGACAAGAAGAGTAAAAAGAAGTTTACAGTCCCAAACATAATGGATGGAAAGAACGAAGAAAAAGTGAGTGACGAGTGGTATGAATTCTATAAAAGTCTTGAATTAGAAGACAGGGAAAATATAAATCAAAGTATAGAAAAGATAAACCTTATTTGTAACAAGGAAGCAAATGATATATATAAAAATTATATAAGTAAAACAGATCCCACTACGAATGAAGTGATAGCCTTTTCTTTTCATGACAAAGGATTAGCATTTTTTATTGATCATTTTGAAAAGTTTGAAAATATTGTATTTATAATTTCTTTTTATAAGAAGAATAGCTGGAAAAGATTCGAAGCTAAGGGGGCAGTAGAAAAAGATATAGAAATAATAGATGAAGAGTTAAAAGAAAAGTATGCAGAATACTTAGAAGCAGTTATAGGCAGTAGTGTAGGGGCGAGTCTCGAAGTAAAAACTTTAAAGCATGACAACATGTTCATGACTAATATAGCTTATATTGACGGTAGTAAGAAAAACATCTCACTAGTTTACCTTTTTGAACATCAGGAGGTTATAATAAAAGCAACAGGGAGCAAAGAAGTACAGTTCGCTTATGCTGAAATGTACATGAAAAAAGTTAATGGTTTTGCTATGGATTATAAAGAGATGAGTTATGACCTGGATACTTTTGTTAACTTGGAAGATTTTAAAGCTCCTCTCCAAGACAGTACAAATGTGAATGCTTGGGCAGTTAAAAGCGTTAAGTTAATAAGTGGCAGGAGTCAGATTAATATAACTTTTAAACTGAGTGATGAAGAAAAATACATGCAGGGCATGCATAATACTTTTGAAAATCTGAATATGATAGAAGGATTAAAGTCTGGAATACACAAGATAAATAGCGTTAGTCTTAATATGCAAGTGACAGGTGAAGATTATAACAAAGGTAAAAAAAATGTCGGGGTTATAATAAAAGAAAATGCTACGAACCTGAATATATTAAAAAAGGAACATAGGCTCATAGATAAAATATTAAAAGATAGAGCAGTAGCGACAGGGTATAAAGATATAGAAATCAGTAAGCAGAAATAGGATATTTATTTTGCATAATTTCAAATATATGTTATAATATAAAAGTTAAATACTTTCCAAGGTATTTAACACTGGTCCCATCGTCTAATGGTTAGGACAACAGGTTTTCAATCTGTTAACGGGAGTTCAATTCTCCCTGGGATCACAAAGATGGAAGAAAAAAACGTTGCT
>JAYSVC010000018.1:0-19133 GCA_043718735.1 bacterium | reverse complement strand
ACACAACACCAAGCCCTGTATACACATACCCAACTCCAGTAACACCAGTAGTTCCAACAACAAGAATATACTGTTCTGTTAATGGATACTATTACAATACTCAATCAGAGTACAATAATTACTGTAAAGCTCCAGTACTGAATATCTACTGTGCAATAAATGGTCAATACTACAACTCGCAAGAGGCTTATAATGCTAATTGTAAAAATGTAGTTAACTTATATTGTGCGTTAAATGGCCAGACTTATAATTCTCAACAGTCTTATGCTGATGGATGTAAAAAATATTGTTCTATCAATGGATACTATTACAGCACTCAATCAGACTTTAATAATTACTGTAAAGCTCCAGTAGTGAGTATATATTGTTCTATTAACGGCCAATACTATTCATCACAAGCCGCTTACGACGCTAATTGTAAAAATGTTACAACTACATACTACTGTAATATCAATGGTCAGACATATTATAATGTTTCAGACTATAACAATTACTGTAAGAATGTTCAGACTTGGTATTGTGCATTAAATGGTTCTACTTACAACTCTCAAGATGCATATAATATAGGATGTAGATTATACTGTACTTACAATGGATATTATTACAATACTCAAAATGAATATAATAATCTCTGTAAAGCACCAATCAGTTTATACTGTGCGCTTAATGGACAGACGTATTCTACTAATCAGTCATACTCTGATGGATGTAAAAAATATTGTTCTATCAATGGATATTATTACACTACTGAAAATGAGTATAATAATTACTGTAAAACTGTAACAACACCAACTTGGTACTGTACTGTAAACAGTAGAACTTATTACTCTCAGAATGATTACAACAATTATTGTAGAAATATAGTAACTATTAATCACAGAGTGGTTACTACAGTGCCAACACAAATCATGCAAAACAGTGCAAAATGTAACGGTGTAGCTATGATTTCTAATGGAGTTAATACTAATGGATACTTTGAGTATGGAACCACTCAGTCACTGGGTTATAATACTAACTCAGGTAATATAGGTAATCAGATGTCTACTCAGTATTCAAGCCTTATAACTAACCTTAAGCCAAATACTTTATACTACTGTAGAGCTGTGATAGTTAATGCTAATGGAACTTACAAGGGTGAACTGATGAGCTTTAGAACATCGAGTGACTATGTAAAATACATACCAGTGGTCACAGCTCCAAAACCAAAACAAGTAGTCACTTATGTAAAAAGTAAAAAAGTAGTTACTTATGTAGCACCAAAATCAGACAAAGGTGGTATTGATATTACTTGTCAAGATGTAGATGGTAATAAAGACATTATAAAAAGTGGTGAAAAATTAGCAACAGTTAAGATAGAAGCTATTTCTAACCAGATCACAAAAGGTAATGTTATAGATTATAAAGTTACTTACAAAAATACTTCAGAATTAACTCTGTCTAATGTAATAGTAAAAATCACTGCTCCAAAAGATATGACTTTTGTAGACAAGAATGTTGGTGAATATGATGCTATTGAAAACTCTATAACCATAGAAGACGCAAGAGTTAGAACAGAAGAGACTGTAGAAAAAGTTATCAAATTAAAAGTTAACGATAATGTTACTGCTGGTAAGAGTTTAGTCCTAAACTCTTACTTGTCATACGAAGTATTAGATACAAAAGGTAAAACTTTAAAAGACGAAGTAACTGCTTATATAATCTCTACAGTAACTGATGAGACTGCAAACTCAAATGTAAAAACTAATGATAATGAAAAATCTTCAAAATCAATGAGTGTGTTACCAGGCACATTATTAGAATGGGTAGCTATATTAGCACTTATAATGATATTGGTAGTATTAGGTAGAATAATCTTAAGAGACGTTAAGGGGTTAGGAACTCATGACAACACTTCTCATTAATTTACTTTTGGAAGTAGTTTAAAATAAGAAAATCCCCGAGCGTAAGCTCGGGGATTTTCTTATGTGCAAAAGATGCTTTGTGATATCTCTTAAATGTGGGATAATTACATTATGAATATAAAGCAATTTTTGGGAATGCCACCACATCCAGCAACTCGCGCTGGAGTATTACCAGGCACACAGAAAATAGAAGATGAAGAAGGCGTGACAAGTAGAAGGGATTTTTTAAGAGGCGCTGGAAAGTTAGTAGTGAGTACTGCTGTAGCTAATCTGGGTATTAGCTTTTTAGCAGAAGAAGTTCATGCAAAAGATGATGTGCAGGCATTTGCTAATAATCAAATAAGCAAAAGAAAATTCGTAGAGTTTTTAAATAATAAAAATATACCACATACGCTTAATAATCCAAAAGCAGATGGAGTTAGTATTTATAATGATTTAGAGAAAATAATAAAAGATTGGCAAGTGGGAGAGTTCCAGAGAAATGAAGTAAAATATTATAAGCCAAAATCTGTTAAAAATTTAAATAAATTAATTGAAAAATACAAAGGAGACGAAGTTAAGTTCTTGGAAGAGGAAGGTCTTAGAAAGTTTAATTTAAAAGCAGATTATCTCTCTGTAGGTGAGATACAGGGTGCTAACGGTGAAGACTTTATGACAAAAGGTTTTGTAGTTTTAAAAAAGGGGGCAGAGCTGTATACTAGAGACGTAAACGGTGTAAAGCAGACATACATAGCAGAGTGTTTTAACAGACTCTATGTTGGAGAGCCGTTGTGTCCACCATGTCCAGAAGGTATGTGTAAAAAATAAATATGAAAAAAATCTTTAAAAATCTTTTATTAAGTTTATTCACAGTATCATTAATTTTTAATTTATCTTCCTCTCAGATTGATGATGATTTTGAATTAGATTGCCCAAGTTGTGTTACTACTCCCGAACCAGATCCAATATATACAACACCTACAACAAATTCCCCTGTACAAATTGATTGTGGTGACGGTATATATGTAACTGTGCCTTATTCTTGTCCGGTTAATAATACACCAATATATACAGCACCAACTAACAATAATGGTCCAACCTATACGAATAGCCCCACATACAATAATGGTCCAACTTACAACAACACACCAGTTTATACAGGTGGTGTAACAGTCACCTATTCGCCACCACCAGCGACTAATTGGGGCGGTGGTAATGGTTATACAACTACATATAAACCAACACCAGTTTACAATACACCTACTGCACCAACTCCTTATACACCACCACCAGCGACTAATTGGGGTGGGGGTAATGGTTATACAACGACTTATAAACCTATTACTGTTTACAATACACCAACCCCATCAGCACCATATACCCCACCTGCAGCTACTATTTGGGGTGGAGGTAATGGTTACACTCAAACATATTACAATACACCAACTGCGCCAAGGGTTGTGTGTCCAGCTAATTATAATGTCTCAGGACAAAATTGTATGCCCATAAAAAAAGATTGTAGAGATGGCAGCCAGGTTAATTTTTATGAAGTGTGTACAAGGGTATGTTGGGGCGGATCTGCAAATGGTAAAAATATACCAGAAAGTCAGCCGTGTCCGTCCGGTAATGAAGTGCAGACTTATGCTACGCGTACCCAGACTGTCAGTAATATATATACAACAAACTACAAAGATGAAGATAGTGTGATAACTACAAATATAAATCAAGTGTCTCTTAATAGTGCTAGGTGTAATGGACTAGCTAACATTGATAGTGGATTAAATACCAAAGGATATTTTGAATACGGAACTACTCGCGACCTAGGCAAGGTTACTAACTCCGGTGACATAGGAGATAAGTCTATTTCTTTTTCTAATGCTATAACTAATTTAAAACCAGATACTACATATTATTGTCGTGCAGTGATTAAGAATACTAGTGGCACATACAGAGGTAATATATTGAGTTTTAGAACTTTATCAGAAGTAAAAAGATACGTTTCTACAGTAAGGGAAGAACAGGTTAAAAAAGTCAGCACAAAAGTAACTAAGACTGTAAAATCTACTGTAATATGTAAGGATTCAGAAGGTAATACAGAAAGCTTAAAAGAGGGAGACAGATTAATATTGTTAACTATTGAAAATAAAACTAATCATGTTTATGTTGGAGAAGTTTCTGAGTATGAAGTAAAATATGAAAACATCAGTGACTTGACCGTTGAAAATGTATCATTTGTTGTAAAAGTTCCAGAAGGTATGACGGCGGTAGAGTCAGAATATTATCGTATTGGTAGCGAGAATACTATATATATAGAAAAAAATAAAATCAAAGCAGGTGAGGAAGGAACTGTAATAATAAAGTTAAAAGCTGATAAAAGTTTATCCCTAGGTAAAAGTTTGGTGGTATCAACTATTGCTACTTATGATTTTCTTGATGAAAACGATAAAGATATAAGTGATGAGTCTAGTGCATATATTATATCTACTGTCACCGATAAGTCTCCGACTTCAGTTATCAATAATCCTGACGAATCTTTATTTTGGAGTGGTTGGCTGTTCAAGTTATTGTTATGTACTATTTTATTTGTAATTTTGTATATACTCGGTAGAAATATATATAAAAAAATAATACACAAAAGACATGGCGATCAAGTTTTAGGTCATCATTAAAATCTTTTGTAAAGTTATAACACATAGATTTTTATGTTATAATTAGTAAATGAATAATTTTAAAAATTATAATAATTTAAAAATAGAAGATTTAGAAAGTGTGGCGATAGAAGTCGTAAAAGATATTTCCTTACTTAGTAAAGAAGATTTTGTGATGTATCTAGAGGGAGATATGGGGGTAGGAAAAACTACTTTTGCTCAGAGTTTAGGAAAATGTCTAGGTGTAACAGAACATATGCAGTCACCAACTTTTACTTTGATGAGGGAATATGATTTAGATTTTGAAAAATATAAGTATAAAAAACTTCTACATATAGATGCTTATAGATTCGAAGATAGAAAAGAGGGTAATGTTTTAAAGTTAGAAGAAAACAAAAAAGGGAGTATATCTCTAATAGAGTGGCCCAAAAACATGCATGCTCCAAATGCTGATATGGTTGTAAGTATAGAAAAAATAAATGAAGAAGAAAGAAGTGTGAAAGTAGAAATTATTAAAAACTAATATATAGTATGTCAAAAATATTCAAAGGTAAAAATAAAGATAAAAAAGTTTTAATGCTGATAGATAGTCACGCATTACTTCATCGTGGATATCATGCTATGCAAAACTTTTTTACTAGGGATGGTCGTCCTACAGGCGCCCTCTATGGCTTCCTAAAGATGATTATTTCTGCAAATGAATTAGCTTCGCCTGACTATGTAGTTGCTACTTACGACTTACCAAAGCCTACTTTTCGTCACTTAGCTTATGATGCATATAAAGGCACAAGACAAAAAAGTGATGAAGATCTAAAGGTTCAAATAAATCAGTCAAAAGATTTTTGCAGGGCACTTAATATACCGATTTGTGAAATGGAGGGTTTTGAAGCTGATGACATGCTCGGCACTATATCTAAAATGTATAGTGACGTGTATAACATAGTGATAGTGAGTGGTGACATGGACACATTGCAATTAGTGAATAACAATGTAAAAATCTGCACCCTAAAAAAAGCAGCAGAAGTAAGTGTTTTTGGAGAAAAAGAGGTAATGGATAAATATGAATTGTCTCCAAAACAAATACCAGATTACAAAGGATTGTCAGGTGATGCTAGTGATAATATACCTGGTGTTATGGGAGTTGGACCAAAGACATCTATAAAAATTTTAAAAGAATATAAGACAGTAGAAAATTTCTATGAACAAATAAAAAAAGATGAGAAAAATAATTTTGAAAATATACACAAAACAGTAAAAGGAAAAATATTTGAAAACATAAAAAATAATGAAGAAGATGCACTCTTTTCAAAAACCCTTGCTACCATAATTTTAGATGCACCGATAGATGTAAATATATTTAATAATTTCGATCATTGTTTCGGTGAAAAGTACGATAAAGTTGAGTATGAAAAACTTTGTGACCTGTATGAACTTCGTAGTTTAAAAAATATTTTTAAAAAGAAAGAAGATAAAAATGATGACATTGCAATAGTTGGGTCAGGACTTACTTTGCAAAATATCGAGGATTATAATAATGGTAAATTAGAAATAAAAGATGAGAATAAAGACGAGTTAAAGAAAGAAGTTATTTTGTTAGAAAAAGAAATGAATGAGTTGCAGGTAATGAGTAGTATAATAGAGAGCGAGAAAAATAATATTAACTTAGAAGATCTTAAAAATATACATAATATAGATGAGGGTGAAAATAATTTTGAGATAATAAAAAAAGCTTTAGAGATAAAAATGCAAGAGGTTGGAACTTTTGATTATTATAAAAAATTAGAGGAACCTCTTTTTGATATATTAGAAAATATGAGAGAGGTAGGGGTCTTAGTAGACAAAGACGAATTAGAAAAGCAGAAAGTATTTGTAAAGAATATTATTTTAAATCTTGAAAAAGAAATACATATACTAGCAGGAAAAGAATTCTTAATATCAAGCCCAAAGCAACTGGGAGAAGTTCTGTATGACCACATGGGACTCGGCACTAAAATAAAAAAAACAGCAAGTGGTGCCAGGAGCACTAATGCTGACATGCTTGAAAGTATAAAAGAAGAGCACGAGATAGTGGGTAAGATAATTAATTTCCGCGAAGTGTCAAAAGTTTTTAATACTTACATAGAACCACTTCATAATTTTATACAGGGTGATGGTCGGGTGCATCCAAGGTTTTTGCAGGCTGGTGCTGCGACAGGTAGGTTTTCTTGCGAAAACCCCAACATGCAAAATATTCCTCGTAACACAGAAATAGGTCTAGCTTTTAGAAAAGTTTTTGTTGCAAGTGTGAACAAAGTTTTAATCTCTGCAGACTACTCACAGATAGATCTGCGGGCTGCAGCTATACTTTCTGGTGACAAGAAGCTGATGGATATATTTAATAATAATATAGATATTCATACTGGAGTTGCAGCACAAGTTTTAGGAAAAGAAATAAATGAAGTAACCGATGAGGAAAGAAGAAAAGCGAAAGCAATTAATTTTGGCATACTTTATGGTATGGGTGTGAGTGCATTAAAAGATGCTATGCACACAGATAGAAAAACAGCCCAAGATTTTTACGATAATTTTAAAAACACTTTTCATGAGCTAATAAATTATCTTGAATTAGTAAAATTAGAAGCCACAAAAAATGGTTACACTTCAACTCTTTTTGGTAGACGCAGACAAGTGCCACTCTTAAAGTCCCACCTACCCTTTATGCGTGCTCAGGGTGAACGTATAGCCATCAATGCACCTATACAGGGAACTAGCTCAGACATTATAAAGTTAGGCATGATCGAGGTTAATAATATTTTGAATCCAGAACATAATGACAAGGAGATGGGTATTAGAATAGAAAATCAAGAGATTAAGATGTTGTTGCAGATACATGATGAGTTAGTATTCGAGTGTGACGCAGATAAAGTGGAAAAATATTCTAAAATAATTACAGACAGTATGCAAAATGTTTTAGACGGTTATGATTTTAAAAACAAAGTTCCATTAAAAGTGAATGTAGTTAGTGGTAAGAGCTTATTTGAGTTATAAAAATATAAATCACTAAATATTTAAAATATGTTAATAATAAAAGCAGGCACAGAATTAAAAGAAAGAGAGGAAGCTAATAAATATATTAGGGACAATTATTCTACTTTTACAGAAAAGATTTTAAGAAAAGAAGAATTGGCTCTTATTCCACAGTATTTTGAAGTAGATATTTTTGGAGACAAGACAAAAATATATTTAGAAGATTGGAACGCCGAGGATTACAGGGATTTTGTATATAAGTATTTAGAAGAAATAAGAGACAGTGAAAATATTTTTATAATAGACGAGACAGATATACTTGATGCTACTTTTAAAAAGCTGTGTAAGTATGGATACAAAGAAACTATTTTTGATGCTAGAGAAGTAAAAGGAAAAGAGAGTGCATTTTATTTTGGAGATTTATTTTTAATGAGAAAGAAAAAGGAAGCTTGGTTAGAACTTTTAAGATTAATAAATGCGGGTGAACCAGTAGAAAGTATAGCCGGAGCATTAATATACAAAATAAAAGTAAGTAGAATGAATAATGGACTTAAGAATGATTTGATATTTAAAATAATGGCTCTCGTCGCTATGGATCACGACGGAAAATGTGAAGCAGAAAAAGAATTAGAAAAGTTAATACTTAGCATTTGATTTTTAGTAGTTTTTCTGTTATAAATAAGTAAGCGATCAATCTAAAAATATGAAAAATAAAAACCTAAATGAAGACGGGGTCGTAGAAGTAAATATAGAAGACTTAGAATCTCCAAAAGTAAATCATGGTGATGGAGAGAATAATGAAACTGAAGAGTTTGTAGATCTTAATGAAGATGGAGAAGAATTATCTAAAAAAGATATAGTTAAAAAGTTAAGAGAGAAAATAAAAGTATTAGAAAGTGAAAAACAAAATAATCTGGATGGTTGGATGCGTTCACAAGCAGATTATAAAAATCGTGAATTACAAATCAGTAAAGAAAAACCAGAATGGGGAAAGATGGCAGTAAAAAGATTTGCCGAGGACTTACTTGTTGTAATGGACACATATGACGCAGCTAAAAGTAATAAATTAGCTTGGGAGGGTGTTGATATGAATTGGCGGGGAGGTATAGAATATATATTTTCTACATTTGAAAATAAATTAAGCGAGCAAGGATTTGAAAAATTTGGAGTAGAAGGCGAAGAGTTTAACCCAGAACTTCATGAAGGTTTGGGATTGGTAGATACAGAAATAAAAGAAAATGAGAACAAAATAGCCCAAATAATCATGTCAGGATATAAATATAATGGCGTAGTTATAAGACCAGCAAAGGTAAAAGTCTACGCGAGTAACTAATTTTTATAATTAGTGTATAATAAAGATATGTTAGAAAAAATAAAAGAATTTATCAAGAAAAATCCAGTATCCTCCGCAGTTACTGTCCTTTCTGCGGGTGTAATTATAGGTTTGTCTGGCGGGAATATTTTAAATGGAAAAGATGGTAAAGTCTTAAATCCAGATAAAGAAGTTAAGATAGAAAATATTTCAACTAAAATAATTCAAGCAGAGTCAGGAAGTATAAGTGCATTAAACGTCTTAAAAGAGTTACCGAATTATAGAGGCAATGATATAAAAGATGGAACCTCTAAAGCAGCCGTATATTGTGGAGTTCAAGGTTCAGATGAAGGTAAAATAGATTTTACAAATTCAGTGCAAGAATTCACTTCTGATGTTAATGTTTTAGAAAATATAAAGATAGATATTCCAGTTCCGAACGCTAGCTATGATGGTAAATATGGATACGGATATTTTATTGTTTGCGGAGAAAAAAAAGAAGACGGTCGAATAAAAACTAATTTTTATAAGAGAATTGTGTATCACGTCTTAGCAGAAGAAAAACAAATTAATGACAAGTCTACTACTTTTTCTCTAAAATTAAAATAAAAGATGCAAATCACGATACAAAAAAAATATTTAATATTGATAGAAATTTCTGAAAATGTTTTCAGAGTATTTTTAGTGATTGTTAATTTTGTATTTAATTTTATAGAAGAGCGAGTAAATATTTTTGAAGAAGAAGTAAAAAATGTTTGGAGTAATTTTGTGTATAAAACTTTTAATTTTATACTTGCTTTATTTGGTTTTAATATTTATAAATTAGAATTAATACAAATTAAAACGAAAACAAATGAAATTAAAAACATCTTTAAAAACAATGATTTTTTAATATATTCTAATCTGTTAGCACCACCAAAAAATTATTTTTAATAAATAAAATTATAAATTAAAAACTTAAACAAAAACAAAAATAAATATATGGCAAAGATAATTGGAATAGACTTAGGAACTACAAATAGTGCAGTCGCAATCATGGAGGGAGGTGTACCAAAAATTATAGAAAATCTAGAAGGGTCTCGCACTACACCATCAGTAGTGTCAGTATCTAAAAATGGAGACAGGACAGTCGGAGCAGTCGCAAAGCGTCAAGCCGTAATGAATCCAAAAGATACTATATATGGAGTAAAGAGATACATGGGGCATGAGTTCACAGATAAGGAAGTGAGTGATGATGTAGGACGCGTAACTTATGGAGTAAAAGCAGGACCTAATAACGGAGTGCTGGTGAATATAGGAGGCAAAGACATGCGCCCAGAGGAAATATCTGCGATGATATTACAAAAAATAAAAGCTGATGTTGAAGCAAAGACGGGGGAGAAAATAACTGAAGCAGTAATCACTGTACCAGCATATTTTAACGATGCACAAAGGCAAGCTACAAAGGACGCTGGAGCGATAGCAGGACTAGACGTAAAGAGGATTATTAATGAGCCAACAGCAGCAGCTCTCGCTTATGGATTTACTGAAAAGGCGCATGCAAAGCTCGCTGTTTATGATTTTGGAGGAGGAACATTTGATATCTCAATACTCGAGATGGGTGATGGGGTGGTAGAAGTAAAAGCTACTGGTGGCGACTCACATCTTGGTGGTCGCGATATTGACCTTGAGATAGTTAATTACTTAAGGGAAGAGTTCAAAAAACAGCACGGTTTAGACTTGTCATCTGACTCACTTGCCATGCAAAGACTTGATGAAGCAGCAGAAAAAGCAAAGCATGAATTATCGACACAAGTAGAATCAAAAATATTCTTACCATACATATCAGTAGGTGCTGAGGGTCCAAAGAATCTCGAACAGACATTAACTCGCGCGCAATTAGAAAATATCGCGAGAAGTTTTGTCGAGAGATCTATTAAGATTACCGAGCAGACATTAAAAGATTCTGGATTTTCAAAAACAGATATCAGCGAAATTATTATGGTGGGAGGACAGACAAGAATGCCAATGATAGTCGAGGCTGTTAAAAACTTATTTGGCAAAGAACCAAATAGATCTGTTAATCCAGACGAAGTGGTAGCGCTAGGAGCAGCAGTGCAGGCCGGAGTATTACAGGGAGACGTAAAAGATGTTCTTCTTCTTGATGTTATACCATTATCTCTTGGTATCGAAACTATGGGGAACGTAGCAACAAAATTAGTAGAGAAAAATACAACAATACCAACGAGTCGTTCACAAACTTTTTCTACAGCTGCTGATAATCAGACTAGTGTTGAGATACATATAGTTCAAGGTGAAAGACCTATGGCAATAGACAATAAGTCACTAGGTAGATTCATACTAGATGGTATACCACCAGCACCACGTGGCATGCCACAAGTAGAAGTTACTTTTGATGTAGATGCCAACGGTATATTAAATGTAAAAGCTAAAGATAAGACCAGTGGAAAAGAGCAGACAATAAGAATAGAAGCAAGCTCAGGATTATCAAAAGAAGAAATAATTAAGATGCAAGCAGATGCAGATGCAAATGCAACAGAGGATGCAAAGAAAAAAGAATTTGCTGATGCTAAAAATACTGCAGATCAGCTAGTTCACACTGCAGAAAAATCATTGCACGACGCAGGTGACAAAGTTCCAGCTGAAATAAAAGCAGAAATACTAGGAGATATATCAGAATTAAAACAAACAAAAGAAAGTAATGATATAGTAAAGTTAAATGATGCAAGTGCAAAACTAAATACATCAATGATGAAAATTGGAGAAGCTATGAAGCAAGCAAATGACGTAGGGTCTGCAACTGCAGAACCTGCAGCAGAAACTAATACAGGGTCAGCAGAAAATAAAACAGAAGAAAGTTCTGAGAGTAAGTCAGAATAATCTATTATTAACAAAAAGACGGCACCGAAGGCGCCGTCTTTTTATTTTCTATGTTATCATATAAATATGAAGCCAGTATTACGCATAGAAGTACAAAAAGATAAAACAAATATTATATATATAGATAATGGCACTAGACTTTTTGAATATGTTTCAAACGTAGGTGAAGAAAAAATAATACAAAATAATTTTGGAGAAAAAGTTGCCAACGATTGGATGGGATATATCATTTGGTGTCTAGAATCATTGTCTTATGTTGATCGCATACCAGATGAATTTCTTTTAATAGTAAGTGATAATGCAACTTGGTATAAAAGTGTTTTGAATAGATACAGTTATGCACAGTTTTTTATAAAAAATAAAAAACCATATGTTATAATTGAAACAGATATATACAATCATGAACGACATAAAAAAGTCTTCTCACAGTTTAAGATATAAGTCAGAAGGAAATCGTATTCCCGTTATACGTTCTGGTATTGAACATGCCAACATCAATCACAGCAGACTTCTTAATAAAAAAGTAAAAGCTTTTGAATCTGCTTCTTATGAAGATGAAAATGATGAGCTTGTTGGTGTTTCTGGTTTTTACAGAAAAGAAAAAAAAGAAACTTTTAATAATATAAGAAATAGAAATCTAAAATCAGTTAATGGATTTAAGTTTTCTACTAAAACTAATTTACTCATTGCATCCCTTTTAGGGTTAGCTCTTATCTTTTTTACACTTACTTTTATCTTTAACAGTGCTACGGTTACCGTCGTGCAAAAGGTTCAAGATGTAACAGCTAATGATACTTTTATCTTTTCTAACACAGAGAATAGTGAAGCCTATCAAATAATAGAGATTAAAAAAGAAGTTTCAAAACCCATAGAAAGGTCTATTGCTAAGAGCATAAGTTCAAAGTCTTTTGGTAATATAACTATATATAATAATTATTCTGACGCACCACAAAAACTGGTCAAAAATACAAGATTTGAATCTTTGGGCGGTAAAATATTTAGAATATCAGATTCTGTTACAGTCCCTGGTAAAACTTCTTCTGGTCCAGGAGCTGTAACTGTGAGTGTTACGGCTGATGCTAATGGTCCGGAATATAATATAAAAAGCGGCAGATTCACCATACCAGGTTTTAAAGGTAGTCCAAGATATACTGGCTTTTACGGAGAGTCGAAATCTGCGATGAAAGGAGGAGAGAATGGCAAAACTAATTCTTTTTCTAGAGACGAAATAGATAATACAGACATGCAACTAAGATCAGAAATAAGAGAATTAATAAAAAAAGACTTATCTTCTATATACAAGAAAAACTTTTCACCTATTTATGACCCCTCTCTTATATCTTACACCAACAATCAAGAAGAGCTTTTGAAAACAAAGGATAATAAGTATACTGTTTTCGCTGTCGGAAAAATAATTTTATTAAAAGATGATTTTTTAGCAAAAGAGTTAGCTAAGAAATATCTTACAAAATATTCTGATCAAGATGTTACTTTAAAAGATTTATCTAAATTAAAATTAGAATTAGCTACCAGTACATTAACTGAAGGTGTAGAAAAAATTAGTATAAAAGTAACGGGCACTACTTCTATTGTTATGAATATAAATCAAGATGCTTTGAAAAATGAATTAGTAAATAAAAATAATAATCAGACTGATTTTAATGCAGTCTTGTCAAAGTTTACAGAAATTAATCAAGCTGTACCAAAAATATCTCCATTTTGGTCTAAAACTTTTCCAAAAAATATAAATAAAATAGATATAATTATTAAAGATAATTAGATTAGAAAATCTAAGAGATTTGGATTTTTGTAAAGTTTGTAGTAGAATGATATAAATATGTATAATAATAAGAATATAAATAGAGCTAATAACTCAAGAAATAAAAAGTTAAATAGTATAGCCTCAAAGAAAGATGTGACAGAAGACGAAGAAGATGAATACGCGGTTAAAATAGACGGTAGGGTTGTTGATGCATTGCCAAATGCTCACTTTAGAGTAGAGACAAAAGATGGAGTCAAAATAGCCTATCTCGGAGGTAAGATGCGTGTATATAAAATAAGGATATTAGTTGGAGACAAAGTATCTCTTCAATTAGATGAATACGGTGGAAAAGCTAGAATTATAAGGAGAAATTAGCCACACTTTTCTTTTTTTAAAAGACTTGACACATAATCTTATATGTGATAAAATGTATAGATGAAAAAAATATTAAAGCAATTAGTTGATCTCTTTGAAGAGATGAATATGACTCCTCAAGAGATTGGAGCTTTTTCTAATGGTATATCTAATCTACCTGTTGAGAATCAGGTTGAGCTTTTTAGAATATTTAATATGGATAAAAATCTAATATACCCTACTTTTATACACTATATGGCTAAGAGAAGAGCGAGGGATACTGGTATGGGGTGGGATGATGCAGTGTCAGCCGAGATAAACTTTTTAGACAATCACATAGAAGGAAAAGTAGTAGGTAATGAAGTTAGGGTTTAAAAAATAGATAAAAATAAAAAGACCATCGCTTTGTGATGGTCTTTAATTTTTTAAGTAAGCTCTACTCTTACTCCTGCATTTTGCGATAACATTTTTTTTGTTGACTGTCTTGTAAAGAGGGAAGCTTCATTCCTTACTTGTGCTTCAAAAACATCTTTAAACTCTTCAAAAGAAGAATATTCTAATGTAAACTCAGCATCATTTCCGAGACTCGCTGGTATTCTTATAACTGTCATCACATAACGTCGGAGATATGTGGCTGGCATAGATACGTGTTGAAGATGTCTCCCTTCAAAGTATTTATTAACTTTTTCTAGCAAAGCATTCATGTCATTTTCGGGCTCATACTTAGTCGTTTTTTGCATCACGAATAAGTTTAATTTATCCAAGAATGGAGAAATTATTTTTATGTGTGTGAATAAGAAAAGAAATAAATAAATAGAAAGGCTGGCGAATAAGATAAACATATTTACAGATATCAATGTAATTGCCTCAATTCCAGAAAACCATTTGGCTGCAATGAAAACAGTTGCAGAGTTAACTATTAAAACCACATACATCAATACTGGCTTCACTGCAGCAATTAGTCCAAAGTAAAATAGAGTATTCCAAAGCATCAAATTGATTGGAATTGTAAATGCTTTTAAAACATTTGTTTCAGCAGATTTTTTAACCCCCTCATGATTTTTGAGTGAGATAAGCTTATAAAATCTGTAAGAAGAATTAATGAATATATATAATCCAATTACACCGACCAACATACCAGCAAATGATGCGTTGCTTGTTATAAAATCTTCAATAGATTTTACCTCGAAAAATGGCAAGTACGTTGTTAACATTCCAAGCCATATTAGCAAGGGTATTATTACAGGTTTTAACATCAGTAACATCAATATGAGTGACAGCGTATATGACACCAGTAGGGACATACTTGTTGCAGCTATTGCTTTTTTTAACATGATTTCTCTCCTAATAAAAAGAAGGCAGTGTGTTACGGTGTAACTTTTTCACTTCAAAGATATAATACACTAATTATTTTTTTAAGTCAAATAGAGATACGGTATCTTTACTTTCTGTGTTATAATAATTATAAGAAAATAATATATAAAATATGTCAGAAGAAAATAAAGTAGAAAATAAAGTGTGGCAAGGATTTGTGAGTATAACAAAAGACATAGATGCATATGTGCGTGTGCCGGATCTAGAACATGAGAGTGTTTTTATAAAACATGATTATATTAATACTGCCATGCAGGGTGACAGGGTAGATGTTGAAGTTACAGGAAAAGATGAAGATGGTATGTATGGAAAGGTATTAAAAATAAACTCTAGATCTAAAAAAGCACATACTGGTATATTAAGAGTAGATTTAAAAGAAACAGACCTTAGTAAAAAATATTTTTTAGAAAATAGTGATAAAAAAACTTATGTAAAAATATTTGTAGATATAGAAAAAGGTGTTTTAGAAAAAGAAATTAAGAATGTTAAAACAGGATTAAAGCAAGAAAAATTAGAGGATATTATAGGTCATAAGGTTGCAGTAAATATTTTTGAATTTAAAGATAGTATGAATGCAGTGTCAGAAATAATAAAAGATTTAGGTGTACCAGGGAAAAATAATACTGAGATGCTGGCCTATGCTATAGAGCGAGGATTTTCAGATGAGCATTTTGCAGAAAGTAAAAAACAAGCGGAAGAGATAAGTGCTCGTGGTATAACAGAAGAAGATAAAAGCGGTAGAAGAGATTTTCGCGATGTATTAACTTTTACTATTGATCCGGCCGATGCTCAGGATTTCGATGATGCTATTAGTTTTAAATATTTGGATAAGAAAAATATTGTTGAAGGTGTTGAAAAAAGTGTATACGAGATAGGTGTACATATTGCTGATGTGTCACATTATGTAACCCCTGATACACCACTAGATGCTGAGGCTGTTGAACGTGAGACATCTGTGTATCTTGTAGACAGGTGTGTGCCAATGTTGCCAGAAGAACTTTCTAATGATTTATGTTCACTGGTAGAAGCAAAAGACAGACTGGTTATGAGCGCTGTATTTGAAGTGGACGATGAGGGGAATATACTGGATGAGTGGTACGGAAAGTCAGTTATAAATAGTGCAAAGAGATTCACTTATGAAAATGCACAAGAAAGTATGGACACAAACGGCTTACACTCAAAAGAATTAAATATTTTAAATAGTATTGCTAAAAAAATGTTTAAGCAAAGATTAGAAGCGGGAGCCTTGGTGCTTGAAACAGAAGAGGTAAAGTTCAAGCTGGATGCTGATGGTCATCCAGTAGATGTATTTGTAAAACATAGAGGAGATACTCATAAACTAATAGAAGAGTTCATGTTGCTTGCCAACAGAAAAGTAAGTGAGTTTATAACAAAATCTCAAACTATAAAAAAACCAATCTGTATATACCGCATTCACGATAAGCCAGACCCAGAGAAAATGCATGACCTGAACCTGTTCATAAAAGGTATTGGTGAGTATGTGCATTTTATTGATGGCACTATACCAACTCAAGACCTAAATAATCTTTTAACTAAAATGGAAGGTAGGCCAGAAAAAGATTTACTTCAGTCACATATAACCAGATCCATGGCTAAGGCGATATACAGTCTTGATAATTTGGGTCACTATGGACTCGCTTTTGAATATTATTCTCATTTCACTTCACCTATCAGAAGATATCCTGACGTGTTAACTCATAGATTGTTACAAAGAATATTAGAAAAAGATAATCCAAAAGAAGAAGAAGCTGTATTATTGTCAGCGCTTTGTATAAAAGCAAGTGATAGAGAAAAAGATGCTGCTGACGCTGAACGTGGAAGTATAAAATATAAACAAGTAGAATATATGGGAGATAGACTGGGTCAGACTTTTGATGGAGTAGTGTCTGGTGTGTCAAAGTGGGGGATATTTGTAGAAGAAAAAAAGAGTAAGTGTGAGGGTATGATTAGACTTCGTGATTTGGGTGATGACTTTTTCAATTATATTGAAAATGGTAATTACATAAAAGGAGAGAGAAGTAATGAGACATTTAAAATAGGAGATAGGATAAAATTAAAAGTATTAAGCGCAGACTTAGAATTAAAACAGATTGATTATAAGATAGTGAAGTAGATAAAAGTTACAGTAAAAAGAATTAATTTTAGTAAAAATACTCTTAATTTTTAAGAGTATTTTTAATCTTGACAAAAATATAAATAAAGTATATTATATATAAGTTAGTAAATACGAATTTTTCGCACACTAACTCTCTTTTAAGGAAAAATACTATGGCTAACGCTGTATCTTCGCTGGACGGTAATCGTCTGGCTGGTATCTTTGCTGACATTTGTCATCAGCTTCAACATGGGTCAAAAACTCTTGACGAACTTGCGCTCTTTGCTCAAGGGAAAGACCCTTTCCAGAAATCAGTACAGAGTGGAAACACTCTGACAGTCGTCCCCAGCACGATCGAACAAATGATTGCTGATGGAAAATACAACTCTGTAAATGAAAAATTCGTAAAAATGTTTTCATTCAATCCTGTGACGATTGGCGACTGGGAATTTCGTCTTATCGACCCAGAAGGTCACATTTCTAGTGTTAAAGCACAAAAGCTTTGCGAAGAAAGTGGATGGCAATCTGGAGAAATTGAACATATGCTAGCGCTCGGCGTAGCATTTCCAAATCTTCAAAGGATCAACCCTGTCACCGCACTAGGTTCGGGGTGTCCACTTGGTGGCGATCGTCGTGTGCCAGAACTTTGGGTTGACGACGGCGGGCGTAAGCTTGATTGGCGTTGGTGGTTCATTGACTGGGATCGTCGCTATCGTTTCCTTTCCGTGCGTAAGGTCTGAGACGCTTAGGTTTTTGAAAAAAGATTTTGGTCTCTTTGACCCTTTGGTGCTTCTCGAATTTTTGAGAAGCGCTTTTTTATTATATAATATATTTGATATGAGAAAAATTAAAGGTTAAGGCTTTTGATACCATGTCCGCAAACTGTAAAGTGAGAATCATGTAGGATAAGTTTTACATAAGAGAGCTAACAGAAGTTTTAAATAAAAAAGACAAGTTGGTGTAAAATACTCTGCATAATATAAGATGCAAAATAATATTCAGCTCAGAGTATGCAAAATTCGATTAAATAATTTAGTAAAAACATCCTTAATAATTAAAGTTATTTTTACTATTGACAAAGTGTAAATAAGAGTATATACTAATTAAGTTAGTAAATACGAATTTTTCGTACGCTAATACTCTTTGAAGGAAACACGTCATGAATGACAAGTTTACAATGACAACAGGACAAGCGCATGAATTTGCTATGGCTTGCAGTCGAAATGGAGTCGGGACTGCTGATGTCAAATTCCTCTCAAAAGGAGATAATCTCACAAAAGCATTAGCTTCTTTCGGAAGAAAAGTTAAGGCTACTGATTTCGTAACCAGTGACTACTGGCAGACCGATCCATCTCGAAAACTTTGGGTCAGCTCAGAATTTACTGAGCGCGTTGTAAGTGCCTACCCAGACTCGATCTATTATCGTGGGCTAGAAAGTGTCACTCACTTTCAATCAGAATCAAGCGATAACAAAAACATTGCAAAGATGGGTGGTATGGAGGAAGTGCGTAAGCACGCCTTTACTCCAGATCAAATCGCTGATTTGCATGACAAGCAAATGAATGGCGAAGGGGGTCAGCTCCTCACTAACGGTTACTGGAATTTGTTCTACGTAATCGGGAAAGACGGAGTACTCTTTGTGGTTAGTTTGAACTGGAACAGTGATGGTCGTGAGTGGAACGCGAACGCGTGGCACTTGGACGAGAATGACAACTGGAACTCTGACAACCGGATCTTTCGTAACTCTTTAATTTCTCTCTAGGTTTTTACCTAGAGAGTTTTGTTTCTCTACCTGCCCCAG
>JAYSVC010000017.1:0-19778 GCA_043718735.1 bacterium | reverse complement strand
CAGAACAAGGCATATGTAAAACACTTTTGGGGTAATCTTAAAGAGTTTAAAAAAGAAATGGATGATGTGGATGACGGATCAAAGTAGAGATGTAAAATAAAAGCGGCGCCGAAGGCGCCGCTTTTATTTTACTTATTTTATATTTCTAAACTATATTCCAATAGCTACAAACATCTTCTCATTAGTTATGATTTGCTCAGCGTACGCTTTTACTCTTGCTTCGTCTATTTTCCCTGTCACTATTTCTTCTTGGGGTATATACATCATTAATTTTATTATTTCTGCGTCTATCTCTTCTTCACTTACTGTTATATTTTCTTTTTTAGCTATTTCTATAGCGATGACTTGTGCTTTGTCTTTGTCTTGGAATCCCTCTGGCCAACAGTCAATATTCTTTTCTTCTACTGCTTTGACCAAGTTTTCCATGGTTATAGCACGCACTTCATTTTTAATTTGTAATTCTTTTTCAAGCTTTACATTTTCTTTTATTTTATTTTCAATGTCAGGGGTTGCTGTTTTTATCTCATCACTTAGTCCTGCCATTATTTTCTCTAATTCCTCTGCAGTTATTTCTACTGTTTCCTTTTTATTTTCCTTTGCAGTGTCTATCGCTATCTTTTTGTAATCAGGCATATTTAAAACAGGGTATACAGGCACATGAGCGTGATATACAAAGTCCTTATCTTTTTCAAGAGTCACGATGTGTATATGTGGTTCACCAATCACGTGTATTTTCTCACCTATTACTATCTCTGGATAACTTTTATTGATAGCGCTATCAGCCATTTCTTGTATTATAGCACTCTCACCATACTTCGCAGTGATAGCATTTTCAGGGGCCATTCCTTTTCGGAACCCATCTATTTCTGCTTCTTTTTGTATTCTCTTTATACCATCATTCCAATAACCCATAAAATCAACTGCTGGTATTGTTACTTCTATTTCTACATTACTATTTTTTTCTTTATTTATTTTGTATTTCATATTTGTTTTCTTTTTTAAGTATAGTATTTTTCAAAAATACTCTAGAGTTATTTATTAAATAATTCTATAGACTCATCTATTATTTTTCTTGCAACCTCCACATCTTCTGTGCCGTTTATTTTCACTGCTTTATTTTGTATTAGTTTATACGTTTCAAAAAAATGTATTACTTCCTTTACGAAGTGTGTAGGAAAAGTTTTAAGATCTAATATTTCTTTTAATCTAGGGTCATCTGCAGGCACTGCCAGTATCTTATCATCTCCTTCGCCGCCGTCAATCATTTTTATAACTCCAACCGGCCTTGCTTCTACCAGCACACCAGGTAATAGTGGGTATGTGGTGTATAAGACAACATCAAGTGGGTCCTTATCATCACACAGTGTATTAGGTATAAATCCATAATCAAAAGGGTAGTCCTGTCCTGTATGCATTACACGGTCTAGTTTTAGTAGGCCAGTCTCTTTGTCTAATTCATATTTATTTTTAGAACCTTTTTGTATTTCAACTATTACATTAATGTTTCCATCTTTTGTAAGTGGTGTGATTTGTTTTAATATGTCTTTCATATTTTTAATTTTGCAGCTCATCAAGAGAATCAGTATCATTAAAAGAATTATTATCACCGTTGTCAAAAGTTTCTTCTTTTGATTCATCGGTTAATATGTCTATTTTGTATCCCGTTAGCTTTGCAGCTAATCTTACATTTTGACCACCTTTTCCTATTGCTAGTGATTGCTCATCAGCATATACATACACGGTAGCTTTTTTATTTTCCTCATCTATTTTGATATCATATGGCTGAGCAGGAGAGAGAGATTTTTTGATATACTCAGTCAGGTTTTCGTCATAAAGTATTACGTCTATTCTCTCACCATGAAGCTCACTAGTAATGGCATTGATACGAACTCCACGTTGTCCCACACACGCTCCTACCGGATCAATACGAGGGTCATTACTTCTTACAGCTATCTTTGACCTGTTACCTGCCTCACGAGCTACTGATACTATCTCTACTACACCTTCTGATATTTCTGATGATTCCATCTTTAATAATTCTTTTAAAAAGTTAGGGTGTGTCCTAGATAATCTAACTGACAAGTCACCACGCTCACGATCATCAAGACCGTAAAGGTATGCACGGACACGTGTTCCTGGTTCTAATCTCTCACCTGGTATCTGTTCTTCAAAAGGAAGTATTGCTGACGCTTTTCCTAGGTCTACAAAAGTAAGACCTCTTTCGACACGTTCCACAACACCTGAGACTACTGTGTTCAGTCTATCTTTGAACTCCTCAGTTGTCTGCTCACGCTCTGCCTCACGCATTGATTGCATTATTACCTGCTTTGCAGTTTGTAATGCGATGCGTCCAAAATCATCCTTCTCATCAAGTGGAAAAGTAACTTCTTCACCTAATTCAACATTTTTCTTTAAAAGTTTTGCATCTTCTAGCATGATATGACGTTCCTCATTGTATCTTGGTAATTCATCTTTGTCTTCGAATCTGTTGTCATTTCTTCTGTATTCTTTCTTAATTTCGCTAGCTCCAGCTTCAGTTTCCTCTTCAAATCTGACAGTTTCTTTTGTGACCACTATTTTGTTTTGAGAAAAACTCATAGACCCATTATCAAAATCAATGTGACATTTTATTATTTGACCCCTCTCTCCATATTCTTTTTGATATGCCGCTGCCATAGACTTTTCTATAGCATCTTTTACACGCTCCATTGGTAGCCTCTTTTCTTCTGTTAATTCTTCTAGCCCTTTTTTAAGTATTTTTAAGTCTATCATGTTGTTTTTGTTATATATTTTGTAATTTTTTAAAAATAAAGCTCGAGCATATTTGCCCGAGTCGTTTCTATCTTTACTGTAGACACATTATAGCATAGAAAAATATCACTTGCAAATGAGTGTAAAATCTTGTATAATAGTAGCAATTCTAATTAAAAAGTAATTAATAACCAAAAAATATATGGCAACCAGAAAAGCGGCGGGTACCGCAAAAAACCTAACAGACAGTAATGCACAATATCTAGGTGTAAAAAAATATGATGGCGAAGTAGTATCAGCTGGAAATATTTTAGTGCGCCAACGTGGCAGCAAAATAGTAGCTGGTAAAAATACTGCCTACGGAAAAGACTGGACTGTATTTGCTTTGAAAGAGGGTAAAGTTAAATTCTCTTCTAAGAGACATATCAACTTTGATAACACTCATAAGACAAAAAAAGTTATCAACGTAATCTAAACGGGGAAATCCCAGTTGTAATTAAGTCCTATTAATAATATAATGTTAATAGGATTTTAATTTTTTAAATAATAACATGACCGTAGACACTATCAAGAATGTATTAATGCGCATTATTAGCATTAACAAAAATATGAGTGAAGATTCACTTAATAATCTTTTGGTGGCTAGTGGTTGGGATCAGTCAGATATAAGAGAGGGTATAAATATATACAGAGCATACAGGATGAGTGGCAGTGACTCAGAATCTATAAATGAATATAAGCCAACAAAAATAGTTAATACAGTACTCGGAGACGGAGGTTCTTTTTTGGACAAAGATTCAGACGAGAAGAAGGTTGTTATAATACCAAAAGTAGAAATACTACAAAGTGCCTCTACTGTAAAAGATCAAAATATAGTATCTTTGATGGGTGAGAATAAAACAGGCTCACCTTTGGCTAACGTAGACCTGATGTCTGTTCTCCCTAATATAAAAGACATACATTTGCATAGTGGCTCTACTAATGTTGATATTCTTGAAGAAGAAAAAGATAAAGTAAAAAAAGAGGCTGATATTTTAACAGTTCATCAATCTCATATAGACTCTGCAGAATTAAAAGGTTATAACAGGGAAGAGAAGTCTATATTTTTGGTAATAGTAGATGTGATATTATTCTTTATGACGCTCGGACTTCTCATGTATGTTCTGCTTAGTTAATTTTTCAAATAAGTATATAAAAAAACAAATAAAATAAAACAGTAATTCTATTACTGTTTTATTTTGATTATTTTGTTTCTAAAATTATCCCTATTTTAATTTCTTTAAGTATTCACACAGGCATTCTATCTTTATGGTGTCTTGTGATTGGGTGCGCATATCACGAATGATAACAGTGTTATCCATCGCCTCTTTTTGTCCAAATATTATAGCAAAAGGTATTTTCATTTTTTCTGCGGTTTCTAATTGGGCGCTTACTCCATCTTTGGACAGGTTTTGATGCACTGATATGTGAGCTTTGCGTAATGTCTCCATGATATTAAGAGATTTTAATTTTGCTTCAAAGCCGAGCTGTATAAAATAAAATTTAGGAGCTTTTAATATTTTTGGTGTCATTTTTATGCAGTCTTTCATCATGGCTATGCGGTCAAAACCAATACCAGCACCAACACTAGGTATTTCTTTTTTACTGCCAAGAGATTTTGAAAGGTCGTATCTACCACCACCAGTGACTGTTAATTCTTTTTCATTACCTTCCTCGTCAGTATAATTTTGCACCACTTCAAACACTGTGCGTGCGTAATAGTCTAACCCTCGAACTAATGAGTGATTAATTCTAAAAGGAATACCCATCTCTTCTAAGTATTGAAGCAATTCTTTAAAATGTTTTCTGGCGTCAGTAGAGAGATAATTAATAGATTGAGGGGCTTTTTCTTTGGACGCTTGGCATTCTTCTTTTTTACAATCAAGAAGACGTAATGGATTCGTTTTAATTCTGTTATTACAGTCCTTACACATACCAGTAATTTGTTTTTTGTAATACTGAGTTAATTCTTTTATGTATGTGTTCCTAGACTCCTTATCTCCCATAGAGTTAATGTCTACCATAAGGTCTTTTAGTCCGAACTCTTCGAGTATGTCATAGGTCGTTCTGATTATTATTGCGTCAGCTATTGATTTTGTGCTACCCATTATCTCTAAGTTGAATTGACGGAATTCACGAAGGCGTCCACGTTGTGAATTCTCATGGCGAAAGACTGGCCCATAAGCATAATAAAGTATAGGCTGTGGTTCACTATTTAGTCCTTCTTCTATGTAATGCCTTACTATTCCGGCTGTGTATTCTGGACGCATTGCCAACTTATCACTACCTTTTACTGAAAAAGAATATAATTCTTTTTCTACTATGTCTGTGTCACCACCAATAGCTTTTTCAAACACGTCTAATCTCTCTAAAACTGGGGTTTCAATAGGTTTAAATCCATAATACTCGGCTATCTCTTGGGCCTTTTCAAACATGCCTTGTAATTGATAATATTCTTCACCTCTTATGTCTTTCATTCCTTTCAATTTGCCTACAGGTATTATTTTTTTATCCATATTTTTTATATTATTATATATTATATAATTTTAAAGTAAGATATGCAAACTTTGCAAAAATCTACTTAGAAACTTCTTATTATATAGTATTTTATATTTTTGTAAGTTTATTTTACTAGGTAATTTTCATTATGTCTTTGAGGGAAAATAGAAAAATTATTAAATAATTCTACTATTGCCCGTCCAGATATTTGACTAAGCTCCACAGGTCCCCAAGCACGAGAATCATAACTGCCAGCTCTGTTGTCACCCATTACAAAGTATTTATCTTTTGATAAAACCAAGTTAACATTTTTCGTTCTGTCTACGTATTTTACAAAAGACTCGTCTGCCTTTATTGTCTCTCCTTTCTCTGTGATTATTGTAGTTGACCCATTGTTTACTATTATCCTGTCACCAGGTAAAGCCACCAACCTTTTTACAAAGTACTTCCCATTCAGAGTAGATCCTTCTTTTTTAAATTTAAAAACCACAACATCACCACGTTTTGGGCTTTGTAATTTGTAGGTTAATTTGTCCACTAGGATTATGTCTTTATCTGTAAAGTTAGGTAACATTGACCCTCCGTCTACCATAAATGGTTGTATCAAAATGATTTGTAATAATTTTATTATAACCATAACAGAAACTAACCACAGAAGAAAATGTTTTGGTGATTCATTTTTTTCTAAAAGGTAAATATTTTCTAATAATCTCCTCATCCCTTTGTTATAAATAGCAATAGTTAAAAGTGTCATGATTGTGACTATTATAAATAAGAAAAAGTAGGAGAGGGGATTGTCTGATATTTCAAAAAATTGAGATATATAAGAGTTAAGTGTTTGCATTTTTTAATATTTTTTATGTAATTTTATTATAACATATATTATTTATTTACTTTCAATTTTTTTACTACTAAGATATCTCTTCTTTATATTTTCTTAAGATTTATTTTTGTTAACTCTTTTTTGTGTTCTAGGTAATTAGGCGAAGTAAGTGACACTAAGTTCCAAAAACTTTCTCTGTGATTCATCTCTTTTAAGTGACACAGCTCATGAACTACTATGTAGTCTACTAAGTAAGAGGGTAATAATGCTAATCTGTAATTAAAATTAAGATTCTTTTTACTGGAGCATGATCCCCATCTTGTTTTTGTGTCCCTGATTGCGACTCTATTAAAAGATAGATCATATCCTAATTCTAAATAAATATTTTTAAATACTTCTAATTTTTCTAAAACTATTTTTCTGGTAATTTCTTTGTGCTCAAGATATTTTTTAGTTGCAACAAGACTGCGAGATTTACGAGTTTTTCTTTTTTTGATTTTTATTTTCCGAAAAAAAGTAAGCATAGTATGAGTATTATAGCATATAGATTCTGAGTGCTTGTGATATAATATTATTATGAAAATAGAAAAAGAAATAAAACATGCCATAGTTGCAACTGATATTGTTATTTTTACTATAAAGGATAATGTTCTCTGTACTGTTGTTTCCAAGGTGGATCGTCCTCCACATTATGTAAACATAAATGCTTTTTTGGGAGGGCTCATGTTGCCAGAAGAAGACTCGGATCAAGCTGTAAAAAGAATATTAGAAAGTAAGCATGATATAAAAAACATAACTAAGAATATGCATTTTGAACAATTTAAATCCTTTTCAAAAGTAGATAGAGATAAGAGGGGGAGGGTGGTGTCCATAGCCTACATAGCAGTGGTAAATATTAATCAACTTAGCAGTGACTCGGAACATTATCAGATAATCGATTGTAATAAATTAAAAAAATTAGCTTATGACCACAATCTAATATTGACCGAAGCAATAGATAGGTTAAGATTCTTATTGCAAGTCACAACTATAAGTAAATACTTTTTAGAAGAGAGTTTTACCCTTTCTAATCTCCATCAGACTTTTGAAATAGTTTTGAATAAAGAAATAGATAAGAGGAATTTTTTAAAGAAAATAAAAAATCTAAACATAATAGAAGAGACAGGAGAGAAGATAAGGGGTGCAAAGAATAGGCCAGCTATGTTGTATGCGTATAGTTTTGATTTTATAAAAAATATAGAGATTTTTTAGTAAACAAAATCGCTTGACAAGAAATAATGGTAGGTATATACTGTAAGTATAGTTAATGTATTTATTACACTAAGTAATAAATATAGATTAACGAAGTGAAAATACTATATTGTAAAAAATTGACAGAAACAACTTTTTATAGTAGTATTATGAGTCTGTTCATTGAAAATTAAGGAAAGGTTATATTATGCAAGTTCTTAACTTGAAAAGTAAATTCGAACCATATGGATCAGGAACTTTGAAACTAGAAAATAGTTTTAATTTTTCTGGAGGTGAAGTGGGTCTGTCTCTATCTGGAGTGCCTGAAAATAAAGTTTTAATTGTTACAAGAGTTCAAAATTCAAATGACATTTTAGAGCTCATGATGGCTACAGATGCATTACGTCGCATGGGTGAAAATAAGCATAAAGAAATACATTTGTTTTTGCCATATTTGCCTTATGCTCGTCAGGACAGGGTGGTTAACCCTGGTGAAGCGCATTCACTTGCTGTCTTTACTATTCTCTTAAAGTCTCAGGGCTACAACTCAGTTACGGTCTTTGACCCACACTCAGAAGCTGCGGCCAACCTGATGGATGGTCAAGATTTTCGAGTTATTACAAATCATGCATTTCTTCAAAAAGTTTTTGATGGAAAAAATGATTTTATTCTAGTCTCGCCTGATGCTGGTGCTGCGAAGAAGATTCGTGACGTAGCAGAAGCAATTAGTTACAGAGAAAAACCGGTGCAAGCACTAAAGTATCGCCTTACTGATGGTAAAATCGACAATGTTGAGATTTATGAAAAAAATCTTGGTGGTCGTGATGCTTATATTGTTGATGATGTTTGTGACGGTGGTGCGACTTTTGTTGCCCTTGCTACAGAGCTCAGAAAACGCAATGTGGGCAGAGTTTTTCTTGTCGTGTCGCATGGTATTTTTTCAAAAGGGCTTGAGACTTTGGAGGTTAATGGTATAGATCATGTCTACACCACTAATAGCTTCAAAGACCAAGATGTTTCAACTGGATTTTTAACGGAAGTAAAATTATGCCCGGACATCCTTATCTAAATCAAAATGTCTGCATCAAAAGACTTCGTGAATGGTACCTTAAAAATGATACACTGATCGTAGCTTTTGATTTTGATAATACTGTTTATGACTTTCATAATAAAGGTCATGATTACAGTGAGGTTATTAAACTCTTAAGAAAAGCAAAACAAGCAAACTGTTACTTGATTGTCTTTACCGGTAATCAAGATGAAGATTTTGTGCGAAGCTTTTTAAAAGAAAGCGACATACCTTTTGACAGTATTAACGAGCATGCTCCATTTTTGGATGAGAAATCAAAGCAGTCTCGGAAAATATATTACAATGTGCTTCTCGATGACGCAGCAGGTTTAAAATCTGCATGTGAATATCTCGAAGCTTTTCTCAACTCCATCTTACATCAACCTAAAATCTCTTGAAAGGGAAAATAATGAATCAGGAAACTATAATCGTACAAGCTCTAAAACAGCAAGCAAAAGATAAGGCAGCATTAGTAGCTTTTGGTTTTGACACTACTGAGCAGCTTATCGAGCAACTTAAAAAATCTTTTCCTACTTTTTCTAATATTCTTCTAGGGACTGACGTCTATAAGATGGGTCACATGGAGCAGATGAAAAAAGGTGTGACAAAGATCGTAGCCTACCTGGTATCCAGGTCAGATAAGCATTACAGTCACATGGTGATATCAGGCTTCACTCATATTTTCTCGACATACTTGTCTAGAAAAATTACAAGAGAGCATTGCTTAGAGTTTTTGGAAAATAAAAAAGCCATTTGTTCTCTTGCAAAAGCAACTCACAGCACAGAAGAGGAAAGTCGTCGAAAGATCATGTCTTTGGCCGATCTCGGATACATACCACTTGAAATCAAAGCTTTGCCTGAGGGCACAGTAATGAAATCAAAAAATATGATTGCTACTATTACTAATACCCACAAAGATTTTGCTTGGTGTGTTGGTTTTTTTGAGAGCCTCATATTAAAAGTATGGGAATCTATCTGTGTGTCATCATGTGTCTTCGCTTATCGTCAGACAGTTGATTATTTTTTCAATCTCTCTGTAGATGCAGAAAAAGATTGGTTGCGTGAATATATTATTCATGACTTTGGTTACCGGTCTACTGGCACAGAAGAGGGTGCAGTAGTTACGAGCGCGGCTCAGTTATTGCTTTCAAAAGGTAGTGACAGCGTACCAGCTCGTGAATACGTAATTCGTATGCTTGGAGCAAAACGTGAGTCAGATATTATGGCTTCACCACCAGCATCTGAACATGCTGTGGCTTGTTCCTATGGCTTGGATAAAAAAGGTGAACTAGACTATATTACAAACATGCTTACAACTTACATTGGTGTAACTAGTTTGGTCTCAGATACAAAAAATGTTTTTGACTTTGTTACAGATATTGCTGGTGAAGTAAAAGATCTTATCTTAACAAGAGAAGGTAAAACAGTTTTTCGTCCAGATAGTGGCAATCCTGAAGACATTATTTGTGGTGACCCTAATGCACCTGTCGGCTCGAAAGAATGGAAGGGTGTATTGCAGTTACTCGATGAAGGTTTTGGACATACTGTTAACAAAAAAGGCTATAAAGTTCTTAATGAAAAAGTTGGCCTGATTTACGGTGATGGTATGTTCTTGCAACGTTATGTTCGCACGGTATTGCGAATGCTATCTATGGGGTACTCGGCTGAGAATCTTATTATTGGTGTTGGTGGTATTTTGCGTATGCATACTCGCGATACTTTGGGTATGGCCCTCAAGGATTTGTGGATGGTAATTGATGATGTTCCTACAGATATTCAAAAAGATCCAATTACAGATCCTGGTAAAAAGAGTCACAAAGGTCTACCGGCACTCATTCTAAATAAAGATGGTGACCATGAGACTATCGATGGATGTACTATGGAGCAGTTCGAGAATTCTCTCTTGGAAACTGTATTTAAAGATGGTCAAATCATCTATGTCTCTGTCTTTGCAGATTCTAGAGCAAGGGCCAGTGCAGGTCTCGTTAAGTATGTGCTCACAAAAGCTGATATCATGAGAATCGCTGATTACCCATAACCTTCTCCTTAAAATAAATGAGTTTTGAAATATAAATTCATAATTCCTAAGCATGTAATACTACTTTTATAAAGTGTGATATGTGTTTAGGGTTCTTATTCTCTCTATAAAATATTTTATTTTTTAATAAAAGTATTTTGTAGAGAGATCAGAATGTTCATTGTCAATTAATATTGAAAGGAAAATAAAATGTTTTCACCGAGCTTTGAAGTTGCTTGCGAGATTATCTCAAAAGCGATTTATCCAGAAGATATTTTTACTCAGTCAGGAGACACTGCAAAAGTGGTGTTTCGAAAATTAAGAAAAGTATGTCATGAAGATTTTGCTCCATCAAACAAAAAAGAATATGCAAATGAAGTTTTTCAAAAACTTCAAAATGCTTGGTCTTTGGCTGAAGAGTTAATCGCTGACAATGTTTTCGGTAAAAAAACTAAAATCATACAAAGCTTTTTTACGACACAAATATCAGACACAAATACTTTTTTTGTGAAATCAAAAAAGGATACATATAAAGATCTTGTTCTTCACAGTGAAGGCAAGGTTTGTAATGTGTATTTTGGATTAGATACAGCTGGTAAGAAAGTTGTAGTAAAAGTTTCATCTTCTCCTGCTTGTAATGATTTTCTTGAAAATGAATCATTGCACATAAAAGAGATGACTAGATTTTTCCCAGTATATCCAAAAGAAGGAAGATTTTTCCCAGTTATTTTGGACAGTTTTTTTGTTAACATTAGTGGAGACAGATTGGCTGTAAATGTTTTTGAATATCTAGAAGGGTATATATCACTATCAGATATCTTAAAAAGATTTATTAATGCTGGAAAAAACATAGATACAAAACATGTTGTCTGGATATATAATCGCATATTAGAGTCGCTCAGTGCTTCTGGCTTGTGTGATATTGTTCATGGTGGAACTCATCCACATAACATGCTGGTTCATCCAGAGAGACATCGCATTGTACTGACTGGTTGGACCAGTAGTGTAAAAGATAATCAAAAGATTATGTATGCTTGTGATGACTACATGTCACTGTATCCTCTTGAGGTTATAGGTGATAAGGATAAGAGAAGGGCCTATTTGTCTACTGACCTATATATGGCAGCAACAACTGTGTGGACACTTCTCGGTGGTGATGTTCGTAAAAAAACATTACCAAAAAGTATTCCAAATGAGATAAAGCATTTTTTAAATGCTCGTCTTATTTTGGATAGTCGGCTTCGTGACAGTGTAGCGATACATCAGCGAGACCGTTTTGGGTTGGTATTAAAGAGTGTTTTCGGACCTCCAAAATATCATGAATTTGTTTTACCTAACTAGGAGTATTATTATGGGTGGTGGTGTTACAAGCTCAGTTGATCTGAGTTCTTTACGTGCTGCTTCAAAAGCAGCAAATCCAAGCAGTAGCGGTTTTGCCTACAGCGCTACCGCATCTACAGTGCATGACAGCATGGACCCGGCAAAGAAAAATGCAGCAGGGAAGAAGATTCGTGAATCATTGGCTTCGGCTGATAGTCCAAATCCTATTCCTATCGCTGTGTATGTCGATGTTACGGGTTCGATGCAAAATCAGCCAGTGGTTGCAGCCGACAACTTACCAAGGCTATATGCCCTAATCAAGGAAAAGGGTTATGTGGCGAACCCACATATTCTCTTCGGTGCTGTCGGTGATGCTCATGGTGACAATGCTCCACTTCAAGTAGGGCAATTTGAAGCTGATGCTAGGGTTCTGGATTGGTTACAAAAAATCTTCATGGAAGGTCGTGGCGGTGGAGGTACAGGGTCATTGAATTCTCATGAAAGTTACGACCTCATGATGTATTACATGGCTAACTACACAGACCTGGACTGCAATAAGCATGGTAAGAAGGGGTATCTCTTCCTCTGTGCTGATGAGCGCCCATATCCACTTCTAAAAAAATCGGTGATCAAAGATGTTATTAGTGACGACGTAGAGCAAGACGTAAGGTTCGAAGACATATTAAAAGCTGTTCAGAAAAAGTTTAACTTTTTTTACATTCTGCCAAAAACAGCGAGTCACGGTGAAGATCCATTTGTTATTGATTTCTGGAAAGGGCATCTCGGCGAAAACTTTGTGGTGGTTGATGACTTGTCTGACTTGTCTAATATCATTGCTGGTCTTGTTGGTATGTGTGAAGGTGTTGACTTTGAAGATGTCGTAGAAGACATTGTTTCGATAGGAGGCAAAGCTGCCGGAGTATCTGCAAGTACAGCACTCGCTGCGTATGCAGGTAAAACAACAGTAGTAAAAACAGGCTCTGCTTCTTTGCCTAAACCAACAGGTAAGGTTGTAGAGACTTTGTAAGTAAAAAACTTTAGTCATTTTTTTGATTAAAGTGGGGGCAGGTAAGTTTTCCTTACTTGCCCCATTTTTCTAACCATTAGGAGATGGAAATGTCTAAAGGAAAAATTATTATTGATCTAGGTTTTGGTGATGCTTGTAAGGGGTCTGTTGTGGATTTTCTTGCAGCAGAAGATGAATCTGATCTGGTTATAAGGTTTAACGGTGGCGCTCAAGCTGCACACAATGTTATCGTTGATGGTATTCATCATACATTCAGACAGTTTGGTTCTGGTACTTTTGCAGGTGCAAGAACTTTATATTCTTCTTATTGTTTGTTTGATCCGCTCATGTTTTTGGAAGAGGTAAAAAACCTTTCTACAAAGGGTGTAAAAAATCCTGAGAAGCTTTTTTATTTAGAATCTAGCTGTGTCATTACTACTATTTTTCATCAGGCAATGAATCGTATTCGCGAGACTGTGAGAGGAAGAAGTAAACATGGCAGTTGTGGCCTTGGTATTGGTGAGGCACAAAATGACAAAGAAGAAAATCCTGATTTGGTTTTATACGTTTCTGATTTAGAAAGTGAGGAAAAAACTTTTAAAAAATTGGAGACAATACGTAAAGCAAAATTAGAGATAGCAAAAACTTTGTTAAGTATTGATGATATTACTACTGATTCAGATTTGGATCTTATAACCCTAAGTCAGGCTGATTACAGCGAAGCAGTAGCTAATGCTTATCACAAAATTTCAAAGATGATAAACGTTGTCTCTCATGATGAGGCTTTGCATATTTTAAAATCAGCAAAGTTTCCAATATTTGAAGGGGCACAGGGTGTATTGCTCGACCAGGAGTATGGATTTTATCCGTACGTTACAAGATCAAAAACAACACCAGTCAATGCGGTAGAAATGTGTGAAGAGGCATGTATTAGCTGGGAAGTGACAGGAGTCATTCGTGCATACAGTGTGAGACATGGTGCAGGACCGATGCCAACTTATGACAAAGGATTAAGCAAAAAAGTTAAGGAGTATCACAATCAGTTCGGTCAGTGGCAAGGAGATTTTCGTGTCGGACATTTTGATGCTCCAATGATTAGCCTTGCTTATGATATTTGTCTTAAGGATATTGGTAAAATATCAGTAGACAATATTTTTGTTACTTGCCTAGATAGGTTGTCCGAGTTTGATTCAGTCAAGGTCTGCACATCTTATAAAGATGTTACGTCTATAACTCCTCAATCGTTAAAAGTTGTAGGGAAAAAGGATAAGCATGCCTATGTCAGTATGTGTATTTCTTGGCTAGAACCTGTTTATTCTGATTTTTTTTCTTTACAAGAAAAAGGTTCGGTAGGTTATGGAAAAGAATATGCAAGATTTATCCTTTCAAAAATTAATAGAGATTTAAAAATATCAGGCTTATCCTTTGGAGCAGCCCGAGACTGTAAAATGTTTTTACAGTAACACAACCAAGTATATATGATGCTCATAATGAGTAAAGTATGTACTTGTTTTTTTTATTGTGTAGTTAGGGTTTACTCCTCAACTACATAATTTCTACTCACACTTTCTTCTGTCTCTTTTGTGATATAATATTAAAATGAAAAATAACTATGCATTCATAGATGGTCAAAATTTACATCTCGGCACATTAGAAGACGATTGGAAAGTGGATCTTAAGAAATTTAAAATATATTTAAAAGATAAATACAAGGTGAGTAATGCTTATTATTTTTTAGGATATTTAAGTGACGAACAAAATGAATTATATCTAAGCTTACAAGAAGCAGGGTTTATAGTTTTATTTAAAGAACACAACAGTAATCAACTCGGAAAAAAGAAAGGAAACGTAGACACTGACATAGTTTTTGAGATAATGAAAAAAATAATAGAAAAAGAAGAGTTTGATAAAATTGTTTTAGTCTCAGGTGATGGTGATTATAAAAAGTTAGTAGATTATCTTATTAAGAAAGATATTTTTGAAAAGATTTTGTTTCCAAATATGAAATTTGCTTCTTCTTTGTATAAATCTCTTACTGTAAGATATTATGATATTTTAAATACTTTAGACGTTAAAAAGAAAATAGGGTATAGGTTTGAGAAAATGAAAAAGCGAACTTAGGCACTAACACCGTTCGCTTGCTTCTTCGTATTGATTTATTTACATTATACACTAACAAAAATAAAATGCAAGAAACAAATAAGTGGTTTTTACACGTGCTGTATGGGTATTTTAACTTGTTCTAATACCTTATCAACAAAGAGGTCTCTTTCTTTTCTTTCGGGTAATTCATGAGAAGAATCATCAAGTTCAATAACTATTTGAGGAGTAAAATATACAGGATCAAAGAGTACGTAGTCTAGTGTCTTTTTGTCTATTTTACTTCTGTATCCAAGTTGTTGTTTTTCATGGTGATTTACATCTAGATTATGTTTTTATTTTCTATTATTCTTTTATCCATGAGTTAGTTCTCTTTGAGCTAGCACGAGGTGGCTACCTGGCTTGGGATCGAACCAAGATTAACAGCTTCAAAGGCTGCTGTCCTACCATTAGACGATCAGGTAATACTCACAAAAGTTATAAAATACTAGTAAGTCTAGTAAATTACAAAGACTTTGTGAATAAAAAGATTATAACACAAAAATAGTTTTTTTAAAAGATTGTATTTATTTTCTGTGGGGAGTATAATTAGAGTATTAAAAAAGTTTCTTCTCAGTTTTCATAAAAAGTTTCAACAAAAATAACACACAGAAATGCAAAATCTTAACCAGTCACCAAGCATTAATAATATAAATCAAGTTACGACTTTCGATTTTGTGTCCCCAGAAAATATCGCCCGCATGTACGCACCAGTAGCAGAAGAAGAAATAAAAAACAGGGTAAACAATTTGAAAAAATTAACAGAAAGTTTTTTATAGACCAGATAGAAGACAAGAAGAAATAAAAAAAGAATATTTTGTTACTATCCACAAAAACACTCTGTAAAAAGAGTGTGTTTTTATTTATATTAAAGTATAATGTTAATATGAATACGACTGACATCGAAATAAAAAAACTAGAACTGCACGCCATAGAACTGCGTGAGAGCATCATTAACATGTTAGTCCATGCAAAGAGTGGACACACGGCGGGACCACTCGGTATGGCAGATATTTTTGCTGCATTATACTTTAAAGTATTAAAACACGATCCAACTAATCCATCTTGGGCTCACCGTGACAGACTAGTGCTTTCTAACGGTCACATATGTCCTGTGTTATACGCAGCCATGGCGCATAGTGGATATTTTCAAATCAACGAATTATTAACACTTAGAAAATTTGGAAGCATATTACAGGGACATCCTCATCGTGAGTTTTTGCCAAGCCTTGAAAACAGTAGTGGTCCACTCGGATCTGGATTGTCACAGATTGTTGGTATGGCGCTTATAGACAGACTAAATAAAAATACCAACAGAAAAGATATTACAAGTAATGGCTACAGTAATAAAATATTCTACTGTCTAATGGGTGACGGTGAGATGAATGAGGGTAATGTCTGGGAGGCGTTATTGTTATTAGGAAAAGAAAAGCTAAGTAATGTCGTAATAGTTATAGATAGAAACAACATACAAATAGATGGTAGGACAGAAGAGGTGATGCCACTCGAGCCCTTAACCCATAAGCTGGATAAGTTTAACTTAAATGTAATAGAAATAGATGGAAACAGCATGAGGCAAATATGTGAAGCATTTTCTATTGCTAAGAATAATAGTTTTTTAGAAAATGGAAAAGCTACAGTAATAGTCGCAAATACAATACCAGGAAAAGGATTCCTGAGTATAGAGGGTGATTACAAGTGGCATGGAAAAGCACCTAATCAAAAAGAAGCAGATGAAGCGATAGAAAGTATGAGAACGTTGTATGGAAGGTTAAATAATAATTAGAATAAAATATCAATATGTTAAAAAAGAATCTAATAAGTTTAATAGGAAAGGAAGATGCTGAGATGAAGGCTACTCGTGAAGGTTTTGGTGATGCGTTGTTGGAGCTCGGAAAAGAAAATGAAAACATTGTCGCCTTGTGTGCTGACCTGACTGAGAGTGTACAAATGCATAAGTTCAGGAATGCTTTTCCAAATAGATTTTTCCAAATGGGTGTCGCTGAGCAAAATATGGCGGCAGTTGCTAGTGGTATGAGTGCTATGGGTAAGGTGCCAGTGATTGCCAGTTACGCTGCTTTTAATCCAGGTAGAAACTGGGAACAGATAAGGACGACCATCTGTTACAATAATAGAAAAGTAATAATAGTTGGTGCTCATGCTGGTCTGTCTGTCGGTCCAGATGGAGGAACACATCAGGCTCTTGAAGACATTGCAATTATGAGAGCGATACCTAACATTACAATATTTTCTCCAGCAGATTATGTAGAAGCTTTTCAGTTAACTAGACTTGCTTTTCAAATAGAGGGACCAGTTTATATAAGGCTCGCCCGTGAAAAATCTCCAATACTTTTTGAAGATAACTATAAACCAAAATCTGGGATAGGAGAAGTTATTTATGTTAGCAAAATCACAAGTCATAACAAGCTTGGAATAATAGCAACAGGGCCTATAATATACGAAGCCATAAAAGCAGTGCAAAGCTTAGAACATGCTCACAACATATCAGTTAGTATTTTAAATATACACACTATAAAAAATATAGACAAAGATCAGATTGTAAGATTCGCAATAAATAACAAAAAAATAATTACATTAGAAGAACATCAGATAACAGGAGGCCTCGGTTCAGCTATTTCTGAAATACTTTCTGAAAATCATCCTACAAAAATGAAAATAATGGGAGTTAAAAATAGATTTGGTCAATCAGGAACAGTCACTGAGTTATACAAAGAGTATGAAATAGACGAAGAAGCAATAATAAAAGCAGGTCTAGAGTTACTGCATAGTAATTAGTAATTAATTTAAAATATATGTCAAATATTAGAAAAAACTTTTTAGAAAATAATATATTTAAAAAAATATTAAATAGTAGTTTTTGGTTTGAAGACAAGGATCTCAATGTTGCAGAAAAAGAAATTATTACAGAAAATAGTATTGAAGACCACAAAAGAGAAGCTTACGAAAAGAAAATCAGAGATGATTATGAGATGACCCTAGAGTTAGAAAAAAATACAAAAAGAATGGATTCTGAAATAGAAGAAATTAATAAAACGAAAGAGATTTATGAAGTAAAAGACATAACAGAAATCATAAGTAAGCCAAATGGGTATATAGATTTGTATTTGATTAATATAAATGTGGATGAGTTATTTTTAAAACACAATATAACTTTGCAGTATCTGGATATTAATGGTGGAAAATATATAAAAGAAATAAAACTAAGTAATCAAGGTCGTGAGTTAGATTGTTTTGCTGACGGTGAAAATAAATCACTCACCATGGAAAAGATAAGCAGTACTCAATTACTAATAACATTAGAAGAGAGTAGTGGAAATGTAGAAAAGATTATAATTATAAATGGAAAAATAATTAATTAAATTAATATTTTTAAATCTTAAGTAATGAATAAGATTCAGGGGCATTACCTAAGTATCCTTGTATTTCTTTTATTGAAAGCAAGCCTTTTTGAGCACCGACAAATTGCACTACATTCATAGAGTTTATCGGGGCATGGCGTATTGCATCTTCTGGGCTAATACCAAGAGCGAGGCAAGCTGTGAACGTGCTAGAAAAAGCGTCACCTGCGCCCGTGCGTTCAAGTGGAGGGTTAGCGTCTGGATAGGCTGGCATAAAATAATTTTGCCCAGCATTACGCATATATGAGCCCATTTTACCATCAGTGATAGTGATTATTTTAGGGCCTAATTCTTGCATCTTTGTTAACAGGGTGTTTAGGTCGCGAGTTGACTCACCTAGTATTTTTTGTGCTTCTTCTACATTACAACAAAAGAACTCTGTATGCTTGTATATATCTTTTAATAAATCTTTACCCATTTTGATTTGAAAAGTTCCAGGTTGAAAAGCTAATTTTACTTCTGGATTTTTTTCTAAGTAGGCCGCTAATTCAAAATGTAAGTCCTTGGCATGCTCACCAAGAGAAGATAGGTATATCCATTTTGGTTTTCCTATTTCTGGTAAATATGTTTTAAATGTCTCATGCTTTATTAGTATGGTGCGCTCGTCCTTGAACCACAAGACATAGTGGTAATTGGTGAACTTCCCATTTTCCATTATAAGGTAATCTGTAGAAATATTTTCACTTTCTAATTGAAACTTACATTCACGACCATTCACATCGTTACCTAAAAAAGTTAAGAGCCCAGATTTTAAACCAAGACGAGCTGCAGACACTGTAGCATTAGCACTGTTACCTACCGCAGGTATTACAGTTACTGATTCATACGGAACTTTTGATGCAAAAGGCATACACAGCTGTTGCTCTTGATATTTTATATGATCAGCTTCTTCTAAGTGAGCATCTACCAGCTTTATAAAAGCGTCTACCACTGTGTCACCTATTCCTAAAAAATCTAGATTTTCTTTTTGCATACTATAATTTATATTTATTTTATATTTTTATTTACTCTTAAACATATTATATATTAAAAATAAGAATAAAAATTATTACTATACACATGCAAATATATTATTTAGAATAATTTTATTAGCTAGTGTTGCTAGTTTTTATTTTGTGTGTTATATTATATTTGCTACTTTGGATAAACGCGCGTATTTACTTTTGTAAATCAGTGAGGAAAGTCCGAACACACAGCATCACTTATTGTGGGCGAGGGTAGTGGGTAACACCCATCAGTAGTAATACTCGAGCTGCGAACAGAAACGATCCTATTTATTTAGGCTGAAACGGCTAAATGCTTACTCGTGTGCAAGACCGTGCTCTATAATATTTTTATAATATATAAGAGAGTCGTCGCAAAGATTTTTATGGTAACATAAAAACAAGAAAGATGTTTATCTATACATTGTAAAATGTAAAACAGAATTCGGCTTATAGGGGTAGCAAACAAAAGAGGTCGCGCGT
>JAYSVC010000016.1:0-7389 GCA_043718735.1 bacterium | reverse complement strand
AGAAATAGAGGTTCATATAGATTGGAAATCAATATATGATATAAAACATGAGTGCGTGAGACAGGTTGGTTTCCTATCTTCTGCAGGCGTTCGATTGTTGAGAGGACTTGCCCCTAGTACGAGAGGACCGGGGTGAACTGACCTCTGGTGTATGGGCTCTGGCGCCAGCCGGATCGCCCAGTAGCTATGTCGGGACTAGATAACTTCTGAAAGCATCTAAGAAGGAAGCTACCCTCAAGATTAGCAATCGTTGAGCGTCGTAAGAGATTATTACGTTGATAGGAGCTAGATGTAAGCGCAGTAATGCGTTGAGTCGAGGCTTACTAATTACGCGAAGTCCTATTAGGAACCGTGTATATTACAAAATTATATTAATTTATAATTATGTTAACTTTGTTTTTTGTTTTAAAGTACAAGTTTATTTATGTACGAGCTATAATATAGCAACTTTGTGATAAAAGATTGAATTGAAATAAAACGAACCCAGCATTTAAATTTTTATAAATTATGTAAATAATCTATAAAACATTTGAATATTCTGTTCTCCTGTTTCGCCTTAGGGGTAATACCTTTTCCCATTCCGAACAGAGTCGTCAAGCCCTAAGTGAGCGATGATAGTGCTTAAGTGCGCAAAAGTAGCTTTACGGGAGAACAGAGTATTTAAATCGCAAGATATAAATGGCTCAATAATTAAACTATGTAGCAATACATAGTTTTTTTGTTTCTAATTTTCACTTTATTATTACTTTTGTCACACATCTTGTTCTTGTGTGTTATAAGTTATATGAAGAAAGTAAAACAGATTACAATACAGATAACATTAGCTTTTTTTGGAGTGTTGGCCATTGTAATTGGAGTGCTTGGTATTGCTTTACCTATTTTACCAGGTTGGCCATTGATTTTTATTGGCTTTATTTTAATTTCTTTAGAATCACCAAGAATAGACAATTATTTGAATAGTTTAGTCTCTAAAAATAAGCACTTAGAAAAATACTATTTGAAAACAAGATTTTGGATGAGAAGTAATTTGGGTTATGAGTTAAATTAAGACAAAATAAAAATAAAAAACACATTTTAACTTAATGTGTTTTTCTGCTATAATGTAAGTATGAATAGTTTTAATAATCACGGCCCATGTATAGACAAAAATTGCAGTTGGTGTTGTGATCCTGTAAAATTAGATGCTAATAAAGTAGTAAATGGAATGCAATTACCAAAAGATAAAGATGGTATTGATTTATGGAAAAGGAGAGATGAAGTTTTTGTTTCAAAAACTCAGCCAGACACTTCTAAAGTTTTAACTTTTGATTGTAAAAACTTAAACAAAGAAAATGGTGAGTGTTTAGATTATGATAACAGACCAGAAATATGCAGAAACTCTACTTGCATTAATCCTGACTCTAATCTTTCAGAAGATGAGCAGCATAAAATAATAATAGAACAAGAATTCATAAAAATAATTCCAATAAAATAACATGAAAAAAGTAGCTATAATGTATGGTGGACCAGGAAAAGAACATGAAGTATCTATTAATTCTGCGAAAAATATTTTAGAAAATATAGATAGAGACACTTTTGAAGTGTTCGAAATTTTTGTAGATAAAGATTTAATTTTCTTTGTAAAAAAAATAGAAGATCTAGTTTTTGATTTTAATAATAAGTATTCAGAATTAGAAATATTTAATTTTATAAAAGAAAATAAAATAGAAAAAATCTTTCCAGTTTTTCATGGTGTTTATGGTGAAGGTGGTGATTTACAAAAAAAATTAGAGGAAAGTAATATTGATTTTGTAGGTTCTGGAAGCGTTACAAGCTATAATGCAATAAACAAGATTTTGGCTAATAAAATATTCACAGAGAATAGTATTTTGATACCGAAAACAGAAATTATAAATAGTAAAAATCTTTTAGAAATAGAAAATATCTTAAAAAATTTCATATTCCCAGTTATAATAAAGCCAATAGATGAAGGATCTAGCATTGATTTATTTAAATTTGAAAATGAAGAAAACGTAATTAGCGAGTTAGAAAATATTTTCAAGAACCATAAAGAAATGATGGTGCAAGAGTGTATAGAAGGAAGAGAGTTCACTTGTGGAGTCATAGAAATTAAAGATTTAAAGGATGATAAAGTTGTTAAAGCATTGAAACCAACAGAAATAATTTTAACCAAAACAAAAACTTTTAATTACGAAGCAAAATATATAAATGGTAGCTGTGAAGAAATAACCCCAGCAAACATACCTCAAGATTTAACGGAAAGTATTCAAAAACTGGCTATAAAGTGTCACCAAGCTCTACAGTGTAAAGATATTTCTAGGACAGATATAATTTTAGATAAAAATAATAATTTATATGTATTAGAAATAAACACAATACCAGGAATGACAAAAACTTCTTTTCTACCAGCACAACTAAAAGCAGATAATATAGATATGCGAGAGATTATAGGCGTTTTACTAATGTAAACACATTTTAACTTAATGTGTTTTTCTGCTATAATACACATAGATTCAAAAAAAATAGTAAAAATATATGAATAAAAACTTAATTAGAATATTAGCAACCATAATCATGCTTAGTCCATGGATATACATAGGAAATACATTAAAAGAAGTGATGTATATAGTTTTTTCTATAGTAATACTGCTTGCAACAGTGGATATTTCTAAAAAGAAAAAATCAGACGTGCTATAATATATAGCATGAGTAGTCATACAGAGCTAGCAGAAGAGAATAAAAATCCAGTTACTTATTTTGGAGTAACTGATTTTCGTGGTAAAGAAGAAAGATTTGGAATAAAAGCTGATGACAGGACAAGGCATATGTATGTAATAGGTAAGACTGGTATGGGTAAGTCAACCATGCTTGAGAATCTGGCTATACAAGATATACAAAATGGTAACGGTCTTTGTTTTGTTGACCCGCATGGTACCACTGCTGAAAAGCTTTTAAAATACGTCCCAGAGCATCGTGTTAATGATGTTATATACTTTGCACCATTTGATACAAAGTATCCCATGAGCCTCAATATTTTAGAACACGTAGAAGAAGATAAAAGACACTTGGTTTCTAGCGGACTTATGGATACATTTAAAAAAGTTTTTGGTGAAGATGTTTTTTCTGGGCGTATGGTTTATCTTTTAAATAACGCGGTGCTTTCACTTTTAGAAAATGAAGGAGAGAGTCTGCTCGGAATAAATAGAATATTCGCTGACAAAGATTATAGAAAAAAAATAGTAGCAAATGTAAAAGATCCAGCAGTATTATCTTTTTGGAATGATGAATTCGCAAAGTATGAAGATAAGTATGTAAAAGAGGCGAGTGCTGCAATACAAAATAAAATAGGTCAATTTATAATGACACCAATGATAAGAAATATTGTGGGCCAAGCACACTCATCTTTTGACCTGCGTGAGATTATGGATAATAAAAAAATATTGATTTGTAACTTTTCTATCGGGTTAACTGGTAGTGAAAATGTGAACCTTATAGGGTCATTATTAATCACAAAAATATATTTAGCGGCTATGAGCAGGGCTAATCTTAGTTATGATAAGTTGCAACAAGCGGCTCCATTTTATTTTTATGTAGATGAGTTTCAGAACTTTGTAAATGATAGCTTTGCACAGATACTCTCTCAAGCAAGAAAGTATAACCTTGGCCTAACTATAGCTCATCAATATGTCGAGCAGTTAACTGACAATGTGAAGGCTGCAGTTTTTGGTAATGTGGGGTCAATGATATCATTTAGGGTAGGGGCCACTGATGCTGAACAATTAGAAAAAGAATTTGCTCCAAAGTTCACAGCTGATGACATAGTTAATCTAGGTGCTAGACAGATATACCTAAGACTCTCAATTGATGGCGTAGGATCTCAACCATTTTCAGCTAGAACCATGCCCCCAATTGCTGATGATAACATAGATTATGTGCCAGCCATGGTGGCCAGCAGTCGCGCCCAGTACGCAAAAGAAAAATCAGTAGTAGAAAAGGAGGTTGCAGATTGGTATCAGCCAGTAGTGAAGAGAGATATACTTTCCAATAAACCAAGTAGTTTAGAAGAAAGGTTTAGCTTTAAAAAAGATGACAGCTTTAAAAAAGAAAATAATTTTAAAAAAGAAGTTTTTGTAGATACGAGACTAGTTGTAGAGCCAAGGCCAGAATATAAAAAAGCAGAATATACTCTTAAATTAAAAAAAGACATAGACTCAGAAAAAGAAATAGAAAAAACAAAAGAAAAATTAGAGACAAAAATAGAATCTAAAACAGAAACGAGAGTCATTGAAAGTGAGAAAGTTCTAGAATATCTAAAGCCAGAAGAAAAAAAGATAGAGTACAAAAAACCAGAGATTACAAATCTAGAAACAAAAAAGGAAAATAATTTTATTAAAAAAGAAGGGAATAGTTTTGAAGAGAGGAGAGATCTTAAGCCAAAGCCTAACCTGGCACTACGTAATGCTTTGTCTTCGGCCATGAATATAAATATAAAAACTGAAGATAATTCTCAAAAAGAAATACACACAACATTAAAGTCAGAAAATAAACCAGAATACAAATCAGAATATAAAAAAGAAATACCAGAAGTGAAAAAAATACAAAATGAATCCATGAGAAATATGGGTGTAAGAAAAGAAGACTTAGAAAAAATCTTAAATAGTGAGGATTAAGATTTGAGAATTATATAAAAAGTAAAATAAAAATAAAGCTATGCAAGTCATAAAAAGCGTAAAAAATATTAGAAAAATAATCCTAAGTTTCTTCTTTATACTTATCCCATTTTGTCACTCACAACAAATTTCCGAAATCATGTATGACCCAGCAGGTAGCGACACAGGTAATGAATGGATAGAGATTTTTAATAATACTACCAGCAGTATAGACTTAACTAATTATAAATTATTCGAATCAAATACCAATCATGGCATATCAGCTAGTTCTCTATATATTAATCCAAATGGTAATGCTTTATCAGTCGGAGAATATGCGATTATTGTAGATAATCCATCTACATTCCTCAGTAATCATGTTGGATTTTCTGGTAAATTATTTGATTCCAGCTTTTCATTAATTAATAGCGGAGAAGAATTAACATTAAAAACATCGACCCTCTCCAGTGTTTCTAGCGTAATTTACATATCACAAGCAGACGCTAATAATACAGGAGGTACTCTTAATTATATTGATAATCTATGGAAAGTCTATAAAGAGTCACCATCAGCATCTTCCACTCTGGAAATAGTTATAAATAGCAATACCAACTCTGGAACAAATAATAATTCCAGCACTACTAACTCTACAACTACAAGCTCAACGAATACTTCATCTTCGAATGTTATCGCAAATAATTATATAACTTATACTGGTAGCGGTAATAATAGGTATACGCTTGGTGATTTAAAACTTTTAACAGCAAGAGAGATAGATACAGTGGTTGGAGCGGAGACAGAGTTCTTTGTAAAAAATATAGATAGCAGGAATAACCTAGTAATAGCAAATGTTTACTGGTCATTTGGTGATGGTTCAGAAGGTATAGGTACTAGTACGAGACACAGATATCAAAATGTAGGAGTCTACAACGCATTTATCGAGAGTGAAGTCTCTAATTCTTATGGAGTAGACAGGATAATTGTAAAAGTTGAAAATCCAAATATAGAAATAAGTGAAGTAACGGATAATTACGTTGAGATTTTTAATAAAGGAGATGTAGAATTAAATATAGGCAGATTCGTAATTGCTAGTGATCAAGGTTTTTATCAGCTGTCTCGTATGTTTATAATAGAAGCTAATTCAAAAGTAAAAGTAGATGGTAGGGTTATGGGCTTTTCAAAATTAACTAATGTAAAATTAATGAGTGCTTATAATACACTTATAACAAAGTATGAAAATAAAAATATTTTAAATACTATAACTCAAAACCCGAAGACTGATGACACAACTAATCAAGCATTTAATGCTACTAATACTAAAAAATTACCACTAAAAGTATTATCTAAGGGACTAATGCCCAAAAGAAACCCAAAACTAAGCACACTAAAAGTCAGTGGAACCAGCACTGACATAAGTAATATTATAAAAAATAAAGAAATTAAAAATACTAAGATCAAAGAAGGTGAAGAAAATTATTTAGACAAAAAGTATATTTCTAATACTGGGGAGAGTACCCCTACTAATTTCGCTAAAAAATGGTTATACTGGATATATGAATAAATCTATTTTAAAGCTCATCTCTATTTCTTTTTTCCTTCTTTCTGTTTTTAATTTTTCATCTGCTCAAGTAGTGATACAGACCACTCTAATACAAATACCTCAAAATGTTGTAAATACTATAAATACATTGCAGGCAAAGTATACTTTTAATCAAGCTCAGATAAGCTCTCTAAATCAAATAGCTAGATCATATCAATATATATTTAAAAATCCTCCTACTAACAAAAGCTATGCTTACAGTCTTAGTGTTCGTGATGTCGCATCCACTAATTGTGCATCCAGTAGAATATTGGGCTCAGCTCTTGATGATTCTGTATATCAGATAGAAAATGCCAGCATAGACTCGGCAGAAAAGAGGGGGGTATATGACTTATATACTAATTTTTTAGATGAGAATACTCCTAATCCTGCTGTGCTTGATTCTTGTGAAGATGGACTAAGTGCAAATACTAATACTGGCAATACAAGTACACAAAATAATTTTGTAATTAATTTAAATGGGGTAATACCAGACTCTGAAATATTAGGAGGGTGTTTGATACTTACAAGGTTTATGGAGTTCGGTTCAAGAGATTCTCAAGTTCTTCCTCTTCAGAACTTCTTAATGCAAAATGGATACCTCGAGATGTATCCTACAGGATTTTTTGGTAGAAATACTGAGTTTGCGCTTAAGGAGTGGCAAAAGAGACATGATGTAGATGTTAGGGGTTGGGCAGGGCCTAATACTCGTGGCACGATAGCGGGAGTTAGTTGTAAGTCACAAGAGGCTTTTGACAAAGCCTTTAAAGGAGTGAGTGCTGTTGTTACAAAAAAAGTTTTAGCAAAGACTCCAATAGCTCAAAATAAAACAGTAAAGACAGTAGTGATAGCAACTACAACAGAAGAAAAGTCTTATGTGGCTCAGTTCATTAATAATGTGCAAAACTTTAATAACTTGTCTTCTACATCTGGAACTTTTTACTTACAGAGAGATCCGGTTAATACTTTGTATTTTACCTACAAAGCAAATACTAACATAGATGATGTTTTTATGTGTTATGAAAAAATTAGTAATGGCAAGTGTCAAAATGTTGAGAATTTTGATAAATTAAAAGCTAGACACGAACCAGGAAGTATAGAAGTTATAAACAATAATACAAAATGGATAATTGTAATCTCTAAAAATGATGCGACATACGG
>JAYSVC010000015.1:0-22252 GCA_043718735.1 bacterium | reverse complement strand
GCATTTAATTTTAAATTATATTAGTATTGTGGGGTACACATTATGATATGTGCTAATTTGAAAAGGAGATATGTATGATACCGAGATTCAGTGAAGGTTTTGATATTAAATGTTTGTATCAAGTTAAGACAAGACGTTTTGGTTTTTTAATCAAAATTAAAAAAGCTTATTTTGATTATCTAAAAGATAAACACAAAGAACATCTTGCAACATCGATAGCTTTTACTAATGCTTTTGGCATTGCTGATTCTGATTATAAATTATTAAAGGATGTAGTTACTATCAAAATAGAGTTACCTTTCTTAAAAGAAGATTCAGACACAACTAATGCGCCTTATGCCTTGGCTCATGAAAATGCAGGGAAAATCTCGCGTAGATTGTCCTCACTTTTTTATATACTTAATATTGGTATAGAAGAGTTGACCATGTCGAGCGATCCAAATGAAAATAAAATTTTCTCAGATGATTTTTATTTTGAAGGCAAGAGTCAGTTTTATATTTTCAATTTAGTTAGATATGAGAGTGGTATTGGCATTATACATCCGATGGATGTGCATTTTTTTGAAGATGCTATAAAATTATTTTCAGAAAATAAAAGACATGATTTTCCAGAAGCTAGAAAAATTGCAAATTCTTTTTATGTTAAGTTTTTATACAAAGACAGTAAAAAGAGAAGAGAATTTTTAAGCCATTCAGGCAGTAGCTTTCAGGCTCATATACGTGATTGCGGTACGCCACACTTTACAGTTGCGGGTAATTGCGCTTGTCTTGGGGCGAGTCCAGATGATTTTCCAGATCTAGGAAGTATTAACTCACATAATCTAGACAGTTCATTCCAACAGATAAGTATGCTGGCAGCAGTAGTTAAAATGTGTGAGGATTTACAAGGGAGACAACGCCTTAAATAAGACAAGAAGTAGGGTAAAAAGTGGCGGCGCCGAAGGCGCCGCTTTTTCTTTTTCAAAATCAAAAAGACAATGTTATCTATTGACAAAAGTAGATAATAAATGTTAGTATACTCTTTGTGTATTGACAACATTTTTACATGTAGTCAAAACTAATTTTTGTTCATTGTTTTTAATTTAAAGGAGTTTATATTATGTCAGACAATCCATTTGACGCTCTCGCTGATGCCGAGTTAGGTGCTCAGTCAAAAAAACCAGGTATTCCTACTTGGTTGATAATTTCAGTTGTCATTCTTCTAGCTGTAGTTGCTGCGTATTTTTCTATGAGCAACAAGACAAATACTCAAGAAAAGTCACAAACAACAAGTCAAAAACAAAACAGCCCATCAACCGCTTCAAATCAAAGTACAGTCTCAACTGTCTCTGAAAAAGTCAGCAGTATGTTACCAGGCTCTAAAAAAGTCTATAACGTCTGCCTCGATTCATGGGGTGGATATGTTGGCGGTATGTATTTCAATCGTGGTTTTGAGCCTAATATAGACTCAGAATATACGAAAAAATATGGCATCAATGTTCGTTTTGTTTCCATTGAAAAAAAATCGGAAACGCGAGATGCATGGAAAGCTGGCAAGTGTGACATGGTATGGGGAACACTCGACTCATTTGCTTCGGAAGCAATAAAATTCAAAAGCGAAGGGCATCATCCCGAGTATTTGTTCAATGTTGACCGGTCTAATGGTGGTGATGCAGTGATTGCACGCCGAGGTATCAATAGTATTCCAGACTTGAAAGGAAAGAAAGTCGCATTACTACCTAATTCTCCATCACATACGCTTTTCTTAAAAGCTTTACTCTCGGCTGGCATGGCTCCAAGTGACGTCACAATAGTCAAAGTAGAAAGTGGTGAAGATGCTGCAAAGTTATTTACATCAGGTGAAGTCGATGCTGCCGTCGCATGGTCTCCGGATTACGAAGAGGCAGTAAAGGGTTCACCTGGAGCAAAAGTTTTGTTCAGTACAAAGGAGGCTACACATGTTGTTTTCGATGGATTCTTTGCACAAAAGGATCATTATGCAAAAAACAAAGAAGCGATTGATAACATTGCTCGTGGCTGGTTAGATGCAAATGCAGAGATTAATACTTCGCCTGATGCAAAACAAACTGCCGCAAAAATCTTTGCTAAAAAGTATAACTATACTTTGGATCAGGCTTTGTATTCAATTAGTCTCGCTCGTCTGTATACAACAGGTGATAATCGCAGATTCTTTGGTATTGATACGGGTGCAAAAATAAATGCTGGTGAAGTTTTTACTGAAACAGCCAAAATGTATCAAAAATTTGGCTATACAGATATTATTCCAAGCATGCCAGCATGGAGAGAGTTTTTCAACCCTTCTTTGGTCGAGTCTTTGAAAGTAAAAGGTCCAAGCGATGAAGCTGAAGGTGAGATAGTGGTTAACATCTCTAATGCTGCCACTAAAACAGCGGTCAGTACAAAAGGTTTGGCTATTACTTTTCCTAGCGGATCTTATAAGCTTGATGAAAATGCAAAAGGCTTAATCTCGGACGAGTATCGTTCTATTGCCTTGTCTAATCAGGGCTTCGCTATACGCGTTGAAGGTAATACCGACAATGTGGGTGACAAGGGCAGTAATAAACTTTTATCCTTAAAACGAGCCCAAGCAGCTGCGGATTATCTGCAGTCAATCGGAGTCAATAAGGCTAACTTAGTAGTGGTCGGTTATGGATCTGAAAACCCAGTACCGAGCTGTGATACTCATGCCAAAGAGTGTAGAGGCGAGAATCGTCGCACTCAGTTTTCATTAATCAAGTGATGAAAATGTGAGTTTTAGTTTTAACCCTAAACAGAAATGTTTAGGGTTTTATTTTTTCATATAAAACCTTGACAGCTGTGCTTGTAATATGTTAGTATACTCTTTGTGTATTGACAACATTTTTATATGTAGTCAAAACTAATTTTTGTTCATTGTTTTTAATTTAAAGGAGTCATTATGACACAAGCACAGACAGTAGATACAGTAAGTCAGTCAGTGGATCTGCAATCAAGATTTACGCCTCTTATCGATTTAAATAATAAGTCAACATCAGAACTTTCAGTTAAAAATGCTTTTGCATTAGCTGAAAAAAATGTTGAAAAGAGTTTTGTCGAAATGACAAGAACTTTAATTACAAAGAAAGAGTTTTCTAAAAAGATGCAGTTTGGACTGGCGATTCTCGGTACTATTGCACTAGGGTTTGTAGCGATGCAAATTGTTGGTGCTTTAATTGCTGGCAGTCTCGCATTTGGTGCAGCTGTTGGTCTATGGTATTTTTGGGAGTATAGATTACCATTAATCATTAATAGGGCAAAGTCTGAGCTTATTACTCAAGGCAGAGAAGCGTCTCTTCGTGAAAAAGAAAAGCTACGTCAGATTGAGATTGATCACATTGCTCGATTAAAAGCTATGGCAAAACGTAACCCAATCGAACAGGCTGAGAGTGAGTATCTAAATCGTGGAGAACGTTTTAATACTTTTAAATCAGCTCTTGAAAAAATTGGTGCAAAACTCAAAGCAACTGATTCAAAAATTGCTCGCAAGAAACTAGAGCCAACTTCTAAAAACTTTGACTTTCGTCAAATCGAGACTGAGCTTGGAAAAGCAAATGCTTGGTACAAGGATAGACTTGATCGATTGGCGACTGCAAAAATTGCTTTGGTTGCATTTCATAATAAATTAGATGAAGCTCGCTTCAAATGGGAGATTCAGTTAGACATGAATGATGCAATACGGTCTATGAATGCAACTGATCGTGATTCAAAAATTAATGAAATGTTGGTTGAGATTGCATTTGATACTGTTCAAAAAGAATTTGACACTATTTTTGCAAAAATGGAAGTCGATGCTGCTGAAGTTAATTCTACAAAAGAATTGAGATTTGGTAGTATCTCTATTGATACCTCAGATGTTAATGTCCCTGTTCAAAAATCCGAAACCAAAACCAAGGAGTAAACTATGTCAGACTCATTTGATGAGCTTTTAGCGAAAAATACGCAAAGTGAGAAAGCAGCAAAACCACCTCGTGATAAGCTGACTTTGTTTTTACTAGTTGCACTTGCGTGTACTGTCCTGTGGCTTGCTTGGGGCTATGTGAGTAATAAAAAACCCACAGAGACTCCAGCGCTCACCACAGAGAGGGCGACTAAGCCACAGGCAACAGAACAAGCTCAGCCACAGACGCCACTTGCTACTGCTGAACAAGCAGTAGCAAAAGCAAAAGAGGCTGCGCAGTCACAAGCTGTAACACCTCAAACACAATCACAAGTAGCTGCTAATGCAGAAGTGAAATCTTCTGGCCTCACTATTTGTAGTGGTCCAGTTGGTGGAGCTTTTGAAAAAGTAGTTGCTGATATCAATAGTCTGGGTATGAATCTCAATGTTCTGCCGACAACAGGTGCCGGTGATAACCTGACATTTCTCCATAATGGAAAATGTCAGTATGCACTGGTTAACAGCGATGATTACTGGGTACGTAAAAATGTAGGTAACGACGATCGTATAGTAAATACGCGAACTGTAGTTGCTTTATTCGAAGGTGTCGTGCACATGTTGGCGACTAAGCCAGAGATTGTAAGATTTTCTCAAACAGAAAATCTTCGTGTCGGTGTAACTGGTGGTGCAGTAGCAACTTTTGAGTTAATACAAAAGAAAACAGGTATGACTTTTGATGTCGTTGCTTATAACTCGACAGGAGATCTTACAAAAGCTCTCGCCGAGGGAAGTGTCGACATGATTGTTATGGCTGGTGCTAAGCCTCAACCTTGGCTACAAAAATTGAGCTTAGCAGGTTTACATTTTGTTGAATTTGATAAGTTCGATAAAATGGCAGACCTTATGACTCGTGAAGAGAAAGATTCAAAAGGTGTTATTCGAACCGTGGGCTTTTTAGGAAAGCGTCCTGTTGGAAAAGCTGACTATCCAAATGTTTCTGGAACTGTTGTTCAGCTAACGACTCGAACTGTCCTCGCTACATCAAAAGATGCAGAGAGTGATACGAAAGTTGAAGCAAAGACAAAAGAAATTTTTAAAGCAGTTAGTAATAACCTTTCTGAATTACGAAAAGGTGGACATCAAAGCTGGAAGTCTGTAGCCACCATGAATGATCCGGGTGGCATATCTTGGGCATCAGTTCGTTAGTAAAATCCTATAACAGGTAACCTCAAAACAATAAAATGTTTTGAGGTTTTTTATTTTCAAAATCTCACTTTTTATGTTATAATATAAAAATATTTAAAACACTACATATGCAAGAAATAGACAACAAAAACAATAAAGTGAGCACCGGTAAGATAACTCAAATCATAGGTCCAGTAATAGACGTAGAATTCGTAGGTGAATTGCCAGCACTGCGTAATGCTCTTACTCTTATAAAAACTACTAATTTAAATGGAGTAGAAACAAAAGAAGAGATAGTTCTAGAAGTAGCCCAACACATAGGAATGCGTGAAGTTAGATGTATTTCTATGAGTGCTACTGATGGTCTAGCTCGTGGCACAGAAGTTTTCGACACAGGACATGCCATATCAGTTCCGGTTGGCCCAGAAGTTCTCGGTCGTATGTTCGATGTAGTTGGTAACCCGATAGACGGACTAGGTCCAGTAAAAACTAAAAAGAAATACAGTATACATCGCGATGCACCAAGATTCGAAGACCAGAGCACAAAGGCTGAAGTATTAGAAACTGGTATCAAGGTTATTGACCTTATATGTCCATTCTTAAAAGGAGGTAAGATTGGTCTTTTTGGTGGAGCAGGAGTAGGTAAGACAGTAATTATCCAAGAGCTAATACGTAACATAGCAGCTGAACACGGTGGATATTCTATATTTGCGGGTGTTGGAGAGAGGAGTCGTGAAGGTAATGATTTATATAGAGAGATGGAAGAAAGTAAAGTTTTAGAAAAGACCACACTTGTCTTTGGGCAGATGAACGAGCCACCAGGAGCAAGAGCAAGAGTAGCATTGTCAGCCCTTTCAATGGCAGAATATTTCCGTGATGAAGAAAACAAAGACGTGCTTATGTTCGTAGATAATATATTTCGTTTTACTCAAGCAGGATCAGAAATCTCAGCATTGCTCGGTCGCATGCCATCAGCTGTAGGTTATCAGCCGACACTCGCAACCGAGATGGGTCAATTACAAGAACGTATTACGAGTACAAAAAATGGATCAATCACATCAGTGCAGGCCGTATATGTGCCAGCAGACGACCTAACTGACCCAGCACCAGCGACAACTTTTTCTCACTTAGACTCAACAGTTGTGCTGTCTCGCCCACTATCTGAGCTTGGAATATATCCAGCTGTAGATCCATTGGATTCGACCTCAACAGTCTTAACACCACAAACAGTGGGCGTTGAGCATTACAATGTGGCACGCGGAGTGCAGAAAATACTACAACGTTACAAGGATTTACAAGACATCATCGCCATACTTGGTATGGACGAGCTTTCAGACGAAGACAAAAAGACAGTATCTCGCGCTCGCCGTATACAAAAGTTTTTATCACAACCATTCTTCGTGGCGGAGCAGTTCACAGGTAAGCCAGGAGCATATGTAAAGTTAGAAGATACTATAAAATCTTTTGGTGAGATATTAGAAGGTAAATACGATGACGTGCCAGAACAAGATTTTTATCTAAAAGGAAGTATCGCAGAAGTTCTAGCTGTATCAAATATTTCAAAATAATAAATATTTTTTAAAATAAATACTAAGTATGATAAAAGTAATATTAGCAGACCCAGAAAAAGAATTATGGAATGGCGAAGCCAAAAAAGTAATAATCAGCACTAACGAGGGTGAGATATCTGTGCTTCGTGGCCATGAACCACTCATGACAACTATATCTGCTGGGCAAATAATCATAGAAAAAGAAAATATTTTAGATGATACAAATAATAAAGAAAGCAACAGAGAGATTTTTTCTGCTTATAATGGGGTGGTAAATATTGAAAATATAAAAGGGCAAACTAAGGTGGTTATACTAGTAGAGAATACAGAAAACCTAAAAGATTTTGATGAACAGGTTTTAAAAGAAGCTATAGAAGCAGCTAAAATAGCTAATCAAGAAAAGCAAGATGTTAATTTTAACTTAGACACTGGAGTATTACGTGACATGAATAAGTTAAGGTTAAATAGAAGATATAAGTAAATATTTCTCTTTTTATATGTTATAATATATACAAGAAAATACTTTTTATATTTCCCATAATATATTCCTAATCATGATATTAAAGTCTATTACTATAAATGGTTTTAAAAGTTTTGCAAAGAAAACTACATTAGACCTGTCTCGTAATGTGACAGGAGTAGTAGGGCCGAATGGTAGTGGTAAAAGTAATATCGGTGAGTCTGTCAGGTTCGTAATGGGTGAGCAGTCAATGAAAAGTATTAGAAGTAAAAGTCTTGGTGATTTAGTTTTCAAGGGGGGTGAGGGTATATCTGCTTTATCTAGGGCGAGTGTGAGTATTAGCTTAGATAATTCTGGAATTAATAAAAAACATGCAGTACAAAATGATGAGGGTCTCTCAAAGTTTTTAGCTTATGACGAGATACTTCTCAGTCGTGAAGTTTTTACCGATGGGGCTAGCGTATACAAAATCAATGGCAGTGAAGTCAGATTAAAAGACGTGCAGTCATTACTTGCATTTGCTGGTATTGGAGCTTCTACTCACACTATAATATCTCAGGGTGAGGCTGATAAAATACTAACTGCCAGCAAAAAAGAAAGAAAAGAAATGATAGAGGATGCATTAGGCCTTAAGATACACCATATCAGACTAAAAGAAAGTGCTAGAAAATTAAAAAAAGTAGATGAAAATATGCAGGTAGTTAGTTTTATGCGTCGTGAACTAGGTCCCGAGCTGCGACATCTAGAAATACAAATGGATAAGATAAGTAAAGTAGAAATCGAACGCACAAAATTAACAGAAGCCTATATAAAATACTTTGCCTATGAAGATAGGTTTATAGATAATCTTAAAAATAAATTAAATGGACATACTAATTTTAATGAAAAGATAGCAGAGATTAAAAATAAGATAAACTTTTTAAATAAAAAAGAAGAAGAAATGAGCGATGCTAAAACTGACAATAATTTTGAGTTAGACATAATAAATAGAAAAAATATTATAAGTGAAAACAGAAGCAAAGTTCAAAGCGAGATGTCAGTTTTGATGTATGAAAAGAATAATCTGCTTAACAAAATAAATAGCGAAGTAAAAATAATAGAAGTAAAAAAAGAAATATTCATTGATTTTAAAAGTGACATAAAGTTCAGATTAAATAATATAAAGAATAATCTAGATACTAATAATCTAGAAGAAGCTAAGACACATTTAAATGAGATACAAAATATAATCTTAGCTACTGATTCTTGGCATTCTGGAGCCTTAAACAAAGGGGAAATAGAGAATAGATTAGAGGCTATCAATAATGACATACAAAAGCTAGATAATATTTTACTAGAAAATCGTGAAGCCTTAACACAAATAGACTTAGAGTTCTCAAGATATAATCAAGAAAAGATTAATGGTGTTAGGAAAATATACGAAGAAAAATATAATCTCGAACGCGACCTAGGGTCAGTAGAAAACAATAGACAAAGCTTTGAAAGAGATATAGAAATGCTTAAGAATAAAGATGAAGATTTTACAACAAAGTTAGAAGAGGCTAACAGATTCGTGGGTAGTCAGGTTCTTAATTACAAAACCTTCGTGATAACAGAAGATTATAAGCACTATGAGAATGAGAGGTTGGTAGAAAGACTAAAGATTAGAATAGAGGAGCTGGGTATATTAGACCCGACAAATATACGTAACAGCTATGAAGAGATGAAAGGCAGAGACACTCACTTATCAAAAGAAATACAAGATTTGGAACAAGCTAAAACTTCTCTGGATAAACTTATTTTAGAATTAGAAAGTAGTATCAAGACAGATTTTAACAAAGGCTTAGAAAAAATTAATTTTGCTTTTAATAATTATTTTCATGAAGTATTCCCAGGAGGACGTGCTTCACTTAGTGTCACAAAAGTAAAAAATACAGAAGATGAAGATGGAGAAAATAATGAAGAAGAGGTTGAAGGTGTAGACATAGCCATTAACCTGCCAAGTAAAAAAGTAAATGACATAAACATGTTAAGCGGTGGTGAGAGGACCTTGTCATCCATCGCCTTACTCTTCGCTATGACTAGTATAATATCACCACCATTTATGGTTTTGGACGAGACCGACGCAGCACTGGATGAGATAAATGCTAAAAAGTATGGCAAGATGCTAGGCAGATTATCAGAAAAATCTAGACTCTTAGTCATAACTCACAACCGAGAAACTATGAATGAATGTGATGTTCTCTACGGTGTGACTATGGGTGTAGAAGGTTTTAGTAGATTGCTTTCTATAAAATTTGATAAATAATTTTACAAAATGAAAAACTTTTTATTTTTTATAAATCACATAGAAAATAGCATAAGTAAGACATTAATTTATTATTTTCTTTTAATAAGTGTAGCCGTATCTTCCTTTTTTATAGGTGCTACCAGCAACCTAATAGAAAACAGAGGTGGCATGGAAATAAAAAATCTTGACGGTACTAATTATGAAGATTTTAATGAAAACAAAAATACAAATATTGCAGGCAGTAATACAGAAAGTATAAACAATAGTATTACCAATCAGGACAAAGATAAAAGTATTATTTTTGCATCGGTAAAAGGTAAGTATTTTTATTACAAAGGTTGTGGTGGAGAAAGTATAGCTAAGAAAAATCTAAGATATTACAAGACAGAAGCCGAAGCCATAAAAGCTGGCAAGAAAATATATAAGAATTGTGAATAGTTTAATATTAAATAATTTTTACTGCACAAAAAAACTAGTGGTGACTACACGTCCATACTTATCTTTTGCAGTCACTACTATGTCTGTATAAATCTCTTGCTTGATAATGTCTTCTTCAAAGTTGCCTTCTGGATCAAGGTTTATGATTCTATCAAATATCTTTACTTCTTTGGCACGCTTTACTACTCCTTTTATTTTTATGATATTACCTGTTATCGCTTCACCTTTTAATGGGCTAGTGATTTCTATCTTTGGTCCAGAAAAAAGAGGGTAGATACGATACGAAGCATAGCCTAATATCACAGTAACCACCGTGCCTATTAGTATTCTTAAGAGTAGGTTACGTAAATACATATATTTTATTTATTTTTTATTTTAAAACAAATCTTCATCTCTATTTTTACTTACAATAGTATCAGTCTCCTCGTCAAATATCTCGTCTAGTGTATCATCATTTTTCTCGACTTGATTTAGATTAACTAATACACGACGCTTATTATTACTTTCTAGTGGGGTTATGATGCCTGCTGTTTCTAACTTCATGACCATGCCATTAGCCTTTGGGAATCCCCAGCCGAACTTAGACTGTAATCCAGATGCTGAGGCACGCTGAGTAGCTATGACATACTCTTTTGCTTTTGCATAATCCATGTCGCCAACATTTTGATTGTCATTACTAGACAGATTGCCACTGCTAGCTATACTGTCTACAGATACTTTGTTGTAATCTATTTGTTCATTTTCATAATCATGGTGTCTATTTTTGATATAATCTATAACTGATTTTATCTCTTCTGATGAGACAAATGGTGCCTGCACACGAAAAGGTCTCGCCTCCCCAGGGTCCATGAACAGCATATCTCCGCGACCGAGAAGGTCCTCAGCACCAGTCTGGTCTAGAATGGTTCTCGAATCTATAGAGCTAGAAGTCTTAAGAGCTATACGCGCTGGTATATTAGCCTTGATTGTTCCCGTTATTACTTTTACATCTGGTCTCTGAGTTGCTAGTATTAAGTGTATACCAGCAGCACGACCTTTTTGTGTTAGCGAGGTTATGGCAGTAGTGATTTCTTTTGGATAGGTTAACATAAAATCATTGAACTCGTCAAAGATAATCACAATGTATGGCATTCTCTCTGGCATCTTTTGATCTATTTTACCGTAACGCTTTACTTTTTCCATGGCAGGGTAAAGTATTTTCTTGTGATAATCAGCCAGATTCTGTATACCTGCATACTCATCAGCAAAGTAGTCATAGCGTCTATCCATCTCGTCTATTGCCCACTTGAGACACTTGATTGCATTCTGAGGAGTGGTTATAACTGGTGTAGATAAGTGAGGTAGATTTTTATAAAGAGTGAACTCTACTTTTTTCGGGTCAATTACAATCAGGCGTAGTGCATCTGGACTATTTTTATACAGCAGTGACATTATAATATTTTGTACTGTTACTGACTTACCTGATTTTGTGGCACCAGCGATAAGTAGGTGAGGCATGTTTTCAATATCCCCGTATACTGGAGTATTAGTTATGCTTTTTCCTATGGCTACTGTCAGGTTGCCACTATTTTTGAATTCTGGAGTGTCTAACATGTCACGCAGTCCTAATTGTTGTTTATCTTTATTTGGAACTTCTATACCTACATATGGCTTACCTGGTATTGGTGCTTCTATGTGTATGTTGTCCACTGATAGGGCTAATTGTATGTCATCTTTTAAGGTTAATATTCTTCTCACTGGCACGCCTTGGGGTGGTTTTATTCTGTATTGAGTTACTGTAGGTCCGACTGTAGCCCCGCTCATCTCTACTTGTATTTCAAAATCATTCAAAACATTTTGTATTGACCTACTTACTGCTTTGGTATCACCTGCGCTACTTCTTCCTTTGTCACCATTCAGTAGGTCTAGTGGTGGTGGTATGAACTCAACATCAAGACGGAAGGCCTTCTTCGGAGTCAGGTCTAATTTTTCTACTACTTCTGCCACTTCATTATTCTCACTTTCATCAACTATATGTAATTCTTTTTTCATAACTCCACGTAGACTTTTTTCGGCAAGTAATTTTTCGGCAATTTCCTCTTCGCTTTCTTCATACTCTTCATCTATTTCAGCAAAAGGAGTAGTGTCTCTTTTTTTAAAATTAACTCCAGTGATTAACCCCATAACACCAGAGAACATTTTGTGTAAGACTGTAGGTTTTTTATGTTCTACTAACTCCTCCTCGGTCATGTCTTCTTCTACTTTTTTAGCCCAGCTTATGATGGCGCGCCTCTCGGTTAATATCATCAGTGACACATACATAGTGCTGAGTAGTGTTAAGAGGGCAGGCACAGTGCCGATGTGAGTGATTAGTGGACTGGCTATCACGTTACCTAGCGCGCCGGCTAGGTTAGTGTGTGTCATGTTAAGTACACCCATGAGACTAATTAGCAGTAAAAAGACCCCAGTGTATTTTAGGTAATTATTCGAAAAGCTTTTCTTGAACCAAATCATATACGCAGCAAAACACAAAACAACAGGAGTAACATAAGCGAGTATGCCCACCATAAGGCTTAATGACTTATACATCATGTCTCCAGCATCGCCACCAGCGCCCAGCATGCCAGACATTAAGATTATTGATAACAGGACGAGTAGTATAGATACGATACCGAGTAATATGTCAGCATCAAATGGCTTTTCTTCTTTTCTTTTTCTCATAATTATTAATTTTTTATTGTTAACAATATTATAACATGTAAATATTAAAAGACACAGAAAAGTCTTATGTTATATGTGTATTTCTCGTTTTGTCTTTTATATAAAGGACAAAGTATCGGGAAACATTCTGTTTTTATTTGACATGTCCTTTAAAATATAAGAGAATAGAGACAAGATACAAAATAAAAAAGAATAAGACAAACATGCAAAAAATGATCAAAAACAATAAGACAATAAATCTAAGTAGGGCCATAATAATGCTAACCAAAAATGGCACAGAAAGAGAAGAGAAGGCCCTTGTCTCTAAAATAGAAAATGCATGCTACGAACTAATAGACACAACTCATAATAATGAGAACAAAGTAGAGAGTGTGTTAGGATATTTATATGACTTATTCACAATTGCAAAACAGACAAACCTGTTCAAGGACGAGAATACACTGTTTATAATAAACGCTATAAAAAATATATTAGTAGATTATGAGACAAAAATAAAAGACAATACAGATGTAAGTCTAACAGAAAAGATAAAAGACATACTCAGCCAGGACACGATGAATAATGCATTATCATCAGGGACAAGAGAAACAAAAAACACAGAGAACAAAGAGACAGGATACATGCCTTTTAATATAAAAAGGACAGAGACAAAAGATATGGAAAAGATAAAAAATGAAGGGAGTAATTTTCTTAAAATATCAGAGACAAAAAACGAAATCAAAAAGACAGATTTTAATCAATCTAATCGTCACGTAGAAAATAATAATAGAAAGTTAAGTAGAAGAGATGAGGTGTTAAAAATCTTATCTTCTGTGCCAGTGTCTATTAAGGATGTTAGCGACAAAGTATTAGGTTGCAGTGAGAAGACATTACAGAGGGAATTAAATGCATTAGTAGACACTCGCCAAGCGATTCGTATCGGAGAAAAGAGATGGTCACGTTATGTGCTAGCTTAGAAGAAAAATAGAAATAGAGAAATATCAATTTTTTCACCAACTCTTTACCCCACCAACCCATTCCAACAAGAACTTATTCATATTTGGGGCCCATACGAGCTTGGCTCAAAAATTATATTTCTATTTTTCTTATTTATTAGCTATATACTGTCACATGTTCACCCTTAACTGGTTATATATATTGACAACGATATCCACATGTAAGAGCAGGGTTAGTCCTTGCATTTATCTGTGAAAAAGGTATAATATGTCATAAGGACCTCATTGTTATTTTTATAGCTATAAAAAGCTTTAAAAGTAGGGACGAGGAAACCTTTGGAGACCTAATAATCTCTAGATCATTGACAACACAATAGCGCAGAAATTTACAAACAGTTTCAGTATGCAAATACTAAAACAAATTATAAATTACTAAGATAACCTCTGCGGTTGTCTTATGATCTTTATATTATTAATAATTGTTAATGCCTTAAAACATTAACGACTGCAAAGGCGACTTTCGCAGTATAATAAAATTTAAATTTTATTATCAACAAAATCAAACTATGACAACAACAAATAAAATAACAGCAGTAGCTGCTATATTAGGAGGTGTAGTAGCAACAGTAGCTTCGGCATCTGCTGCTCTTAATCTTCCTACACAATCTTGTTCTTACAACTTCACGGTAAACATGAAGAGAGGAACTAGAAATTCACAAGTTATGGAACTTCAAAAAGTTCTTAACATGTACCCTCAGACAACTATCGCTATAACTGGCGCTGGTTCTATGGGAAATGAAACAAATTACTTCGGAGCAGCAACAGCAGCAGCTGTAGCTAAGTTCCAAGAATTACATGCATCTGATACTCTTTCTCCTATCGGAGCTACAAGAGGAACAGGTAATGCATTCGGTCTTACTCGCGCAGTTTTAAATCAAATCTGTAACGGTGGAGCTGTAGTAGTTAATCCTGGAACAGTTAATGGGTCAGTAATGGCATCATTATCAGCTGGACAACCAAACTCAGTATTAGTAGCAGGTCAAGCAGCTGCAGAGCTTGCTAAGTTCACATTCACTGGTAACGGTAATGTAAACATGATCAAGTTAAACAGAACTGGTATTTCTAACAATACTACAGCTACTAACGTATACTTATACGATGGTGCTAATCGTTTAACTGATTCTGCTTCTGTATTAACAGACGGTACAGTTACTTTTAATAGTACAGCTGGATTATTCTCAGTAAATGGATCTCGTACTATTTCAGTACGTGCTGACATCGCTGCTGGTACTTCAGGACAATCTGTTGGTGTTAGTTTAACTGGCTACACAGTAGCTGGTTCTGCTGCATCTATGGTTAATTTAGCTGGAAACAATCAATCAATCGCTCAGGTAACACTAGCGACTGTTGCTTTTTCAGGACCTCAAGCAGGTCCTGCTAGCATCAATGCTGGTCAACTAAACACAACAGTATGGTCACAATCTATGAACGTTGGTACTCGTGCAGTAAAACTACACAGTATGACATTCAAGATGATTGGATCTGCTCCTATGGATGCTCTTGCTAATGTATCTCTATTCATAGACGGCACAAAGGTAGGTAACTCTACAATGTTCGATAACAACGGTCGTGCTACATTCGATATGACAGCATCACCAATGTTAATCAACACTGGAAACAGAACAGTAGAAGTTCGTGCTGATATCGTAAAAGGATCTAACAGAAACTTTACAGTATCAATCGAGAACCCTGCTGATGTACGTATAGAAGATCGTGATGTTCCTAACGGATTCATTACGGCTGGTAACGTTACTAACAACACAAGTTTTCTTTTTTCTATTAATCAAGGTAACTTGACTATTAACCAAGACCCAGCTTACACTGCTACTCAGGTAGTAGGCGGAGCTACTAACGTTGTTATCTCTAGCTTCCAAGTTAAGGCTTATGGTGAAGATGTGAAAATCACTTCACTATCAGTATTACCAGTATTAACAGGAACAACTCCTGTTGCTGCTGGTCTTAACAACTTAAGTCTTTATGTAAATGGTGGACAAGTTGGTACAAGTCAAAACTGGACAACTGGCACAACAACATTTAATAACTTAGGTTCTTCATTAACAGTGGCTGCTGGTCAATCAGTAATCATAACTGTTAAGACTGACATGGTTACAACTGGTAACGTTAATTACACTGCAGGTACTGTAAGTGCTAGTCTTGTTGCAGGATCTAACAATGCACAAGGTATACAATCTAACCAATTAACATCTACAACAGCTGTTACTGGTAAGACTCTTACTATCGTGTCTGGTAATGCTGCATTCGGAACAACTTCTGGATTCTCAGCTCAAACTATCAACCAAAACACTCAAAATGTTAAATTAGGTTCATTCACAATGCAAGCTTCAAATGCTGATGCATTACGTGTAACTAACTTAAATGTGTCTCTTCCTATAACTGCTAATAGTATTGCTCTTACAAGCATCACTAACCTAACAGTTAAAGATGGTTCTACAGTATTAGGTACTCCAATCGGAAATGTATCAGCTTCTAACAACTTCTCAGTAAATGTGAACGTTGCTTCTGCTGCTTCTAAAGTATTCGATGTGTATGCTGACATAGCTGCTGCAACAAATGCATCAACTACACAAGCTGCTATGACTGTAACTTACAATGGTGTAACAAATACAACATCTCAGACTTCAAACGCTGCTGGTGTAGTGATGACTATTAATACAGCATCACTAAGTATGGCTACTCCAGCTGTAAATGCAACTCCTGCTGCTCAGTATACAACTGCTGGATCTGCTAAACCTCTTGCAACATTTAATGTTAAATCAACAAATGGTGCATCTACTATCACTAAGTTAACATTTAACTTAACTGGTAATGGTTTAACTGCAATCACAGTAGGTGGTGTAACAAAAGGAATCATCTCTAGCGCTACTTCTACAACTGTTGATGGCTTAGCTATCGCGGTTCCTTACAGTAACTCAGGTGTAGCTATTCTAGTTACAGGTGACTTCGCTACTGTTGGTATCAATGCTGTTACTTCTGGTACAGCTAATACTATAGCTCTTGCTTCAGCTGAATTTACTTCTGGTAATACTACAGCTGTTCAAGCACTATCAGGTACTTCTTCTGCTCAGACTCTTGTAGCGGCAATCCCTACAACAGTTAAGGGTGGTGCTGGTAACCAAGCTGGTGTTGGAAGCAACATAGCAATGAGAGTAGGTTCGATTACTATCGCATCTACTGGTGACATCAACGTTACTACAGTTCCAATGGCTATCGCTGCTCCTGGAACAGTAGGAGGAACAGTTACTCTAAGACAAGCTGGTTCTGCTGTTGCTGGTGTTACATGTACAACTACATTGTGTACATTCTCTCCTGCAACTCGTATCAACGGTTCTGCAACATTCGACGTTTACGCTGATGTTACAGGTGTTGCTACAGCTGGAAACACTTCTGTTAACGTAACTACTCCTGCATCATTCACATGGGATGATACAAACGTTACTGCAGCTTCATTAACTGGAACACTAGTTAATAACTACGGTATCTAATTTCTGCGCTAATAATTACAAAGTATAATATTAGTAATAATAGAGTATAGAGTAAATATTAATGTGTAAATTAAACTAGAAATAGTAAACAAAACCCCTTCGCAAGAAGGGGTTTTGTTGTGGGTGACTTTACTTTATTTCATATATTATATATGCTATAATATATTTATGAATTTCAAAAACACACTACAAAAAGGTAATTTTAGATACATAATCTTTATGGAAGATTCTGTTTGGTATGCTGTAGCATTAGAGTTTAATCTTGTGATTACTGCTAATGATCCAAAAGTTGCAATGCTTGAAATGTTTCAGGCTGTTGAGGGTTATGTAGAATCTGTTAAAAAATCTAATTCAAGACCTTTTGCACTAAATCAGGTTACGGAAAAAGAATATGAAAACATGTGGACAGATCTTAATGCTGGTAAGTTGATACCTTCTCCATTTACTGTGTTTAACTTTGGAGTGACTGCTATATAATTTGTATGCCTAATAGAATTAAGAACTGGAATTACAAAGAAGTAAAAAAGTTTTTAGAAAATAATTCTTTTATACTTATAAATACAAGAGGTAGTCATCACTATTTTAGTGGCAACATAGACAATCTTCCAAGAATGGTGACTGTGCCATTCCACGGCAGTTCAGCTATATTACCAAGAACAATGAACTCTATAATTTCTCAGTCAGGAATCAAAAAAGATATTTGGTTTGGTAACTAATTACGGAGCCAATATCCACAAAATATATTATTAGAAATAATAAAATATGAGTAGGTATAAATGCCGCAGCTCCTCTGGAGGATGATATCCAGTAATGCTTAGCCCTTTGGCGAATCAGCTGATTCGCGAGCGAGGGCGAGGCGAAAGCCGAGTCCGAGCGAGCGAAACTAGAAATAGTAAACAAAAACTCCCGAAAGAGAGTTTTTGTTTTGGGTGACTTTACCTTGCGTAATAAAATAGGGTATGCTATAATAAACTTACAAATGCTAAATACGAAAGGTTGCCCCAGAGGTAGCCGTCCGAAAGGATAGTTTTAGTAAAACAAAAAACTCATCTTACGATGAGTTTTTTGCTATTGGTACTTTATTATTTTTAATTTATCTAAATCAGGATTATCTTTTACAAGTCCAGCATACAAATCAGATACCTGTATACCTATTTCTTTTGTGCTGCTTTTATTTATAAATCTCACTTTTAAATTTCTTTCTTTTAGAGTACTAGATACTTTATGCAACATCTTTGACAAATGATCACCATCATAAAATACTTTTCCTGATAATTTATTTTTAATTATTAAGTCTATTAACATATCTTCAAAAAGTTCTTCTCCAAATACTTTACTTTTAATTTTATTACACACTATACAGAAAATATTTTTGTCTAAATTATATTTTTGTTTCAAAAAATTACTTCTCATAACTTTATCCATTTTGTACCACTTAACTTCTCTTCTTTTTATATTAAAATCTTTTCTTACTTTCAGTAAGAAGTTCCTTGTTTCTTCAAAGTTGTCTTCTGCGTATATACAAAGAGAAAAGTTTTTCGTATTACTTTTCCTTTCAAGAGATCCAGCATCACCGCTTTCATCAAAATATAATTTCATCTTTACATTATATCACATAATACAATATTAGAAATAATAAAATATGAGTAGGTATAAAAGTGTAATCCAGTAATGGATGCGAGCGAGGACGAGGCGTAAGCCGAGTCCGAGCGAGCGAAAGAAATAGTAAACAAAACCAATTCTGATTCACCAGAATCACCTACTGGGTCAAGAAGGGGTTTTGTTGTGGGCAAATAGAGCAAAGTCTTGAATTATTCTGGTTGACAAAATATTGGAGAGGGTATATAATGGATATACCGAAAGAGTATAGAAGAAAAGTAATCTTTATTGATCGCCTTTTATTGAAAAATAAATATTTTATACAATTGATAAAAAGTAGCGAAAGCTGCTTTTTATTTTTATATAATTAACTTTTTTATAATATTATATATTTCTTCATCTTTATTATTTTCAAATTTATTACGCAGTATACCACTAACAAGATCAGACATTTGTATTGTTATACTATTTTTTGAATCCATGTATTTAACTTTACATTTATTTGTGGTATTTTTATTTAAAAACTTTTGTAAATCTATGCCTATATTTTTAGAATGTTTTTTACCTCCACGATAATCAATATGATATATAATATTCTTATCTTTGTACACTTCTGTACTTTGTTTACATATAAAATAAAGTGACTCTGTGTATATATCTTTATTTTTTTCTGTACTTCTTTTATCTATATTAATATAAAATATTTTTATGTCATATTTCTTTATTTCTTTTATTATATTACTTATAAGGGATTTACTTGCAACAGAGTATTTTAATTCTTTTATATGACTCTTTTCAAAAATATTATCTAAATATTTATTTATATTTTTCAAATCTTTTTCATTAATGCAAATAGCAGAGAGTACAAAATTATTAGTAGATCCTTTTCCAAATTTATGCCCGTCATCACCACTCTCATCTATCCCAATAATAATTTTTTCCATCTCTATATTATATCACACAATCACTTACATAATTACATATTTTGTGTTATAATGAAAACAAATATTAAAAGTACAATTCTAGATTACCCTTTTAAATAAACACTTTTATGAACTTAGAAGATTTTAAAAATAATGTGAAAACAAAATATCAAGCTGACACCTATGAGGCTATGCTTTTAGAATTGTCAGGTGCAAAGGAATTATTCGAAACTAGTGATGATACAGAAATGAAGGAACTGGCAAAAGAAGACGTAGATAGATTAGAGGTAGAAACTAAGAAAATGTATGACGAGTTAGTGCAGATACTAACCAAAGAAAAAGAAGAAGAAGCAAAGCCAAGGTCATTAATATTAGAAATACAAGGTGGTGCAGGGGGTGATGAGTCAACACTTTTTGCAGCTGAGCTCGCGCTGGCTTATAATAACTTTGCTATCAATCATAAGCTAGGCTGGGAAAAAACTGATGAGAGTGTGAGTGAGGTGGGTGGCTACAAATATGTCTCTTTTGAGATTAAAGGAAAAACTGCTTATGATTTTTTCAAATGGGAATCAGGAGTGCACAGAGTGCAAAGGATACCAGACACAGAGAAGAATGGCCGTGTGCATACTTCAACCATCACAGTGAGCGTCATGCCAATACGTGAAAATAAAAAAGTAACTATCAACCCAGCAGAAATAGAGATAGAGACTAGTCGTTCAGGCGGAGCAGGAGGACAAAATGTTAACAAAGTAGAGACTGCAGTGCGTGTCATACACATACCGACGGGACTAAGCGTGCGTTGTACTATCGAGCGTTCGCAATTAAAGAATAAAGAGAGGGCGATGGAGATGTTACAAGCGAGACTAGACCAAAAAGCTGAAGAGGAAGATAATGCAAAACACAGTGCTGATAAAAAATCACAAGTTGGTACAGGGGATAGGAGTGAAAAAATCAGAACTTATAACTTTCCACAAGACAGAGTAACTGACCACAGAATAAAAGAATCTTGGCATGGTCTACCAAAGATAATGACAGGTAGTCTCGAGACTATTTTTGATGCACTCAACAATTTTGAAGGTGATATGAGTAGTGATGGTAGTGATTAGTTTAAAAATAAAAATAATACTATATATTTTTCTAGGCCTGAGTCAGGCCGTCTTAAAATATATAGTATTATTGTTATTTGCAAAACAAGCTTGAAAATGCTATAATACACCTCTAATATGTCAACAATTAATAAAGAAAATTTAGCAAAAATCGGCGCTCATTATGGGTACACTCGTACTCGCCGTCACCCGTCAGCAAAGCCATTCGTGGTCTCTGCTGCTAACGGAGTTGATTTTATCGACCTAGACAAGACAGTGTCTCAATACAAAACAGCTGTAGAATTTTTAAAGTCTGTAACTGATGCTAATAAGCAAGTTGTATTCGTAAGTACTAAGCCAGAAATGAAGCAAATCATAAAAGAGATTGCTTTGTCTGCAAATATGCCATACATAGCCGACAGATACATCGGTGGTATTTTTACAAACTTTCCACAAATGAAAAAGAGAATTGAAAAACTTCAAGACACTCTTAAGAAAAAAGAAAATGGAGAATTAGATGTTTATACAAAAAAAGAACAAGGTCTTATACAAAAAGATATTGAAAGATTAGACAAAAACTTTGGTGGTATGTCTACTATCAATGGTATGCCTGGAGCTATAGTAATAGCCGACAGTAAAAAAGAGTGGATGTTAGTAGACGAAGCAAAACGTGTACGTGTTCCTGTTATCGCTCTATGTAATACTGACTGTGATATTAACGCGGTAGAGTTTCCAATAGTTTGTAATGATGCAGCTCCTGCTGTAGTTAGAATGTTCCTTGAGAATATTAAAAAAGCTATTGCTTAGTTATATATTATTAAAAATAATTTAAATTAAAAATATGGACATTATAAAAACATTAAGAGAAGAGACTGGTTTATCTTTTGCACAAATTAAAAAAGCATTAGACGAAGCTGCTGGTGATGCCGACAAGGCTAGAGAAGTTCTAAAAACTTACAGTGTGGCCCAAGCCGAGAAAAAAGGTGACCGTGAATTAGCGTCAGGTGCTGTATCTTCATACGTACACTCAACAGCAATGATGGGAGCCATGACTATACTTTCTTGTGAGACTGACTTCGTAGCTAAGAATGAAGAGTTTAAAACTCTTGGTTATGATCTTGCTATGCATGTAGCTGCTATGGGTAATGATAACTTAGAAGAAGTTCTAAAAGAAGCATTCATAAAAGATGGAAGCATGACAGTAGAAGAGAGAATAAGTGGTGCAGTGCAAAAATTTGGTGAGAATGTAAAGCTAACTAAAATAGTTAGATTCGCAATCTAAACCATAAATAAAAATAATATGCTTAACGCTTTTGATAATACTTTATTTGTTTTACTGGGCTTGAGCATTTTATTATTCCTATATGTATTTGTAAATGTTTACAGGCATTACAAAGTCTTGATGGTAATAGATGAGTCAAAAGGTGTATCCATAGACACAGAATATAATTCTATAAAATTAGTAATGAATACATATGAGTCATTGCTAAGGTATACACTCAGAAGATTCGTTAAAAATTATTTATTCGTACTTCACTATATACACCTATTTACTATAAAGTTTTTAGCTAAGATACAATTAGGTTTTGCTCTAATTTATTCTTTACTTCGTGACTCTTTTGTAAAAAAGTCAGTGCAGAACAAGGCATA
>JAYSVC010000014.1:0-22371 GCA_043718735.1 bacterium | reverse complement strand
GCTAACAAAGTATAAAACTTCCATCTTAACTTCACCCATTTGAATTTCTGTCATTTTTGTTTTTTGTGCAATCATTTACTTTTCCCTCTTTTTAAACCAACACTTACAGATCAGACGTGTCCAGCTTCTTGAAAGATCCTGGCTTAATATTTGTTTTTAAACATAATTTACAGAAATCTTTTTGGAAAGCTAGCGGAACATCTCTTAATCTCAAATTAGCAACAAAAAGCTTTGCGGCAAAGTGTGACTGCCTTCTTGTTAGACCATTAAATGCACCACGCCCTCCATTGGTTCTGATTAGCTTAAAAGCTTTTTCAAGACTAATATTAACGGTTGGTGTGTATGTATCAGAAAAAGATACGTGAATCCTAGACTTTAAAGTCTCCATAATTTTCTCCTAAAAATGCGTTAATATCAAGCGCCAACATTTTCAATGAAGATATCTACAAAAATAAGTGGGACATCTTTTGTTTTTAAGAAAGTTTGTCCTGATCTGTCACCAAAAAGAAAAGCTAATCTCCCATCATCGGAGCAGTTAGCAAAAACATACTGCTTGTCGATAGTGTTATTGTTGACCATGTTATCTAAACCTTCAAGTTGCGTATCGCTTTCAGATACTGCAAAATGAGAAAATTGTCCAACTACAGACTTAACTGGAATAAATGGTGACAACTTATCAGTACGATAAACATTTTCTACTTTTGTCATAAGAACAAAAACACTTTCTTTACCAGAAGACAGAATAATAACCTGCTCTTCCTTGTTGGCAAGGACTAAAGTTACGCACTTACCTACTGGAACAGAGCCTAAGCTAACTGCTGATTGTGCTTTTGGAGGAGCAAATTTGAATTTTGACATTGTTATATCCTTAAAATAAAAAGAGCCGAGTAAAATAACTCTCTTTCAGATTAACATAAAATATTTACCTTTGCAAGAAAAGAAAAAACGCGACCTTCAGTCGCGCCTTGAAAATTATTAATATAACTTTCTTTTATTTTAAGAACTATTTTTATCTATACCCAAAAATAGAACCAAAACTAAACTTATCTTTTTCTTTCTTAATCTTCTTACCCTTTATTTTTGTAGGCACAAAGATTTCAATTGAAAACCCAAGCTTCTCAAGGGAAAAGTTATTATTAGGGTTACTTACTATATGACTCAGGAAATCATTATAAAATCCTCGCTTTATAGAAAAAACAGATCCTATATCCAAGACATACTCAGTATATTTCTCACCATGCAAATCAAATCTTTTTACTTCACTATCTTCTTCGTAAAAATTAAGTGTAAAGTTTTGACCCTCTTTAAAAGGAGCTGGTATTTTGTATGATGATATTAATTTTAAAACACCATTAGATTCATAGATTTCAGGCTTAAGTTCTAATACCAACTTTTCATTAATGGTGTATTTTATTTGCGACTTACTTTTTGAAAAAATGTATGAAAGTAAAAATCTAGTCTCTCTTTTTCCTAAGTTTATATATTTTACTGTATCTACAAGATTGACCCAACCTTTGTTAATAAAAAACATTTGTAAATCTTGAGCTTTAGATGAGCCTCTTAAAATCATATATGGATACAAAAAGAAAATTGAATAAAGTATCACAAAAAATAATACAGACATTAAAATAGAGACTAATACTACTATTACCAGAATCACAATTACTGCAAATTTTGCCTTAGACCAGAAACTGTCATTTTCACCTTTTACTGATTCGTAAATAATTTTTAATATATTGAACACTATAACCTCCTAATAAAAGAATTAGACTTGTGTTTTTACAAGTTATGTCTAAAGACTAACATTTTTTAATAATTTTTACAAATACATCCCTTACTTAACATACCTCTCCGCATATCTACCTTCATTTTTGGTAAAAGCCTCGAGACATGACATTTTATACTTATGATTAAAAATACTAGCGATACGTGAACCATCTACTGCTATGGGGTATGAATAACCTTTCCAACTGCCACGACTGGTTGGTATCTTACCATGAGTCAGGTGCCACATCCAGAAAAATACAAAACGTATAAATTGCGGATTTAATTTTACAGCTTTTTTATTTACTGCTTTTGCCATGTCACTACCCATCACTGACTGTCCTGGTGGGCACACATTAAAGGCTTCGTAATTTTTAGGCATTTTATTCGTAGCTGATTTCATGACAAGATCAACAATATCATCTTCGTGGACAAATTGTCTTAACCATTTTTCTGTAACTGGTGTAAACTTTGTCATCGCGGCGACAAGAGTGTAAGCAAAACTTTTTTGCCCCTTCAGTGATCCAGACAATGCTGACTGTAGACCAAAACGAATACGACCAAGGCGGCCGCGTGGACCTGATATCGCCGCTGGTCTTATGACAACAACCTGACCATCATATCCATGGCGCACAGCATCAGCATACTTCTTTTCTAGATTTTCTTCGACGACTCTTTTCTCTTCAGCATACAAATAATCTGTCTTTCTAAAAGCTTCGCCCTCTTTAAAATGATGAGTTACGGTGTTGGTCGCAAAAGCACCATAACTAGCTACGGTAGAAAAATGCACTAATTTTTTTATTTTATTGTTAAAAACAAAATCAAATACATTGTCACTACCATCAACATTCCACGCCCATTGCAGATTTTTCTTACCATACATCTCACGTATTTGCCATGCAGTGTGTATTACTATATCAAAAGCAACATTTTTATTATTTAGATTACCTGACTTGGTAGATAATTTGTGCAGAGCTTCACCCATCCATGCTTTGTCACTTAGATTTTTATTTATGAAAATTAATTTCTCTGACCTCAATGTAGTATTTTTATCATCCATCACCAACTCCTCTAATGGCTCCTTGTCTATTGCCACTATAGTTCCGATATTATCATCATGAAGGAATTGATCTAATAACATCGCTCCTACATAGCCACTACATCCTGTTATTAGTATATTTTTTTTCATAATAATTTATTTAATATATACATTATATCATAAAATGCTTTTTCTATCTGTTAATAAGTTTTACATCTTTAGAGGAGCGTATATACCCAATAAACTTAGTCCATCTTTTAATATATCTTTTACTTTTCTGGCCATAAAAGTATTCTCATCACTACCTTCTATTTTTTCTTTGTTGTAAAAAGCATTAAAAGAGTGAGACAAGTTAATGAGGTACGTTGCCATTTTTTGTGGTGACTTTTCTTTTACACTCTCACATAAAACTTTTTCATATTTTAAAATATTTAAAATCAAAGCTTTTTTGACTTCATTTATACCAACTTCTTTAGTCGCTTCTTTTTCTGTTTCTTTTTTAAAAATATTTAAAACTTTATTTATAAAAGATTTTTTATTTGCTTTTAAAAGTATACCGTTAATACGAGCGTGAGTGTACTGTAAATATGGTCCACTATCCCCCTCTACACTGATCGCTTTTTCCATATCGAATATAATATCTTTTCCTATCGATTGTTTTAATATAGAATACTTTATAGCAGCAATAGAAACTTTTTCTATTAGGAATTCTTTTTCTTCTTTATTACTAACTCTGCTGTTTTCAAATCTACTTCTTAGACTATTCATAACACTCTCTATAAGCTCATCACCTGCTATTATATTACCTTTTCTACTACTCATCTTACCGTCAGCAAAACGCATCATACCATGACCAACATGCTTCAAATTATTTTTTAATTCTGGATAAAGTTTTGCTATTACATTATATAGGACTTTAAAATAATCATTTTGTTCACTAGCTGTTATGGCAAAGCTTTCAAAAAGATTAGGAAAAGATTCTTTCTTTATCTGCATATTACCCAAATCTTTTGCTTCATAGGTTGGTAAGCCATTTCTATTTATAAACACTCTCTTATGCAACCCTACTTTTTCTCCATCATAAATAATTGCCCCCTCTTCTCCTACTTCAAAAATACTCAAATCATTTTCATTGCTTTTCATATTTTCTGAAACTATATTTTTACCTATTTCTGCGCATTCACTTTCGAATATATACTTGTCGAACTTGGTACCGAGTAATGTGTAGAGACTTTCAAAATATTCAAGGCTCCAAGCTCTTCCAGTATCGTAAATAACATTTACTTCATCATCACTTCTGTCATAGATTTTTTTATTTATCTCCTCTACTTTTTTGACCATCTCTTTCTCTTCTTTATTTATTGTCTCGTTACTATTTTCTGCATCGAAATCAGCGAAACCAGCAGCATACATTTGACCTAGCCAAGTGACTTTTTCTTTTACATTCTTATTAGATTCTTTTAACCCTTCAAAGTATTTTCTATTCTCAGATTTTAAAATAGCGTAAATGTTAATCGCTATGTGACGACCTACATCACCTTGATAATTTATTCTTTTCACATTAGCACCTTCCGTCTCGTATGCATTTGCCACGAACTCCCCAATTATGTTTGTCATCAAGTGGCCGATATGAAAAACCTTAAATGGATTAGGATCAGTGTATTCCACTAGAACTAATTTATCATTATATACACTTTCTTCCTTTATATTATTTTTAATTTTTTTCAAATCTATTTTTAATACTTCTGCTAAAAAAATATCTGTAAAAGTGAAATTAATAAATCCAGGACCTGCCACTTCTACTTTTGAAAAAATCTCTTTTAGATCTGCATCACTGTTGTAAATCTCTACGTATTTATTAGCAAGGGTTACTGGGTTTTCTTTTTGAGACTTTGCATTTATCATAGCAAGACTAGTTGCCACATCACCAAATCTACTGTCTTCGATGAAGGACAAATTAACTTCATTTACCCCAAAACAATTGCATAATTTTTTCTCTAGGTCTTTTAGCATAATTAAAGATTATTTTTTTATATCTCTATCTTTGTAAAGCTTTGGCAACATATCTGTCGGTTTCCAATTCTTTTTTAAGATCTTTATATCTGTCGAAGAGGCGTATTTACTAGTTTTTATTTCTGAATAATCTATTCCGTTTATGGCTCCAGTTTCAAAAAATACTATTTGGGCTATGCGACGACCAACAACCAAAGGGATAGAATAATTCCTAGAATTATTTGTAATCTCCATCGTCCACCTATTCATGTATCCCACATCACCCCAACCTGCGCACTTACAAACTTCTATAAAACTTCTTCCCATACTGCTTCTAGCTTTCATCATTGTGGTAATATGATTTTTACCTCCTATATATTCATTAGTATGCGCTAAAATAGTTTCTCCTGGTTTTAATAAAATAACTTTATCATTCGGATCAATACCAACAAAATCAAATTTATAATTTTTAAAGACCTCACTTGCTTTTTTTGCTTTTTTGAATTCGCTTGCTTTCCACACATGATTCATATCTTTTTCAGAGTATATATTAAAAACATCCGTACTATACCTTTCTGGTCTTTGCTCTCTGTAATAATACTCACCCAAAGTCACGTCATAGCTACTAGTGGCGAGATTTTCTAATTTAAAAGGTTCAATCATTATGTCCCCTGTTTTCTTATGTTCTAATATTTTTTTATCTGATAATGCCATATATTTTAATATATTATATCATAAAAAAATAAAACACGCTTCATACTAACAAAAATAAAATTAATTTGCAAGGTAATAATTCCAGAGACTTTTCATGTCATCTCTTTTAAGATTGTTAATAACCTCATCCCTATCTATCCAAATGAAATCACAAATTAATTTCTCTTCGGCACTAACTTCATTTTGTTCCAGATTTTCAAGCTCTATAAAAACCAGATTATAATGAGCTAGTCTATTTTGTTTTTTAATCACATGATAAAAAAGTCCATGCGAAGCAAAATTCATATCTTTTACACTTCTAATATTTTTAAAGCCACTCTCTTCTATTAATTCTTTTCTAGCTGTATCTTCTTTGCTTTCACCTTCATCTATGCCACCAGTTAAAAATCCTGACCAGTCTACTTGTTTCCATTTTGAAATCAAATATTTATTTTCTGTTGGGTGTTTTATTATTAACGCTACGTTATTCCTCTCTAATATCTCTGCACCATCAACATAAGCATCACCTCCGGGACCTGTGTTAATATCTAGTGGGGTAAAATTATTTTTGATTTCTTGTATTGTCATGGGTATATTATAACATAAAACAAAAGCGACGCCTTCGGCGTCGCTTTTGTTTTGATAAAAAATATTATGAATATTAAGCCACAATCTCTAGGCCCATTGACCTTGCTGATCCTTCTACTATTTTCATAGCTCCGACGATATCATTTGCAGTCATGTCTGCCATCTTGTGCTCAGCTATTGCTTTGATTTGAGCCTTTGTGATTTTACCAGCTTTGGTTATGCCAGGTTTTGCACTTAAGGTTTTCATAGCAAGAACTTCTTTTATCATACTGGTTGTTGTTGCTGATTTAGCTACGAAGTCATAAGTTCTGTCTTCATAAGCGTATATCTTTACAGACAATAAACCTTTCATATCTTTTGTCGCGTCATTAAATTTCTTTGTGAAGTCTGCGATATTTACTCCGGCCTGACCGAGGGCGGGACCAAGTGGTGGAGCAGGGATTGCCTTACCTGCCATTATCTGCACTTTTACTTTTTTACTTACTTTTTTAGTTGGATTCATATATTTATAGTTTTAATTTTAGTTTTAGTTTTAAAAATAAAGGTTAAATGCAATTTGAAAAGTCAGCGCGTATAGCCTCCGAAGATTCATAGATTTAGTCTATAGATTTTACTGGAGTAAAGCGGGACTTTGAAAATTGGTATTTAATTTTTATTTTTGTTTTTAGTGTAAAATAAGTTCATATTATTTTATACTTAGAAGCATATGTATAATACACTAAATCTTTCTAACTTGCAAGAAGTCTAATTCTACCGGAGTCTCACGTCCGAACATGTTTACCAATACATTTAACTTTCCACGCACCTTGTCTACATTGTCTACCCTGCCTTCAAAATCTTTAAATGGACCCTCATTCACTATTACCATTTCCCCTTCGGCAACCTCTAGCTCATGAGTAACTGTTGCTGATTGCATTTTACCTAATAAGTAAGATACTTCTTTTGGAGTTAACGGCACAGGCATATTACCAGCACCTACGAACCCTGTCACGCGTGGAGTATTACGAACTATATACCAAGTGTCATCATTAACTATCATGTCTACAAGTACATAACCTGGATAAACTTTTTCTTCTACCTCTACACGCTTACCTGCTTTTACTTTTATTTTTTTCTCTATAGGCACAACTACATCAAAAATAGTGTCAGACACATCAAGCGAATCTATACGTTGTTTTAAGTTTTTTTGTACAGCATTTTCATAGCCACTGTATGTATGCACTGCATACCAAGCACGCTCATTGTTACCTATTTGTTTTAGATTTATATTCAAAGATTCTTCATCTTTACTCAAATCAAAATCACCAAGCATATTGGTCATGGGTCTCACTTCTTCAGCTTTTTCTTTTACTTCTTCTATTTTTGTATCTACAGTGCTCTCTATTGTTTCTGGAATACTTTCCACTACCCCTTCTTCTTTAATTATTTCTTCTGACATATTATTTTACGAATTTAGTTAAAGCTTTTTGTAATAGAAAATCCTCACCACCAAGATAAACAGCAGTTAAGAATGATATAACTAAGACAGCAATAGTTGATCCTATTATCATTTTCCTGGTTGGCCATTTTACATATTTCATTTCATTTCTGACATCTTTTATAAATTTTGTGATTTGCATATTTTTAAATTTTTATTTTATACTTTCTTAATAAGTTTCTCGTGAATTAATTATACTCTATTTCTCCAAATTAAAACACCCCGCTGGGTATTAAAAATATAATACCATTATGTAGCTTTTTTTGCAAATTATGAAAATAAAATCCCCATACAAATTATTGTATGGGGATGCTGCACTATCTCAAGTTATTTTTTATGAAGTGTGAATTTACTTTTTTCTCTAGAGCTGAGTAGAGCCACCTTATCTGAAGAAAGAAAACTAGATGGTGTTATTTCTGATCCTGGCTTAAAATCAAGACCTTCTTTTTTCATTAAAGCTTTAAACTTTTTAGTCAGTTTAACAAATCTTGGGTCAGCCTCGCCATCTTTTAATTTCATAAAAAACTGAAATGCGGACATTTCTATTTTTGTCTGACACATAATTAAGCTTTTCTCCAGTTCTATTTCTGGCTTACCATCTCTTCTGATGCCATGCACCACGTGATTTACAACATCAAGGCGAGAAATACTCTGTTGATGCAAGAAATGCACAGCGAACGAATCTCTTTCCCCAAAAAGAGCAACCAAAATATTTGCACCAGTGACTTCTTTTTTTTGTGTAATTTTACTAACATAATGAGAAGAGTCTACGTGCATAATCGCACGCTGACAGACACGTTGAAAACCAAGAGTTGGCAGTGTATCAACTTCATGAGTACCTGCAGTTACTGGAGTATCTTTTTTAATAAGAGTCTCCAAATCTTTTCGAAGATTATCAATTACAGTTGCATTATCCTTCTTGGTACTGCAGGCAAGTATCACTGCGCGAGCACTTGGATTATCTAGCATACAAAGCAATAAATGCTCGACAGTGATAAATTCATGACGCTGCTGACGAGCTGCGACAAAAGCTAAATGTAAAGAGGTTTCTAATTCTTGTGATATCATATTAACTCCTAATTTACTGGGTGATTGATTAAAGGAACAAATTAACTTTCTTATAATATACTATTTTTATGCTTTAGTCAAATATCAAAATACAGCGTTTGTGTTATACTTATAGTATATAAAATAAAAATAACATGAGCTTAATACAAAAATTAAATTGGAGATATGCTACAAAAAGTTTTGATAAGAAAAGAAAATTAAGTGAGGAGCAGGTGGCCGATATTATAGAAGCTTTTAGATTATCTCCATCTTCTTACGGATTACAACCTTGGAAATTATTATTAATAAAAAATGAAGAGACAAAATTAAAATTAAAAGAAGCTTCTTGGGGACAAGAACAAATTACTGATGCTTCACATCTTTTTGTATTGTGTAGACAAAATAAAGTAGATGAAGAATATATTACAAAATACATACAAGAGGTTGGTGCTTCAAAAGAAATGACAGACCTAGCACCATTAGATGGATACAAAGGGATGATGATTGGTAATGTTGTCCCTCGTCCAGATCAAGAAGCATGGATGGCAAAGCAGGTATACTTAGCGCTTGGATTCATGATGAGCACTTGTGCTGATATGGACATAGACTGTTGTGCTATGGAGGGTTTTGATGCGAATAAGTATGACGAGATATTAGGCTTATCTGCCATGGGTGTAACTGCGTCTGTAGTCTTACCAGTGGGATACAGAAGTGCTGATGACGTCTTGGCAAATAGTAAAAAAGTAAGAAAATCAAAAGAAGATATTTTTATAGAAATAAACTAGACAAAAATTAAATACAAAAATAAAAAGCCTGTTAAAAAAAATAGGCTTTTTATTTTAAAATATTGAACCTTATTATTTTACTGTATATTTAATTTTGGTCTGTATTGAAATGCTTCTAATATGTGACCTTCGTTTATTTTTTCTACTCCTTCTAAGTCAGCTATGGTTCTGGCTACCCTCTGCACCCTGTGATATGCGCGTGGTGATATGTTGAATTGATTAGCTAATCTATTAAGTGTTGCCACTTCCTTCTCACCTAAACCAGCCACTGCATGTAATTCTTTTCCTGTGTAATTTTTATTTAATTTATTCTTTATTTTTAGATCTTCATTTCTATTTTTAGAAAAAATTCTAGCCGATACGATATTACTACGTAGCTTTGGAGATATTTTTATGTCATCACTCTTTTTAGACAATTCTTCATAAGCAATATTTTGCACAAAAACCCAAAGATCAATACGATCCATTATTGGCCCTGATATTTTCCTCTGATACCTCTCTATGTCACTTGGCTTACAGGTGCAATCTTTTACTTTACTTCCCATGTAACCACATGGGCAAGGGTTCATAGCCGCAAGTAAAATAAACTCCGCAGGAAAAACCTCACTCCCTCTCGCCCTTGATATCCTAACTATACCGTCTTCAAGTGGTTCACGCATTGCCTCTAACGTCTTACTGTCATGCTCAGGGAACTCGTCTAAAAACAAAACACCTCTGTGGGCCAAGGTTATTTCTCCAGGCTTTGGCACGCTACCTCCACCAATAATAGAAACATAGCTACTGGTGTGATGTGGTGACCGTAATGGAGGGTGAGTGATTATTTCTTTATCAACACCCGCTATCGAGTGTATACCTGTAACCTCTAGACTCTCTTCAAAAGAGAGTGTGGGTAATATACCGGTGAAAGCTTTGGCCAGCATGGTCTTACCTGTTCCTGGTGGTCCATAAAGACATATATTATGTCCACCAGCGGCTGCAATAGTCAGCGCTCGCTTCGCGAGCGCCTGCCCTCTAACCTCACCAATGTCTGGATAAAAAATTTCTTTTTCTTTTATATCTTGCACTGGCACAGATTTTAAATCTAAATTATTCTTAAGGTATTCTACCACTTCTTTTATATTTTCCACACCATAAACTTCTATTTCTTTTATTAATGCCGCCTCAAAAGAATTAATTTTAGGTAAGAATAATTTTATTTTCTTGTTTTTCTTTTTTGATATTTCAGATACGGCGCGAGCGACAGCGAGCGCACCTTTCATCGGTTGTAGCTCACCAACGAGTGACAACTCACCTACAAAAACAAAATCTTCTATGTCTCCCCTTTTAATATCACCTACCGAAACTAGATAGGATATAGCAATAGCAAGATCAAAAACTGGACCCTCTTTTCTTATGTCTGCTGGAGCGAGTGACACAGTAAGCTTATGGTTTCTACTTTTTGGACTATCGTAACCACTATTCTTCAACGCTGCATGCACACGCTCTTTACTTTCTGCTACTGACTGGTCAGGTAATCCGACAATAGTGAAGCTATACACTCCACTAGTTACATCAGTCTCAACGCTGATAGGCACACCACTAAGACCTGACACCTGTGCGCTATATACTCTAGATACTTTCATACTTATAATAATAACATTTATAATCTTTTTATTTTTAATACAATTAACAAAAAGTTAGATTTGACAACAAATACACAATATGTTAGTGTTTACAAATGAACATGAGTTACATAAAAGTAAACATACTACAAAGCACTTACAAGAAAAGTGTTTTAAGGTTATTTGTAATAATATTTCTTTCTTATTCTTTTTCTATTAACTATTCTTTTAGTCAAATGACAACAAGTTCTACAGACTCTAATCTTTTTAATTTACCAAAAACTCCAACTGTACCCAAATTATTAAAAATAGAAAAATATAGCTGGTCGAATAAAAACTTCTTAAAAGAAATAAACAAAGAACGCACAAAAAATAAGTTAGGTACTTTAAAAGAAAACACAGAATTAAACAGATTAGCAAAACTTCGTCTTGATGACATGATAAAAAATAATTATTTTGCTCATGAATCTCCGACAGGGAATGGGATAGATGAACTGCTTAATACTTCTAATTATAATTATGAGTGGCGTGGTGAAAATCTCGCCTATGGAGACTTTAACAGCGAGGCAGACGTAACAAAATCATGGATGAATAGTAAGTGGCACAAATATAATATACTTTACAAAAACTTTGAAGAAGTAGGGACAGCTCACACTGTTACCAGTTTTAAAGGTGGAAAATACTTAGTAGTAGCCCAAGTTTTTGGAAAGGAGGTAAAAAATAATTAAATCTAACAAAAAACAATATTACTAATTTTTTAAAGACCTGACTCCCGTCTAGAAAAATTAGTGATATTGTTTTTTTTATTTTATGATTGTACTATTTCTGAGGTAAAGCTGTACACGCTGCTCCATCCTTGTTCCCGTCTAATCTATTAGTATCACCACTAACTCCACCAGCATTTACAAAAAACTTTTGGGCTTCTGGTTGATTTTTAAAATCATCACAATTATACTCGTCAGTGAACTTTCCTGTTTTTGTGCCAGCTTTTACTTCTGCTTCACTAATGACATTACCCTCTTTGTCACGCATAACTTTTGAAGCTTTTATATCTCCTTTTGTTTCTATTAATTTACCTAGGTCTATGTCGTTGTTACTAGCTTCAAGACCAGCTCCGACCCCAAGCAATCCCATGATACCCATTAAAACTTTTTTCTCCATTGTATCTGGTTTCATTTGTCCACTCAATTCTGATTTGATACCCTCTGTAGTAGTCAGGTTATCCGTGTCTACATTTCTAAAATAAAGCACAGCAACTACTAACATCAGGAAAACAATTAATCCTAATCTAAACTTTTTATTATTTCTTATATTTTGCATTTGCATAATTTTTTATATATATCAATTATAACACTTGTGTAAATTAAAGCTACCTTTTTAACCACTCTTTGTCTTGTCTTACCAAATCTTTTTTCATGTCTACACTTTCAGAAACTAACATTTTTACTGCTTTTTCTAATCTTATAGACTGAGAACCTTTTATATACACGATATCTCCCGTTTTTAAAATATTTAAAACTTCTTCGCCAGCCGATTCTGAATCTCCACATTCTAGTATCCAACCAGCACCCATTCCTGATTCTCTAGCTCCTTCTGATATGAACTTTGCTCGGCTACCTACTGTAATTAGAATATTTCCAGAACTAGCCACCTCTTTTCCTATTTTTAAATGCTCTTCTTTTGTATATTTACCTAACTCCAACATATCACCCAAAATAATTATCTTTCTCATTTGTCCAGACAAAGATTTTAAAGTTTTAAGTCCACTACTAACAGCAACAGGCGAAGAGTTATAACTGTCATCAATTATAATGGAATTATTTTTCCCATCTAAAACCCTCATACGGCCCGGGGTCCTATCCATTTCTTTTATGTTCTTGAGACTATTTTTAATATCAAAACTAAGCAAATCAGAGATTATCAGAGCAGGTAAAGCACAAGCTATTACTGCTTCACCCAAAACTCCGTCACACTCTAAATTATGTATTTTATTATTTGAAGAAACATGTGCTGTAACTTTTTTATTTTTAATATCGTTGATTATGGCTCTGGCTTTATATGCTCCAGTTTTTGTATTTTTGGTAGTGAAAGAAATTTTTTCTTGTGTACATCTTTCTGCTATGCCACATGCATCAATACAGTCTTCATTGTAAATTAAAATCCCTTTTTCTTTTAAAGACTTTACTAAATACTCATCTTCTTTTATTAATTCATTTTTATTTTTAAAGTTCTCTACATGCACAGGCACATAGCCATACATAGTCACAATAACAATATCACATTGTAACCATTCTGAAATACTTTTAATATCCCCTTTTTGATCTGCTCCAACTTCTAGTATCAGATACTTAGCATAGTCTTTTTGTAAATAAACTTTTACTCCCTTAACTATTACTTTGAGCCAAGCAGAAACATTATCCCAACCAGTGTCAGCGCCTATGATAGTTAGTGGTACTCCGAATTCACTATTAAGACTTTTTTTTGTAGCTATGTATTTTAAAACTTCCCCCTTTTCGTCATTTAAGTTTTTAAAAACAGAAGCAACAGAATCTTTTGTTGTTGTTTTTCCTACTGCTCCAACTACTCCAATAATATACGGATTAAATTTTCTAAGTATCATTTTTGACTCTAAAAAAAGTATATAAATTATTATTTTCTTAAGTATTTTTCTCATGTTTTGTTTCTTTCTTTATTCTACTTTCTTCTCTATATTATAGCATAAAAATAGACGACGCCGAAGGCGTCGTCTATTTTTATTTGTTTACTAATTTAAGATTTAATTCCTAAGATATGCATACTCTTTACAGTCACACTTCTTAACTTTTTTACCATTACCACAAGGGCAAGGATCATTACGTCCGATAGCAACTCCTGATGTCACTAATTCTTTTTTGTTTTCTTGTGTCTCTTTTACGCTCATCTGCATAATTACACTGTCCATATGAATCATAAAGTTCACAAAGTCATTAGTCACTCTATTGTCTAGGTTTTTATACATCATCAACCCTTCGCGCTTATACTCAACAAGTGGATCACGTTGACCATAAGAGCGTAGACGTACAGCCTCACGTAAATTCTCCATATACTCTAGATGGTCCATCCATACTACATCGTATATTTGTAATAATACAGCACGTGTCATCTTTTTAAAATCATCTCCATATTTTTCTTGTTTATCTTTTACAAGATTTTTATTTTCTTCTGACTTGTCACTTATCTCTTTTAGGAAAGTAGTGAAATACTCTTCGTCATTTAGTAAAATCTTTTTTCTCTTGTCATACACACTAGTACGTTGCTGATTTAAAACATCATCATACTGTAATGTGTGTTTACGTGAATCAAAATGGAAACCTTCTATCTTCTCTTGGGCTGACTCTAGGGCGCGTGATACTATTTTAGATTGTATTGGCTCGTCTTCTGGGATACCGAATTTACCCATCATGGTTTTTATACTGTCATTTGCAAAGACACGCATAAGATCATCTTCTAGTGACACCATAAACTGCGTCTCACCCTTGTCTCCTTGACGTCCTGAGCGTCCACGCAACTGATTATCTATACGTCTTGCTTCATGACGCTCTGTTCCTATCACAAATAATCCTCCAAGGTTTTCTACTGCCTCATGCTCAGCATCTGTAGCGTTTATACCACCAAGCTTAATGTCCACTCCACGTCCTGCCATATTTGTAGCGATAGTTACTGCACTCTTCTTTCCAGCGTCTGCGATTATCTCACCTTCACTTTCGTGATTTTTAGCATTTAGAACTTTATGACTTACTCCTTCGCGAGTTAAATACTCTGATATTTTTTCATTTTTTTCTATAGAAATAGTTCCGATTAATACTGGCTGACCCTTATCGCTTAATTCTTTCACTTTCCTTGCAAGAGCCTTGAATTTTCCTTTTTCTGTTTGAAAAATATTATCAGTGTGATCAAGACGCTTGATGTCATTATGTGTTGGCACGGTAGTAACTATGAGTCCATACACTTTGTAAAGCTCTTCAGCGCTTGTCTTAGCAGTACCTGTCATACCAGCTAATTTTTTATAGAATCTAAAATAATTTTGAAAAGTAATACTAGCAACTGTCCTAGATTCTTTATTTACTTCTACCCCTTCTTTTGCTTCTACTGCTTGATGTAACCCGTCTGACCATCTGCGTCCTGGTTGCATGCGACCAGTGAACTCATCTACGATAATAACTTCACCATCTTTGACCACATACTCTTTTTCAATAGTAAAAAGTGCTTTTGCGCGCACTGCTGTCTCTAAATGATGTATTAATTTTACATTCTCTGCAGTATAGAGTGATGATACCCCTAGTGACCTTTCAGCTTTTGTTATACCCTCTTCAGAGATTTGCACTGCACGTTGTTTTTCATCAACTTTATAGTCAATATCTAACACCATCTTCTCGGCCAACTTAGCAAAAGTTGTATACAACTGCTCGCTCTCACGTGATGAGTTAGAGATAATTAGCGGTGTGCGTGACTCATCAATCAAAATCGAGTCTACCTCGTCAACAATAGCAAAGTGATGCATGCGCTGATTTAGCTCAGTCTCAGAGTAAATCAAATTATCACGTAAATAATCAAAACCGAATTCATTATTCGTTCCATATGTTATATCTGCAGTATATGCTTCTATGCGAGTGCAAGACTTAAGATAATCATACTCTATTTTGTATTCACCTTTTTCGTCACGAACCCTGTCTTCTTCTGCGTTCATGATCTCATTATATATAAAACTTTTCTCATGATTAATTACTGACACAGTGATTCCTAACATATTATAAACCTGACCCATCCACACAGCATCACGACGAGATAAGTAATCATTCACGGTTACAACATGCACGCCACAGCCAACGAGAGCGTTAGCATAAGCTGGTAGTGTCGCAACGAGCGTTTTACCTTCACCTGTTCTCATCTCGGCTATGTGACCCTTATGTATTAACATACCTCCTATTACTTGCACCTTGTAATGCATCATGTGTAATGTGCGGCGTGATGCCTCACGACAAAGAGCGAAAGCAAGAGAGATATTTTCTTCTAATTTCTTTTCTCTTGCGCCTACATTAACCTTGTCTGTTCCTTCTATGTTTCCAGCAGACCTAACAACATCTCTTAATTTCAAAGATTTTTCTTTTAATTCTGCATCAGTCAAAGATTTTAATTCATCCTCTAAATCAAAAACTTTTTTAACTGTTGGTTCTAACTTTTTTATAAACTTTGAATCTTCTGACCCAAAAACTTTTTCTAAATTATGTTGTAACTTTTCTATAATTGACATTTAACTATTATAGCATAATTTTCTACAAATTAATTACTTGACTTATTGTAATAAAAGTAGTATTATTGAGATTCCAATTTTAGCCTTAATTCTAAGCTAAAAATAAGTTCTTTTCAAACAAAATGGAGTAAAAAATGACCAAAAAAGAAATACCTAAAGTAGAAATGATATCAGTCCCGATGGATCAAGTTACTGTTTTAAAAAATCCACTTTTTCTTTTAGTGACTAAGAATCTTTTTTCTATGTTCTCTAAAAATCCTGATCCAAGTAAGGTTACTTTTTTTAAGAAAAAGCGAACCTTTATGGATGAACTGGGTGTAAAAATTAATTATGAAATCACTTCGAAAGAAGGTCTGATTTTATTTTCAATTAATTTTTTACGAACAGAAAGAGATTCAAAGCAATATATTGTTCCAGAAGAAATAGCCGAGCATAAGATGAATATGTTAAGTCATTTCCATCTTATTTTTCGCAAAGGTGTCACTGCTGATTTTATAATCAACAGGCTAAATGGCGGAGGCAGTCAATTAATAAAAGAAATTATGTATTTACTTTCTGAGACACCGCTTGTCTTTGGACCAAAAGAAGATTCTTTCGAAAAGGATTTGAAAACTTTTCTTGAAAATACTTTTGAAGAAAACACTTATTAAGGAATAAAAATGGAAACCATAAAAGAAACTTTAACGCTATCAAATGGAAAGATTGGCTTTTTCCCAAAAATAAGCAACTTATACTTTTTACTCTTAGGGGTGATGATGATCTTATTTGCTTCTGCTCTTCATTTTATAAACAATAGGGAAATAGTTCTGATGCTCTCAAGCTTAGTCCCAGCCTCCACAATCTTTTCCATACTCATGGTACATAGATTATTTAAAGGCTATGAGAAACCAGGTGATTTATTTTATTTTTTGAATAAAAAAGTAGATAAAGATGGATGTCAAAGAGATTTCTATGTTAAAAAGTTCTGGGAAAAAGTAATTAACACCCAGGAAAACATTAAAATCCATAAGACTAAGACAGAAGAAGAGAAATACTTAGTTCAGTCATTAGGTGGCAACAACTCGATAACAGTAAGTCGTGACGTGCTTGTCATTTGGGAAAATCTGGTTTTGTTTCATTTTGACCCTATTAATAATCACGAAAGAGAATTAGAGGGGTTGCCCTCTTCTCTAAGAATCCGAGAGTAAAATAAGCTCTCAAAAAACAAAGCTAGGAAAACCCTGGCTTTTTATTATGTGCTTTTGTAATTAGAGGTTTTTATTTATTCCAATATGATTCTGTGTTAACATATAATTATGTATAAGAAAACTATAATTAGTATAAAAAATATTTTTCAAAGGTGTCTAAAAAAGGTTTCCGATTTACTCTTCCCTGTTATGTGCATACTTTGTAAAAAAGGTGGGGAATACTTGTGTATTAACTGTGAGAATAATTTAGAATTATCTTCTAAAAAAATAAACACTTGGACATATGCAAAATATAAATACAAAAATAAAAATCTACAAAAAATAGAATATGCAATAAAATACAACCATCATCCAGAACTGGGCACAGCTCTCGGGGAATACTCTTATGAATATATTTTAAATAAAATAATAAAAGAAAAGATACAGACAGAACATGAAAGCTTAAACAATTTACAAAATATTTTTCTAATCCCCATACCAATTTCAAAAGAAAGACTAAAGGAAAGGGGCTATAACCAGACCATGTATATAGCAAAAGGAATATGTACCCACTTCACAGGAAAAGAAAACTACTTTAAATCATATACAGGTGAGGTAAAAATGCTAGATATTTTAAATAAAGAAAATACAACAAAATTAAAAAGTTTATATGGTATAGATAACAGGTTAGAAGAAGTAAAAAATAAAATAAGCGTAAACAGAGAAAAAGTTAAATCATTTTTAAAAGAAAGTGAGGATATTAAAAGTGAAAATGATTTATATATTTTAATAGATGACATAACCACTACTGGTGCCACTTTTTACGAGGCTCGCAGAGCATTAGTTGAATATGGTATAATAGAAAAAAATATTTATGCTTACTCGCTCGCTCACTGATGACAAGGGTTACAATGCTCAGATTAACTGTGAGTTGATTTTAAGTGATGGAAGCATTCTATTTGCTGGTGAAGACGGTCTGATAAAGATATTTGAAAAAGAAAGAAACAAAGAAATAAACTTAGAAAAGATGCTAGACAAAGATGGTTACTTAGATAACATAGAAGAATGTGTCGAGCTTAAGAGTGGTGATATAGTGTGTGTTACAACCCTTGGCAATGTTGGTGTTTACAAAAAAGAAGAAAATTATAAACAACAAATAATAATAAATAAAAGTAATAATGATTGCTTTTATTACTTAAAAAGTATAAGCGAGGGGGAGTTAGTGATATGGGGCGAGTTAGGAGAGAAAAATAGAAAAACAATTACTATAAAATAAAAACAAGACTTAAGGTCTTGTTTTTATTTTAGAATGATTAAGCTTGTGCTTTTTCCATTCTCTTTTTGAATCTATCTACACGTCCTGTAGTATCTAGAGTTTTCTCTTGTCCTGTATAGAACGGGTGGCACTGTGAACAGATTTCTATTTTTGTTTCTTTGTTAATAGATCCAAAAGAAAATGTAACTCCACAAATACAGGTTGTAGCTGATGATGTGTTGTATTTTGGGTGTATGTCTGCTTTCATAATATTATTTTATTCCTTGTATTATACTACACTTTTAATTATTTTTCAAGACCTCTATTTTTGCTTGTATGCCAGCTATTCTAGCCATAACCTGATTTCCATAATTCGCTGCGTTAGAAGACTTTATACAGCTACTGCCAGAATAATATTTACAAGCAGCATTCCTCTCGTCTGTATAACTTTGGCTACCAGCTTTATTATCTTTTAATAAGTAGGCTGTTCCTGTTATGGCATGACTAGCATTCCATGGATCAGCAACTGGGGCTCCTGTTGCTGATTGTATCCTGTCTTTATAACCAATCCAAGTAGCAGGCATAAACTGACTCATTCCCATCGCTCCTCCATAACCATAGGATAGAGAACAAGAGACACGAGTCTTAAACTGATCACGACCAAGAGAAGACGTAATGTCTAGAAATGGCTGTAAACTATCTGGCTTCATAGACCCTCTTGCTTTTCCAGAAGCAATAGTGACCAGCCCCCCAGCACTATCAGAAACGTAACACTGTCCTACATTACTACCGAATGCTGATTCTTGTTCTAGTATGGCTAATATAAACTCTGGACGAATCCCTGTTGCTGACCCTGCTCGTCTGGCATAATCATAAAGATTGCCAAAATTAACTTGAGTGCCGTCCTTAAAAGAAAACAAGGCGGCTCTTATGTCTTTTGCTCTTTTTTCTGTATTCCTAAGTAATTCCTGATAAGCTTTTTCTTGACCTTTGGTTTCTTTTAAAATAGTTTTCTTTTCTGTTTTCGTGTCTTCTATCTCTATTTTCTGGACCACTTGTCTTGACTTTAAACTTTCTTCTTCTTCTTTTGTATCTTCTAATTCTGATTTTACACCCTCTAGAACATTTTTATTTTTCCTAATAGATTCAACAGAGGAAACCAAAGAGGCTTTTAAATTATTAATATTATATAAATTATCTACAGAAGAAGAGATTGATTTATCAGAAAGTACAGAAAGTATCAAACTCATTTTTGGCTGACTATCTATACTCCTTAAGACATCTAACATTACTTTTTTTTCTCTGATTATTTTCTCACCTAGTGTTTCTATTTTTTTATTTTTATCTTGTATGTTATAAGAAATATTTTGTATGTTTTTATTACGTAGTTTTATTTCAGTTTCTGTCTTTTTTATTTTTGTATCTAATATACCGATATCTCTCTGATAGCTCTTTGCTTCTTTTTGTTTATCTTGTATGCTTTTTTTATGAGCTTCCATCTCAGACTCTAACTGCTTTAGCTCTATTTCTAACTTAGCCTTATCGACAGTTTGTGCATAAGAAAAAACACCAAAGCTAGTAATTAGGCCTAGAATCAAAAAACTTTTAATAAAACTTTTCATCTTATACATTATAACAGAAAAAGTCACAATGTGTGACTTTTCTTATTAAGATAATATATTTCTTAGTTTATTTAAGACTATTCAGCTGCAACTTCTTCAGTTTTTGCTTTCTCATCACGAGTAACAGCCTCCATGTCTACCTGCTCTACTGCAGCATCTAGATCCTCTTCTGATTGAGCTACAACACTCGCTACCACATCAGACTCTGTAACGTGGAATAGTACTGCACCTGCTGGTAATTTTAAATCAGCAACAGTAATCACAGAGTGAGTGTCTACTAACTTTGTAAGGTCTACCTCTATGTCATGTGGTAATTTAGATGGGTCAGCTTCTAATGACAATTCATGCATTGCTTTTACAACATTTGCATTTAATTTTATGGCCGGAGCTTCACCAACAAAACGCAGTGGTAGGTTAACGTGAACTTTTTGTCCTTTTTCTACGACATATAAGTCAGCATGTATTGGCTCACAAGAAACTGGATCTGTTTGTACATCGTGTATTAAAACATTTTCAGTACTGTCACCAGTTAGACTAACTATAGAAGTCTCACCTGCTTTACTTAAAATCTTTTTAAAATCTATTTTATTTACTAATATAGATGTGGTCTTAGCATGAGCACCGTACATAACAGCTGGCATTGTTCCGTCGGCTATTTTATCTCCTTTGTTTCTATTTGTAATATTTAAATTGAATGTCATATATTTATTTTTGTTCTAGCTGGTATTTTATTTATAATCTTAAGTCAGAACTTTTATGTATACACTATACTACACTTTTGAGTTTTTTTCAAGTGGCACTTTCTTTAAAATCTCCAAACTTAATCGATAAGAATCCCCGCCCATCAACAACCCCAAATAACTACTCACATTCTCCTAAGTAACTTTTCTCATCATCCTTTTCTTTGTAATAGTACGTAACACTCTATGTTCTAGAAAATGCACCCAGCCCAAAAAATCTAATCCTGAGTAAATAGTTTTGATAAAGCATTTATCTGGGTGAAGGGAAAGTCTGAGAACTTGCGTCAAAAATGCTTCGCATTTTTGACGCACTATTTATAAGCAAATCCAAAACATCTTTGTCTTCTATTTTCTTTTCTAAGATTTTAATCAAAATATAAAGTGTTCATAGTTACCATGTTTATATATTTTCTTTTTCAATTCATCATGAAGACTTAGAACATTACTCATCAAGTTAAATTCAAAATCTATTACGTCTAATTTATTTCTCTTGCTTTTTTTAAATATATTCCAAGCTTGTAAAAGATTTTCTATGGATATGATATCATTGTGAGATACGTAAAACTACTATATTACTAACAAACATTTCCTTGAATAAAAAAGACCCTCCTCAAATTAAAAATTTAAGAAGGGTCAAAGGGTCTAAAACTCAAAGATCTTTTTGCAAAGGTTTAATGGTCAGAGACCTTGCGAACAGCGAGAAAGCGACAGCCGTCACGCCAGCCGTCACTCCACCAACCCAGATCAAGCTTACGCCGGTCACCGTCGAACCAGAGCGCGGGGACGCTACGCGCACCATCGAGCTCGCAAACTGAACCTAAGGCAATAATCGGGTTTTGCTTTTGGAGATTAGGCAATGTGGCACCGAGTGCAAGCAAATGCTCAACTGAAGTTGACTGGAAACCATCTACTTCACAAAGTTTTTTTGCTTCTTCGGAAGAAATAGCCTTACCCGCAGAGATGAATTTGAACTCCCAAGTGCCGATAGCGACTGAGTTGAACTGAAACTTTTTGGCGATACTCTCGTTGGGCCAGTCGTAGTTTCCGAGAGTGATCATTTGAGCGATTGTGCTTTCGGTGATAGTTATCATCAACATGATATTTTCCTTTTTAAAGAATTTTTTGAGCGGTATTGCTCGGAACCTAATCTGTGTACATTGTACACCTTTTGATATGATTTGTCAATAGTAAAGATTATTTGCTCTACCTCCTCTTTTTATTTATTTTTTAAAACACTTAAAATAATCTCTCACATAATGCGTGCACGATGTGATTCTGTAATTATAAATATCTATACCATGTCATATTAATC
>JAYSVC010000013.1:0-22743 GCA_043718735.1 bacterium | reverse complement strand
TTATGTTTATAATAATAATTTGTGTTTTAAAAAGCAGAAAAAATATAACCAACGACCAGTAGTGTAACCAGTTGATAAGAAATCATAATCATTATCTGTTTACGCCAATATTTTTTATTGGTACTTCCCCATATTACTCCGGCTACCTGGGTTGGCATGACGTAGCCTAGCCACATAAAGAGTGCAAACCATACACCCTTTTCACTGCCAAAATATTTTATGTTTTGGTAAAGCACAAACATAGTAAGCAATGTTAAGAAAAATTGTAACACGTAAAACTTACCCATTTCTTTTTGTAATTTATCTAATTCTTCTTTTGTATATGTGTCTGATCCTACAATTAAGTTTATTTTGTAAGCGTATTTTTATTATTTGTTTTCGTTTTTATTTCTAAAAATTACTAATTATTTCCTAGATTCTTGCAAAGATTTGCAGGCTTTTACAATATTGTTAGGTATTACTTTCTACTCTCTTGAATTTCTTTTGCAATATTGTTAGGCACTACATCATACTTTCCAAATTCCATAGTGAATGTTGCACGTCCTTCTGTCATAGAACGCAGATTAGTAGCATATCCGAACATCTCTGATAGTGGAACCAAAGCTTTTACAACCTTGTCCATACCACGCTCATCCATACCCTCTATCTGTCCACGTTTTGAAGAAAGACTTCCTGTTACGTCACCGTAAAACTTGTCTGGAGTAACTACCTCTACCTTCATCACTGGCTCTAAGATCACAGCTTTAGCACGCGATACTGCTTCTTTTAGGGCCATACTGGCTGCTAATTTGAAGGCAATTTCTGAAGAGTCCACATCATGATAAGATCCATCATAAAGCTCACAAGAAACGTCAACCATTTTAAATCCAGCTAAAACTCCACGATCAAGAGCCTCTTTTAGTCCTTTCTCCACTGCTGGTATAAACTCTTGAGGCACTGCTCCACCCTTAATACTATTAATGAATTCAAAGTGATCATATCTTTTTGTATTCTTTGGCAAGTCTTCATCTAGAACTGTATAATCTATTGGTTTTATTTTGATGCGAACATGACCGAATTGTCCACGTCCTCCTGACTGCTTCACATGTTTACCCTCAGCTTCTGCATCGCCTTGTATAGTCTCACGAAAAGCAACTTGAGGCTTACCTGTGTTCGCCTCTACATTAAACTCACGCTTCATACGATCTACAATAATATCCAAATGAAGTTCACCCATACCTGAGATAATCGTCTCATTTGTTTCTGGATCGGTAAATACACGGAAACTAGGATCCTCTTGTGCAAGACGAGAAAGGGCGACACCCATCTTCTCTTGATCTGGTTTTGTTTTTGGTTCAACACGCATACTAATAACTGGTTCTGGTATAACTATACGTTCAAGGATAATAGGATGCTCAGCAGTACATAATGTATCTGATGTTGTTGTGTCTTTTAGTGCAACACCCGCTGCTATGTCTCCAGCACACACCTCTTTTACTTCATCACGGTCATTTGCATGCATGCGCACTATACGTCCGATGCGCTCTGTCTTATCTTTGGTAGAATTATATACATAAGATCCTGCAGTTAATACTCCAGTGTAAACACGGATATATGTTAATGTTCCTACGAATGGATCTGATTGTATTTTAAATGCTAATGCTGATAATGGCGCAGTATCTGAAACTTCCATCTCTATTACTTCACCAGTTCTTGGGTCTATTCCTTTTGGTGCTGGTATGTCGAGTGGTGATGGCAAGTATTCACACACAGCGTCGAGAACTAATTGCACTCCTTTATTCTTTAAAGCTGACCCACAAAATACTGGGAAGAACTTTGAAGCGATAACTGCGGTGCGGACTGCTATTTTTAATTCATCTACTGAAAACTCTTTTCCCTCTAGGAAATCTGTCATCATGTTCTCGTCAGTTTCTACTATACGTTCTATCATAGCCGCTCTTCTTTTCTTTGCTTCTTCTAAGTGTTCAGCTGGGATTTCTACATAACCGACATCTTTACCTTTGTCACCCTCAAAAGTAACCATCTTCATCATCATAAGGTCTATGATACCTGAAAACTGATCCTCTTCACCTATTGGCATTTGCATTTGTGCAGCATTCTTAGAAAGTCTGTCTAATATAGATTGAAAAGACTTATCATAACTACCACCCATACGGTCGAGTTTATTAACAAAACATATTCTAGGCACATTACCATCACTCGCATATCTCCAATTAGTTTCTGATTGTGGTTCTACACCCGCTACCGAGTCGAATACCACTACCGCACCATCAAGAACACGAAGGGATCTTTTTACTTCAATAGTAAAGTCTATATGTCCTGGTGTGTCGATAAGGTTGAACTTGTATTTTGGTAAATCAGAAACAACCTGCTTGATTGTTGGTGTCCAGAATGCAGTAGTTGCAGCTGAGGCGATAGTAATACCACGCTCACGCTCTTGCTCCATCCAGTCCATCACTGTCTCACCTTCATGTACCTCACCTATTTTGTGTGATACACCAGTGTAAAAAAGTACACGCTCACTAGTTGTAGTTTTACCTGCATCGATGTGGGCGATGATACCGAAGTTTCTTGTTTGTTTTAAAGGATAATCTCTTGCCATATGTTTATTTTGTTTTTGCTAATTTTTTATTTCTGAATTAGAATATGTTTATAAAGTTAATTACAGACATGTATAATAACATATTTTCAATCTTTTTTCAATGAAAAATAAAAACAAATGTATAGTTATCTAATTTGACTACACTCTATTTAAGTGCTATAATTTGCAACATATTTACACAAAGTCAATTACGTTAAATCAGTATAATTGTTTTGTTTAAAGTATAGTTCTTTTAATTTTTAACTTTTATAGAAAGTGGGTGTATCATGATCAAAACACAGTTTGCAAAAGCTTGTGAAAAAATGGTAAGTGAAGACATAAGAATTTTCCCTGGAACAAATCATTCTGTATCCCCTGGTAGCTGGAGCGTTATAAAGCTAGTTGCGAGTGGTAGTGGCAGAAAAGATCTAGAACAACTAATAGGAAAAAGTTATGAAAACATCACCCGGCATATAAAAGGCCAAAGATGCAATCCTGCCATGGAAAATTCTTTATTTTCAGCGACTAATACTGAAATTGGTTTGACTGAAAAATCTACCAGTGAGCCAGCTACTGAAAGTAAAGTAGCAGTAGAGGATAAAAACAGATTAGCAGAAACACTTTCTCTAACGTCTTCTGCTCTACTTAGCTTTTTAAAAGACTCCACTGTATCTGACCGTGAATATTTACGCAGTCTTTTAACCAGTGATACAAAACAAAATCTCAGACTCAGTGTGCAAGCATTGATGTCAGAACAAAACTTTAAAAATGTAACTAAGGAAGGTGGTTTAAAATGAGCGTAAAAAATAGTCACGTAGAATTAAAGCTTCATGTTGGCTCAATGCTAGTGAATCAAGTGGCAAAAACCTATCCTAATGTTGCAGATGCAATAAAAGAAGCGGTGCAAAATGGCATAGATCGTGGTGCGACCAGAATAGAAGTGGTCGTGGACACGCCACGCAAAACCTACCACATCAGTAATGACGGCTTAGGTGCTGATGAAGAAGAGTTTAATACTGCACTAAGTCAAATAGGGAAAACCTTAAAGGATCCTAAAGAAGGTAGGTATGGGCGTTTTGGTCTAGGTCTCGTGGCCCACCTTGGCAAGTGTTCTGACATGGTTTTTGAATCCTGTGGAAATGATAAAAAATATCGTCGCTGGATTATGAGAACTTCTACCATTGAGAACTCGAGTGAGCCGAGGGCTTCATGTGAACTAATACCTGCTTTTTATCACAGCCCTAGAATGTCTGGCACTGATTCAAAGGCTCAGTGGTGGGTATCAAGAGTTACTGGAGTAAATTACAGTCAAGATAAAACTATTGGGGTGATTGATCTAAAAAAATTATCCCAAGATATAGAAAATGCTTTTGGTGTGCAAATCGCAAAGAGGCAAATCAACATAACTCTCAGGCAACAGAAAACTTTGTCAGAAAAACCTCTTGAAATAAAAGTCAGTAAAGTACTTTTCAAAGGGACTCCGATGACTGTGTATGAAAATGCAGATGTCGAAGAAACTGGAAAAGTAACAATAAGACTTTTTAAGGCGCAAAATCAAGGCAAAGGAATGATATTGTTCGGAGACAATACCGACAACCGCATACCACTGTCCTCACTTAGAAAGTTTTCATTTCACGATTTTATATCAAGGGAAATATCAGATGCTCTTCATTCTGGATTTTTTGAAGGAGAAATTCTAGGTGAAAATCTGGCGATACATTCAGGGCGTAAAAAGTTCGAAGAGAATGATGCGCTGATTGGACTTGGCTTAGTTTTGTCAGTCTGGTGGGAAGATAAAGGAAGAAAAATCTTTGAAAGTTTTTCTGCCGACAAAAACTCGAGCAGGTTCACAGGGTTTGGAATAATGTCTTTACAGACAATTGAAAAAATCTTACACAGCTCACCGGATATTTTATCTGCGTTAAAAGCTTTAAGTGTTGGTTTTGTTGGTACTGGTAATGCTGATCATGGAAAAAGGTCAGGGATAACGGCGCCAGGAATCAGTACGAGAGGTTCGCCAGGTAAAGAAAAATCTGAATCTGATAATAAAAGTAAAAATGGACCAACGAAAGATAGAGATGAAGGTATAACAAGTAGCGTCTCCTCGCCAGCCGGCAATGAACGCAAACTTGTAAAAGCTGGCGGAGCAATATCTATCCTACATAACATGGATCCAGTTTTTACTAATCTGTGGAAATGGCAAGAAGGTAGTAGTACGATTGAAATCAATACTTCTCATGAAGTCTGGGCACGTTGCGAACGAGTTGATAGTGATTTATCAAAACTTCACTTACATATCTTAACTCAAGCCATACAGTATATAACCTTACCAAAGGAAATGCATAACATGTTGCAAACAACATATGCTATGATGAACAGCGCTTTTACAGAAAGCCTAAGCATCGGTAGGCCGGGAACTAAGAAAAAATAACAAGCATTACAAAATGCAAAACGGAACCATGAGGTTCCGTTTTTTTTATTTAATCTTTTTAAGAGATTATTTTGCACCGATTTTCTTAAATGGAATACCGATAATCTCAAAAAACTTTGTAGACTCTTTTGCATTTTTAGCAGTAGTAACAATAGTTACAGCCATACCGAATACGTCTTTTAATTCTTCATCACGAATCTCAGGGAAGATAGTGTGCTCCTTGATACCAAAAGTCATATTCCCGATATTGTCTACCGACTCACGCTTGATACCACGAAAGTCCTTAGTACGAGGCATAGCCACGTTAATAACCTTATCTAAAAAGTCATACATACGAGCGCCACGAAGAGTAACCGCAACACCAATCGGGTCACCTTCACGAATCTTAAAGCTGGCAACTGATTGTTTTGCTTTTCTGATACTTGGTTTTTGTCCTGTGATTTTTGATATACGGTCAACGATAAGATCATTAACTTTTCTATCTTTTTTCATCTTTGAACCAGTTGATACTGATACATTTACTTTTACTAATTTTGGGGCTGCTAATTTGTTAGTGTATCCGAACTCTCCTTTCATTTCTTCAAAAGAAGCCACTGCTCTACTTTTTGTTGTTGTTTTTTCTACTGCCATGTTTTTATATAATTTATATTTGTGTCTATATGCACGAGTGCCTTACGGCTTGTACGTCACATATATGCTACTGTTTTTAAATACAAATTACAACCGTGAAGTTAGTAATTTATAGTTTTTATATAATAACATAATTATAAAAAATAATCCAGTCAGAAAACAGCTTGGATTTGACTTAAGTCATAAATAAGTATATTATATAAGCCTGCTCTTTATAACAATTTTTTTAAAGGAAAAAATAATGTTAGACAAAATAACCCTGATGCTACTATTGCCATTTTATGGTTTATGGAAAATACTTTTAAACAAAAAGAATCCTTTAAGTAAAAAACCCTTTCAAATGTTTTTATTAAACATAAATGCCTTAAGTCTTTTTTTATTTCTCTCAATAGTTTACAGTGATGTAAATATTTTTTGGGTAAAAATATTATTAGGTATTTTGATTTTAGTAACTATTACCGCACTTACAAGCAATAAAGTTAAAGCCTCTATTTATAATGTAGGGAAGGTTGCCTGGGAAGACAATAAGATTGTACAATATTCTAGTAAGGTTATTTCAGTTTTTTTAATTATTTCTCTTCTTCTGTTTACAGAAAATAAACTAACAATGTCTTTCTTGCTACTTGGAAACTTGTCTGATCTCATGTTTTTGGTTGGCTTTGAATTCCCAGATGAACCGCCAAAGAAAAAGGAGCAAGAAAAAGTTAATAAGAATTGGTTAGAAGATATTATCCCACCAGTCCCAGTTGGTAGTAATTAAAAAAATAGTAATTGAAATAAAATAAAAAATGTTTCTGAAAATATAGAAACAAAAACCACACATTCACTGTGTGGTTTTTTATTTGTAAAAATATAACTACCAACTTCCTGATGAGCCACCCCCTCCAAATCCACCTCCGCCGCCAGAAAAACCGCCGCCACTGTTAGACCAGCCACCTCCCCCTCCAAAATTAGACCCACCTGCCCACCAGTCTGGTGGACCTGATTTTAACTTTTCTGCATGTTCTTTATAATTTTTAGATATAAAATAATCAAATACAAAACCAAGTATAGTAATTAAAAATAAAAATAAACTAGCAAATAAAGCAAAATAAAGAATGCAAGAAATAATGAAACCAAATACTCCACCCAGCCACCAACTTTTAGTTCTCGCTAACACGGATATTATCCACTGAAGAATAGTGAATCCAAAAAAGAAAATGAGTATAAAAAACTCAAAAGGTATTTTACTTAATAGTTTTAAAAATAAACTATTTGTTTCTTTTTTATCTAGGCTTTTAGAATAGTTCTCGTCACTTGTAATCTTGATTATTTCTTCTGTTCCTGCTTTTATGCCTTCAGTATAATTATTATTTTTAAACTCTGGAGTAATTATACTTCTAATGATATTAGCGCTCTTAGCATCAGTCAACACGCCCTCTAAGCCATAACCCACTTCTATTCTTAATTTTTTATCATCTTTTGAGACTAATAATAACACTCCATTGTCATTCTTTTCACTACCTGCTTTTAACATCTGCGCTAATTTTATGCTGTAATTTTCTATGTAATCACCTGACATATTATTCACAGTTACTACCACTATCTGATGTGTACTGCTAGCAAAAAAGATGCGTAATTTATTTTCTAATTCTAATTCTGTATTATTTTCTATAATATTTGCATAGTCATTTACGAACTTATCAACTTTTAAATCTTCTAACTTCTCAGCGCTCACCACGCTCGCGCCAGCAACTAAAAATAAAAAACATAAAAATACTTTAAGAATTATTTTTATGTTTTTCATAATATTTTTTATTTAATTTAATGAAATTAAAACTGATTATATAGAATATATTAATTATTAAATAAATCTTTTACATTTGGAGCTTTTGTACTCGCCTCGTCACTGTCAAAGGTTTTCATAGAAGTAAAGCCGAACACCTTAGCTATTATATTATTTGGTATTACTAAAATATAGCCATTGTAGCGTCCAACAGATTCATTGAATCTGCCACGCTCGACTGACATTCTATTTTCTGTGCCTTCTATGCTCGCTTGTAATTCTTTTATATTTTCGCTAGCTTTTAACACTGGATAATTTTCAGTGATGGCGAGCAGGCGAGCAAGTCCTGAGTTGAGGTTTTGTGAGGCTACTATTTTTTCATCGATAGTTTTTGCTCCAGCATAACTTTCTCTTGTTTTGGCTAGTTCTATATAAACATTTTTCTCACCCTCTTGCTTGAATACTTGCTGCACACTAGCGACTAACTGTGGAACCAAATCAAATCTTCTCTGCATTTGATTTTCAACTTGTGCCCAAGCGAGATTGCTTTCATTTTTATAACTTATCATGGTGTTGTATTTACCAACAAGATATATAGCAAGTAATATAACAATACCAATTATCCAAAAACTTTTTTTGATACCTAATAACTTAGAAATCACATTATTAATATTTGTATTTTCTGTTTGCATGTTTATTTATTTTTATAGTTTAATTATAGCATCTGTAGAGACATTTGCAATATAAAAGTATAATCCTACAAATACCTCTTAAGTATAGCTTCCTTTTGTTTTGGAACTTCAGCAATCTCAGTTTCTAACATTTTTATTTTAACTTCTATTTTCTCAATTTCAGTAACAATTTTTTGTTGTTCGCTTTCTTCAGGCAAGGCGATATCCAAGGCATAAGCATCATTTCTGTTTAGCCCAGGAACACCTACCCCACTGGTTATTTTTTCTAGATTTAGATTTTTCAATATATGAAAAATTAAATTCAAAGAATAATGATTATTTAACAATTTAACATAAAATGTCGTATCTATTGGCGTACAACTTTCTTTGATGAAATTAACTTTCCCGGCAGACCCTTTCCTTCCAACTATAATAGCTTCATTCGGTACTAAAAAAGTGTCATGACTTCCAACAATTCCATTTGATCCTACAACAGGATAAAGACCTTTTCTTCTTTGGTTGTCTGGAAGAGATATACCATACTCAAGAGAAACAATATCCCCAAGTTTACAATTAATCTTATTCCTAAAAATTAACATACTTTTAATTGAGTTTTTCAGCTTTTCAATCTCCTCTTTCGCTTTCTTTTCTTTTTCTTCTAAAGCTTCGATCTCAGAAACAATTTTTTGTTGAATCTCGAGTGGCGGTAATGGTATTTCTAGTTCCTTTAAATTTGCAGCGGAAATTGATGGCGGATTCGCATTAGAGGCAATATCAAGTAGTTTAATATTATTCACAAAATAATTAAAAAGGAACTTGGCAGATAAAACCTTTTCATCTCTTACTATTAGACCCATAACATTATTATCGACGCATCCAGCTCTACCTAAAATTCTTTTTTTATTAGTATCAATGGCTTTACCCACCTTTGGAAAAATAACTGTGTTAATTGGGAAAATTACGGCTTTAATTTTATCTAAAATTACATTTTTATCTACATAGTTATTAGATAAAGTCATCGTGAGTTTATTGATGCCAGTATTCATATCTGAAACTTTATAGAACGGAACATCTTCAGTGTTTTTATTATTCTGATATTCTTTTGGAAATCCGTTACCCCCTTTTATCTCAGCCAGTTCATTAAGTTTTTCTGTTTTCCACTTACTCTCCATTTTTATCTTTTTTTTTAGAGAAAGAGAGATAGATTTTTCAAAATCTACCCTATCGAAAGTAAGCATATCTACCAAGTCATGACGACTTACATTATTTTTCATAGACTCATCTATTGGAAAATCAAAGTCACCCTCAAAAGCTTTTAGTATATAGGTACTAGCTTTTGCTGGATTATAAAAAGACTCTGGGTCAAATAATTGTGTACACTCATCTATACTTTTACCTCTTTGAATAGGATGTATACCCTCACTGCCACGGCGATTAGAAAACCCATAGCCTAAGAAGCGTTTTTCGGAATCTTTTTCACCACTTTTTACTAGTACTACTTTTTGTGGGTATGCGACTATAAAGTATGAAATCTTTTCCGACTCTATTCTTAAAATATCCTCCCAAAAATCTTTTTCGTTTTTTGTCTTGGTTTTCTTTTTATACTCTACAAAAATCTCATGACTTAATATATTTTGATTTGGCTCTTTATTTAAGAAAGTTACATAGTCTTGGAAATTAACATTTTTCCATACATGACTTACGTATTTAGAAACTGAGTTCTCGACTCCACCAATAGTCAGATCTTGTAAATTATTTAAGAAGAGACCTACACTATTTTTTATAGCTATAAATTCATAATTATTTTTCTTCTTTAGAAAAAGTATCACAGTATTTGTGCCTGTTGCCATAAAAGTATTTGATCCGAGCTCTGCAACAGCTATTATATTAAAATATTGTAAAATTAGCTCACGACTTTTTGTATATATTCCTGTATTACTTAAAATAGAACTAGGTAAAATTATTCCTGCTACTCCACCATCTTTTAATAGTTGTTTTGTACGCTCGATAAATAAACATTCTATCTCAGAACTATTGTCAGTTAGAAAATCATACATATCAGAAGTTTCAGCTGAGGCTTCAGAATTACCCTTGAAAGAAGAAACCGAGTATGGTGGATTAGAGAGGACGAAATCAAACATAGCATTATCTTTTGTATTAGCATTTTTCTTGTGTAATTTTTGGAGATACTTGTCTGAGTCAAAACTATCTAAACCATCTGCGTGTATAATATTTGCCACCCCATCGCCATGCAAATAGCAACCCACCTTTGTAGTTTTTACAAGTCTGTAGTCACGCTCTATGCCGTATATATAATCAAAAGCCCACGCAAATTGTTTCGTTTTCCATACAGAAATCTCATCTTTAGTTTTTGGGGTAAGTTTAGATGTTTCTATGTTTTCTATTATACTTTGAATCTCTTCCATAGCCTCTGTTAAAAAATGACCTGAACCAGCTGCGTAGTCTATAATATTTGGCAATAGTTCTTTTGTCTCTGATTTACCCAGTTTGTTTTCTATACTTTCTTTTAGTGGTACACTTCTACATATAAACCTAGCGATAGGTACTGGTGTAAAAAATTGCCCTGATTCTTGTTTTAGTCCCGTATTTAACAGTAACTCAAAAAAGTCACCCAAGAATGGTTGTTTTTTGTTATATCTAAATCTATAATTTTGCAAAAGCTCTACCACCTCTTTTAAAACTGCTCCATTTTCTACAAAAGTTTCTTCGTCAAAAACATCTTTTATAGCAAATTCATTATTTTTCTGAAGGCGTAATTTTGTTATTTCATCTAAAAGATTTTTCCTATCTAAACTAGATAGATGTTTATACTTTGAATCAAAATCAGCATCTGAAAAATCACTAACTTCCTTGTCTAGAAATTCTTTCATTGCTTTTTTATACAGATCAGATAGACGTTTCTGAAAACTAACATTATCATCTTCCCCTTCTCTCCATTGAAAATCTAATTCCTCTTCTAGATTTTTATCTTCGTCTTTTACCTTACATAAAAATAAAGTAAATATTTTGTTAAATGCATTAGGTTTATCAGAGACAGCATTGTGCCTTAAAATCTCAATAAATCTATTAAATATAAAAGAGCTATCTTCTTGCTGTATGTTTTTTATGTCTACCAATCTCAAAGACTTGCTTTCAAACTTGTACGCAAAAATACCGTTTTCAAAAATACCATTATTTTTAGTAAATTTATTCCATCTATCAAAAAAATCTTTTACATTAGCTGTTTCTTTATGGGCATCTTCTATGACCACAATTTCATTTTTATATTCTATAGATTTTGTATGCTCATTAAATTGTGAGGCGTAGAGCATCAAAAAATCTGTATTTTTATCATTCTGAAAATAAGTAAACAACTGTCCGCCGTCTTTTTGTATATTTTTATACTCCTTATCAAACTCTCTACCATAAGTTTTACATTCGATCATTAGAAAAGACTTCTTTTCTTTCTCAACAAATATATCTAGTCTACCACTATGGCCATGCCCACTCGGAAAAACTTTCTCAAGTGTGATGTCTTCTGGCTTGTAACCTTTCACCAAAAGCCTGTCCACACACTCCAAAACAACCCAATTTTCTGCCTGAGAAAAATTTGAGGTTGTTTTACTCTCAGACTTTATTTTATTGCCATAATTAATTAGCTCTTTCTCGAAATCTACTTCGATAGAATACCCGTCACCATATTTTTTAACAAAAATTCCTGATGTGTTTTCTTTAGGTAAAAAATTTAAAGCTTTTAGAATATCTTTATTCATTAATTAATTATAACATGAAAAGTAATTGTTTTTACAAATAGATACACAGGAAAATTACCCAATCAAAGCTCTCACTCTCTCCTCTATCGGTGGATGTGTCATGAATAATTTTTGATAAAATGTCTGAGCTCCTCTGCCTCCGAATGGACAAGAGATGTAAAGGTGGGCCGTTGCTGGGGTTGCGTTTTGTAGTGGTTGTTTGAATCCGCTAATTTTCTGCAATGCCGAAGCCAGTGCCTCAGGGTGTTCGGTGAGTATTGCACCTCCTGCGTCAGCCATGAATTCACGACGTCTACTGATTGCCGATTGTATAAAAAGAGAGACAAGGGGCAGTAAGATATTACCAAGTAGTGCGACAATAATCATTAGCCCTCCGTTACCATTTTCTTTATCACGACCCATACTACTATACACTGCCATGTTAGCAAGGGAAGATAATAAGGCTGACATGGTTACGACAATAGTCATAACTAACATATCTCTGTTTTTAACGTGAGTTAACTCATGAGCCATTACCCCTTCTAATTCCCCGCGATCAAGCATAGCAAGCAAGCCAGTAGTTGCTGCGACCGAAGCGTGATTCCTTCCACGACCCGTAGCAAAAGCATTTGGGGCTGGATCATTTATAATATATACTGCCGGCTTTTTGATTTCATTTTTTTCTGCCAGGTCCTGAACTATTTTATGCAAATCAGCATATTTGTTTTCATCTGCCGGGACTGCACCACTCATTTTAAGGGCTATAGTTGCTCCAAAAAAGTAAGAGATGACATTTTGTCCTATGGCTATTATTAGAGCATAGGTAATGTAGCTGGGATTATTTGTGACACTAGCAATCATAAATCCAAAAGCCGTAATGATACCAGTCATCACTGTCATTATTAAAATAGTTTTAAAAGCGTTTTTATTGCTTTCGTCGACGAATCTTGTTTTTTGCATATACTTTAGTTTTCTAAAAAATTAGAACATATATACATAATACAAAATACACAGGATAAGTCAATAGATAATATTAACATATCATGCTTTTTGTTTTTGTAAATGTTAAAATAATTTTTTAAAGATTCTGAAAAGATTTTACAGGCTTGCTATTTTAGCCAAATAATAGTAGTATGGGCTCATACTTTTTATTACATTATCGCGGTCGCGATGGTGGTGAAAAGGTTTCTTTTTTGGAGAAAATATGACTAACCATTTTGTTACAACAAATGGAAGAGCTGCTGTTATTGTGCTTAATACAGAAAGTAGTATAAGCGCCGAAGACGCCGCAATGTTAATGGCCTTGCATTCTCGCAGCCCTGCTGGCATCATGAGTCACTTGAAAAAGTTAGGCGTTAGTGGTTCAGGAAACATGATGTCCGGCTTCTATGTTGGATACGGACATAAAAGTATCGGTGACTGCGGTAACACTTATATATTCATAGAAAATATTTCTATGCTCGCAGCAAAGGCAGTGCAAGACTCACAACTATATAGTGGACAAGAGTGCTCAACAAGATATATTGATTTTTCCAAACAAGAGTTCATTGATCCTATTGGTAATTATCTTTCTGGCACACTACTTAATAAGTTGCGCAAATTTTATGTGGACTCATTTCCTGTTTTAGTTGAATATTTAAAAAATGAATATCAAATAAACACTGGTGAGGATACTAAAATCTATGAGAAAGCAATAAATGCCAGAGCCTTTGATATTTTGCGTGGCTTCTTACCTGCTGGAGCGGCTACTAATGTCGCCTGGAATACTAACTTGCGCCAAGTTGCAGACAGATTACTCTATTTACGTAATCACCCTCTTGCAGAAGTTCGTGATATTGCAGATCTTTTGGAAAAAGCATTGCAAAAAGCGCACCCTAATTCTTTTGGTCATAAAAAATATGAAGGTACAGAATCCTATGTTCATCACTGGATGCAAAATGGATACTATTTAAGAAGTGACAACTCGACTTATGATGATGTAAATCTTTTACATGATGGCATAGATATGAGCGAGCTTAATAAGTTTGAGCACTTAATCAGAATCAGGCCCAGCAAAACAGAATTACCAAAACAAGTCGGTATCTGCGGTAATATACGTCTTGGTTTCCATTTAGATTTTGGCTCTTATCGAGATATACAGAGACACAGAGCTGTAAACATGAGAATGCCCTTACTTTCTACGAGACCAGGGTTTGAAAATTGGTACTTAAGACAATTGCCGGAAACACTGAGAAAAGAAGGAGAGTCGCTGTTGCTTGATTTGGAAAGTTTTATAAAACACGATAAATCAATTAATGACTTTGATTATCAGTATTATATACCGATGGGATATAAAGTTCCTATTGATTTTTCTGGGGATTTGTCAGCTGTTACTTATTTGACCGAACTTCGGGCTACACGCTTTGTTCACCCCACACTGCAAACAAAAGCAGTGCAGGTGGCAAACCTTTTAGAAAAACATTTTTATTCTATCGGCTTAAAGATGCACATAGATAGAGAAGATGTTGGTCGTTTTGATATAAAACGTGGACAGCAAGATATAGTGGAGAAATAAAACAAAAACCCTACAACATACTGTTGTAGGGTTATTTTTTTACTCTTCTTTAAAATGTTTTTGTATTGCTAAGCGCAAATCCTCGAACACTTTTTCTTTTGCTTGCATACCATTAATTTTAATAACTCTTTTCTTATCTGTTTTCGCAAGCGAGATAAGCTTGGCCGCAATGTCATACCCCCCCCTAACATTAGAGATAAAGCCAATACTAGCGTCGTCAAAAGCATCACTGCTTTTTCTACCAACCTTCCTCCTTAGCGATTCTTCTGGTTCTATATCTAGGATTATATGCAAATCATCAATACTATTAAACATTTTCTGATATGCCATATACCAGACATCATGATAACCTGGCTCAATATTTAACTTTTGGGCTACCAGCTGATAAGCATAAGTACACAGATGCCCTCGATCAGAAATAAGTTTGTCTCCCGCACTGCCCAAAGACACTTGCCTCATTAATACTTCGCGTTGTAACATCATCATGTGAAAATATGACGTGGCAGATAAGTAAGACATGTCATCAGCCAAATAAGTCAAAGTAGAATCAGATAAATAAAAACTAGAATCAGGATCTTTTGGCTTCATACCTGCCCTCAAAATAGAACCGAGAGTTGTTGACCCTGGCTCTATCAAAAAGTCGACACCTTCTCCGTCTCCAAAAAACTCTTTTAACATTTCTATCTGTGTCCCCTTGCCACATCTTTCAACGCCTACAAGGGAAGCATATTTGATTTCATTTTTGATTTCTTTCATACCTCTCTCCTTGCCACATAAGTAGTAGTTATTATTCCTGATTCAGGAAATGCTTTTGAAGTATTAAGAAAAAAATCTGTATAGTATCTGTCTGGATATAACATGTTATCAAAAAATACAAAAGTATTCTTTTCTTTTATTACACCTTCTGGACTAACAGCGACATCACGCATTATCATGGTTCTGTGTATGGCAGACACGTGTTTTGCATAATCATTTTCAGGACTTAAAAAAGCCTCTATTAATTGTTTTCCTCCAATAAGAAAAACAGTAGCATTAGGTAGTGAACGATAGCAGACATCCAATGCTGAGTCTATATCCGAAAAAACACTCACATGCTCGGACTGTGCTGGCACATTCTTTTTTCCAATCACAACATTGTGTCTGCCTGGTAATGGTCTGAACTTTTCTGGCAATGACCCGTAAGTATTTGTTCCCATCATAACCACACCCGAGCTAGTTAATGCTTTAAAATTAAGCATGTCCTGCCTTATGTATCCCCACGGCATTTGATTGTCGTGTTCATCTGGATTTTTATACCCAAAAGTTCCGTCTTCTGCTACTGCGCAGACTATTTGCACATCAGTTAAAACTTTTTCATCTTGATTAGACATTATCGTCTCCTTAAAAATTAATGAACATTTTTGAAATAATTTTGAATTCATAAAAATTATATTTATATCAAAACTATACTGTGAATACTAACAAAATAAAAGACATTTTGCAAATAAGACTTTATTTTAATTTACCCATATATATGTTATAATTTTTATATAAAATAAGAATTATATGGAAAATAAAAGACACACCCTAGCTCACATACTCGCCTACTGTGTGCAGAAAAAATATAATAATACAAAGTTAACACTAGGTCCTGCCATAGACAATGGATTCTACTATGATATTGATTTTTCTGAAGCAAAGTCTATGAATCAAAACCCAAATGCAAAAGATGTCGACTCTGAAGTAAACAATAAACCAAATACAGAAAAAGACCTGAAAGAAATAACCAAAGATATGCAAAAAGTTGTACGTAGTGGTGGAGCTTTTACGCACACTGTAGTTGGTTATGAAAAAGCAAGAGAAGTTTTTGCAGACAACAAATACAAATTAGAATTAATAGAAGAAATAAATAATAAAGGCGAAGAGATTACACTTTACACTGTTAACTTTACAAAAGGTGACGGTACGCTTAATGGTGAAGTTTTTACTGACCTGTGTCGTGGTGGTCACTGTGAAAACATAAATGAGATAAATGAAGGGAGTTTTAAATTAGACAAAATAGCAGGAGCCTACTGGCGTGGTGATGAAAAGCGTGAACAGCTCACTCGTATATATGGACTAGCTTTTGAAACGGCTGAAGAATTAGAAAATTATGAAAAGCAAATGGAAGAAGCAAAAATAAATGACCATCGCATACTAGGTGAAAAATTAGACCTCTTCCATTTTGAAGAAACTATAGGAAAAGGGCTACCAATATGGTTGCCAAAAGGGAATGTTATAAAAGAAGAGTTGGAAAAATGGGCAAAAGATACAGAGGAAGAGTGGGGTTATGACAGAGTTACAACACCAATAATAACTAAGGAGAATCTTTTTTACACTTCTGGACATTTACCACTGTATAAAGACAGTATGTATGCACCACTAGAAATAGAAGGAGAAAATTATTATATAAAACCCATGAATTGCCCTTTCCATCACAAAGCATTTGCTGCGAGGCCAAAAAGTTATAGAGACTTGCCAATGAGAATAGCAGAATATGGATGGTGTCACAGATACGAAGATTCTGGTAGCCTCTTTGGCATGATGCGTGTCCGTGGCATGCAGATGAATGATGCTCACATATACATACAAAAAGAAAATGCAGTTGAAGAATTTGTAAAGGTTATAAAAATGCATGAATATTATTATAAGATACTCGGCATACAAAAATACGAAATGGAATTAGCTCTTCGTGATCTAAATAAAATGGAAAAGTATCATGGAGATGAGAGTGACTGGGTAGATGCAGAAAATATGACACGTGAAGCGATGGAGAAGTCTGGAGTGCCTTACAAAGTTGTAAATGAAGGTGCTGCTTTTTATGGTCCAAAGATGGATTTTCAAATATACTCAGCCATAGGCAGGTCATTCACCGCTTCTACAAATCAATTAGACTTATACATGGGTAAAGCTTTTGAATTAGAATATACAGACAAAGATGGCGCAAAGAAAACTCCAGCCATTATACACCGGGCACCACTAGGAACACATGAGAGATTTGTAGGGTTTTTAATAGAACATTTCAAGGGAGCTTTTCCTCTTTGGTTATCTCCTGTTCAAATAGTTATAGTGCCTGTACGTGACACACATGATGAATATGCAAAAAACATCTTTGATAGTTTACGTAAATCAAAAATCCGAGCAGAATATTTTGACAGTAGTAACGGCATGGGTAAAAGTGTTCGTTATGCAAAAAACATGAAATATAATTACTGGGTGGTGGTTGGTGATGAAGAAGTTAATGAGAATAACTTAACCTTAGAAAGTAGGGAGGGTGAGAAAGTAAAAATAACCTTAGAAGAGTTAATTAGTAAGTTAAAGACGGAAATCACAGACAAGAAGTAAAAAGATTAAAAATAAAACCACAGACTATGTGGTTTTATTTTGTATATTTTGTTTTTTAACCATGTACGACTGAACTAATATACTATTGTTTCCTTTACATTACAACTATTCTTTACATAATTAGCATCGAAGTCTGAAATTTCTTTTCTAACCCCATTATAAATATAATAAGAATTATCTATTGCAGGACATGGTGCCCTGATACACATTACAGGCATGTAATTCACTATTTTTTCTGATGGACAATCTTTTATTTTGTCATTACCACAAAACTCTGAACGTAAAGCTGTTCTTGTTTTCTCACCAACAAAACCTGTTGGGTTTATATTATTTACTTTTTGATATCTCTTCACGGCTTTAAAAGTATTGATTCCAAAATACCCTGTCGCTCCATAATTACCGAGATTCAAATAACCTGCTTCCGACAAAGTGTTCTGCAGCTCTATGACTTTATACAGCTGTGAATCTGGGCCGAACTTTACCAGTTTTAAATCTATATTTTTAATACCATCTCCATATTTTAAATTAGAAACAAACATAAAACAACCGACCCTACTAATAGATACAGAAGAAGCAGAAGTGTTACTACTTTCCAAAGCAAAAGAAAATGAGAAGAGGGTTAAAAATAGAGAAGTTAATAGAAAATAACTTAATAATTTTTTATAAAAAGTTTTATATTTATGTATCATATATACATTATAACAAATAAAATGACTTTCTGTGACTATATATTTAAATTAAAAACTATTTACCAAGGTCTTTGAATTCTATTTCTGCAGGTAATATAAAAACACTATCATCCACTGACCAGACCATGCAAGATGTGTATACCCTCTCTACACTTTTTTTATAAGAATCAGATAATGACTCGCCAGCCTTGCTCATTATTTTTATTCCAATCTTGTTAGAGGCCGAGCTCCACATATATGTAATATTATCTTTTATAACAATATTACTTTTGGTAACTTTTCCGATGGCATCTATTTCAGATTCTGTACTGACATTGTCTCCAGATATATACATAGTGCTACGTATTGTCACTTTTCCAAACTGACTCTCTGTAATGTTTTCAAATCTACACTTTCTGTTTTCTGGCAAAAGAAAATTACTAGATATTTTTCCATCTGAAACTTTCAGTGAAGAATACTCTTTTCTTGTTTCCTTTACTTTCAGATAATAATAAGCAGATCCTCCAACCACAGATAAAGCCAAAATAAAACCTAAGATTTTTATTATAATATTATTCATATAAAAATTATAACATACTCAACTTAAAAAACAATAATATTTTCTTATAAAGAAATAAAATTACTATACACTCTTAACCTCTAGACACATAAACATTGGAAACTCTTTTCTTGCAGTGTTTTCTCTGTCTGCATTCTTACCAACACTCTCTTTGTTACTTATCCACTCTTCTAACTTTGTTACTGCAAAGCCAAGATTTGCAAATACTTTAAAATAAGTTTGTAATGGTCTGTGATAAGAATAAGTATATTTCTTAAAACTCTCCCTTTTTTCTGCTGGAGTCATGTCCATTTTTATCTTGTCTTCACTCATGTATTTGTCTACTCTTCTGTATTGTATTTCTTTTGCTCCAGCTTCAGTTACATTACCCCATGAAGTTGATTTTGGTATTCTATATGCTGGGTGATTTATTACAAATACCATCTTACCTTTTTCAACTAAAACTTTTTTAGCATTTTCTATAACCTTTTTCATATTTTCTATATTCTGTAATGCTAAAACACAATAAATAACATCAAACTTATCATCATTCTCAGATTTTAAATATTCATCTGCAAAGTTTTCAGCATCTAAAACTTTATAGTTTATATTACTTTTATTTTTACCAGCATTTTGCTGCGCTATTTTAATCAAATCAACACCAAGATCAAAACCAGAGACTTCTACTTTTTTATCACCAGCTTGTTTTTTTTCTAGAGTTTCTTTTATTATAGCTTCACAGAAAAATCCTTGACCACAAGCAATATCTAAAACTTTTTTACCAGAAACATCTCCTAGTATGCGTAAAAAATTAGGTAATATAACCTCGTTATGGTAATTGCTTTCACTATTCAAATATTTGTCATACTTTTCCGCTACAGACCCCCAGTCAGTTTTTGTCTTGGTTTTTGCGGAAAAGGCTGAAAAGTTTATATTTTCAAGACTTTTTTTACTATTTATTTCTTTTACTTTGTTTTCATTTTTATACATGTTTTTATAATATCATAAAAACATGTATAAGTAAAGACTACAACTCAATCTCAACAACTTCACCCAAGGTTGGAATCTTTACATCTAATCCATAATACTCGTATAATTTTTGTCCTAAATACATGGCACTTTTTGGTTCACCTAAAACTATGAAAACTTTTTCAAGAGTATCAGCACTGTCCTCTACAAAATTTACAAGACCGTCACTGTCTTTGTGTGCAGAAAAACCACCAATCATGTCTACGTTACACTTTACATCTATTTCCTGACCTTTGATTTTTATTTTTTTCTCACCCTCTTGTATTAGTCTACCGAGCGTCCCCAATGCCTGATAACCAACCAAAAGAAGAGTTGCTCGTGGGTCTGACAGATACCTCGCCTCATGATGAACTATACGTCCGCCATTACTCATACCACTACCTGCGATTATTATCTTTGCTCCATGGTCAGCATTTATCATCATACTATCCTCCTTATTTTCAGTCATAGTAAGACCAGGGAAAGAAAAGATGTCATCACCTGCTTTTATAACTCCATTCACGTCACTGTTCATGTATTCTCTCTCATACTTTTTATATACGCGAGTAACTTTTATTCCCAGTGGACTGTCTAAATATATTTTTGTTTTTGGTATTTCGCCTTTTTCTACCATATTGTTTATCTGGAAAAGTATCTCTTGAGTTCTCTCTATTGAAAAAGCAGGTATCATGAGTGTGCCATTTTTGCTTAGGGTATTTTTGATTACTGACTTTAATTTATTCACCCTATCTTCAAGATTCTCATGATTACGATCACCGTAAACACTCTCCATTACAAGGTAATTAATGTCTTTTATGGTCTCTGTGTCTTTTAAAAGCGGTGATGGTGTATTACCTAGGTCGCCAGTAAATAAAAACTTTTTACCCTCTATCTCAAAACGTATCATACTGCTACCCATAATGTGTCCTGCGTCCATGAATGTCACTGTTACATTATTCTTACCTGCATTAAAAGACATCTCTTCGTGATACTTTTTGACTGTCCAGTTATTCATAGCATGCATAACATCCTTCTCATCGTATATTGGTTCTAGGCCATCACGAAAAGCTTCTTTGCTTAATATGCCCAAGCTGTCTAACATTATAAGCTCACCAATGTCGCGTGTTGGGGGTGTTGAGTATATGGGCCCATCGAAACCATCATGTATCAACTTTCCAATACGTCCAACATGGTCCAAGTGGCCATGAGTGATAAAAAGCGCATCTATAGTTTTTGGGTCATAAGAAAAAGCTTCTCTATTTTCATGTTCCGCAATGCGTGAACCTTGATACAATCCGCAATCTACTAAAAATTTTTTATCGCCGTATTCTAATAAAAAATTAGAACCAGTTGGTGTCACCGCTCCGCCAGCGAAGGTTATTTTTACTTTATTTTTAATTTTACTTTCTTCTAACTTATTTTCTTCTTTTGTGGTCATATTTTTATAATATAATTATATCACACAAACAAAAAACACAACATATTTAATTTTTCTAGACGTGAGTCAGGTCTTCTAAAAATTAAATATGTTGTGTGTTTTTGCTATTTCTTTTTATAAAAAAGAAAAGCAAGCCACGCTCCAATAGTATCATTGATCAAATCCTTAATAGTGTCTAGCACTCCTGAAGACTCTTGATTCTTAATCATTACATTAAAAATTATCTCATATATCTCCCAGATAATCCCTATAAACATAATAAAATAAAAGATATTCTTAAAATTAAAATATTCTTTTTTAGAAATATGGAAAAATAAAGTAGAGAATAAAAAACCACCAAGTATATGCATAAAAATATCTAACCAAAAGTATTCTCTATATAAATCAAATGGTTCCAAAAAATTCCTAGATAAAAAGTAAGTCAGGAATATACAAAGCAAAGTAAATACGACTTTGTAATAATTTATATCTTGATAATTTTTTATAAAGTTTAATTTATTTACTATTTTGTTCATATTTTATTTATTTTTTGTTATCTGTTTTTATTTTGTAGAATTAAGCAGTTAATATCTCTGGACCATTTTCAGTTATTAATACAGTATGTTCAAAGTGAGCAGACTTTTTCTCATCAGCTGTGATAAAAGTATAACCATCGGCACAAAGCTCAGCATCATCAGTGCCTAGGTTAAGCATGGGTTCTATGGCTATTACTAATCCTGGTAACATCTTTATCCCTTTTGTCCCATCATCATAATTGGGAACATAGGGCTCCTCATGCACAGCGTAACCCACACCATGACCTGAAAGAATCTTTACTATCCCGTACTTTCCATTAACTTCTTTTTCTATAGCTTTTGATATGTCGGAAATATAATTACCCGCAATGGCAGCTTTTATTCCTGCAGCTCTTGCTTTTTTTGTATCTTCTATTAATTCTTTTTCAACATCTGTTATATCTCCACACGGCACAGTGATAGCGTGGTCTGCTATCATCTTATTGTGAGCCAGACAGCCATCTAGCTTTACTAGGTCTCCATTTTTAATTATTATATTATCGTCTGGTATTCCATGCACTATCTCATCATTGATACTAATACAAACACTCGCTGGGTATGGGTAATCAGCTCCGTATGGTTTGTAACCTAGTAATACCGGAACATCACCTCCTTCAATAGTTAGTTTGTGAAAGATTCTGTCTAATTCACCCGTACTTATTCCTTCTTTTACTTCTGTGGCCACCTTACGCATTATCTCACCCAACCTCTTCCCTGCAACTCTTAGGTTTTTTATATCTTCTTCACTTTTCAATCTAATGTTTTTGTT
>JAYSVC010000012.1:0-9008 GCA_043718735.1 bacterium | reverse complement strand
TGAAATAGAAAAAGTTAAGATATACAAAGACTTAAAACCTATGCTAATGCGTGCTATAGACGAAATAGTCTCAAAGTAGTATAATACAGTAAGAAATGGAAGACTTTTTAATCAAAAACAAAATAGAGTATAAGAATATTAATTTGTATGAGCAGGCAGCAGTGCATAGGAGCTTTATAAATGAAAATCCAAAATTTGAACTTGGTCACAATGAAAGGCTCGAGTTTTTAGGTGATGCGGTATTAGAACTAATAGTTACTGATTTTTTGTATGTAAAATACCCACATCATGACGAGGGTGATATGACGAGCTACAGGTCGGCACTCGTTAATGCCAACACATTATCAGAAGTAGCGCTTAGTCTCGATCTTAATAGTTATTTAAAATTGTCACGTGGTGAAGCAAAAGAAACAGAGATAACTCGTGCTCGCATGTCTATACTTGCTGACACTTACGAGGCATTACTTGGTGCTATGTATGTTGATGTCGGATATGATGTGTGTCGTAAATGGGTCACAAAGACTCTGCTTGTAAATACAGACGAGATAGTAAGCGCCGGCAGTCATAAAGACAGTAAGTCACATGTCCAAGAAAAATCTCAAGAGAAATTACAAGTAACTCCAACTTATAGAATAATCAATGAGTCAGGTCCTGACCATGACAAGATATTCATCGTTGGTATTTATTTTGATGAAAAAGAAATAGCAAAAGGTGAAGGAAAAAGTAAACAATTAGGAGAAGTAGATGCCGCCAAAAACGCTATTACAAAGATGGGCTGGGGCAACTAATCTTAAACCCAAGTAGTTCATATGAGATTAGATATATTCTTAAAAGAAAGTGGATTAGTGTCAAGCAGAACAAAAGCCCAAGAACTAATTATCAATAATTTTATTTTAGTTGATGGAGTAATTTGTAGTAATCTTAAAAAAGAAGTAAGTGAGAAAAATATTATAAATATTTTAGAAAATGAAGAGATGGGTTATGTGAGTAGAAGTTATAAGAAATTAAAAATGGGATTACAAGATTTTAAAATAAAAGTAGAAAATAAAGTATGTTTAGATATTGGGTCATCTACTGGCGGTTTTACTCAGGTTTTGTGTGAACAAAATGCAGAACAGGTTTTTAGTATAGATGTTGGTAGTGAGCAGTTTGATAAAGATTTGCTTATAAAATATCAAAACAAAATAAAACTTTTCGAGAAAACAGACATTAGAAATTTCACTTCTTATGAAAACTTTTTTGATATTATAGTGTGTGACATATCTTTTATATCCATTACCAAAATAGTAGAAAATATATTTGAATTATTAAAAGAAGGGGGTGAGGGGGTAATACTGATCAAGCCACAATTTGAAGTTGGGCGTGAGAATATTGGTAGAGGAGGACTGGTAAAAAGTGAAGATAAGAATGTTAATTATGAGAAGCTGATAGAAAATACTATTAATAACATAAAAATAATTTTTAAGAATAATAACTTAAAAGTAATAAAAATTATAGACTCACCCATACTCGGCGGTGATGGCAACAAAGAATTTTTGATGCAAGTAAAAAAGGAAGCACAAAAATAAAAACAACTCTTTTAAGAGTTGTTTTTATTTAAGCTATTTTTAGTTTTGTTTTATTTATAAATTACTTTGACTTTTCTACTAATTTGCCCAGGTCTAGTGTCTGATTGCATCCAACTTGTCTTACAAAATCATTCACATGGGATACTAAGATTATAACACCAGTGTAATTCTTAATGGCTTCAGCGATGATTGGTATGTGGCGAAAGTTCACATGATTAGTAGGCTCATCAATCATGAGCACCCCTGGCTCACTCATGGTTATATACGCCCACATTAGTAATGCTTTCTGTCCCTCACTCAGTGCTCCTATTTTTGTAGCTAATTCCTTGCCTCCTATTAAAAATCCAGAAGCAATAGCACGTAGGTTTTGATCATCTAATCTTTTAAATATTTTTGCTAATTCCTCATAAGCGGTTTTATTAAAATCAAGAGTTGAAAAGTCTTGTCTATAATATCCAACTTTTATATTGTTAGCTAATTTTATTCCTTTTGCATTAGGCTTGTTGAAAAGATTGAAGAAAGTTGTCTTACCTATTCCATTTGGTCCTACCAGTTGTAACTTATCACCTTTACGTAAATTAATCTCAACAGGGAAGTCTTTTTTATCACCACCCACCATCAACTCTATGTTTCTTATCTCTACTACGTTACCACTTAATTCGTCACTATTTTTAATGATGAATTTTTTTATCACTCGGTCATCTTTTCTTTCATCTACTTTACTGTCTTCCATGTCGTCGATCTCATCACGTAGCTTACTTGCGAGCTTCCTCATTTTACCTCCTTTTAAAGCAAAGTAATTCACTTTGTCTTTATTTTCTTGTATCTCTTTGTCTAGTTGTGCATTTACTTTTCTTTCAGCTTCTTTTTTCTTCTCTATTTCTTCTATGGCTTTAAAATAGTTACCAACATATTGTTCCAGCTTTAAAAATTGTGTATTTACATATATAATACCATGAGAAAAATCATTTAAAAACTTTTCATCATGGGAAATGACAATGGCAGTACCAGGGTAATTCTTCATGTAGTCAGTTAATTCTTTTACACCTTGTTTGTCCAGATTGTTTGTGGGCTCATCCATCAGTACTATGTCAGGGTTTGAGATAAGTGACTTGGCGATTAACAGTCTTCCTTTTTGTCCGCCACTAAGGTCTTTGATTTCTTTGTCTAGTGGTATCATCCAGCCTAGGTCTTTTAGCATTTTTATAGCACGAGGTTCTATGTCGTAAACCTTCTCATCAAATGCTTTTTGAAAATATTCTAATACTGGTAAGTGCCACTCCTCATGAGGTATGAACTGCTCGGCGATAGAAATGTTCAGCTTCTTGTCAGTCACAACACGTCCTTCCCATGGTTTTAATGTGCCTTGTATTAATTTAAAAATAGTAGATTTTCCAGCGCCATTTGGACCCATTAGAACTAACTTAGCACCGCGACGCAAAGAAAAAGTAACCTCTTCGAGTAGTGGTCTATTTTCATCATATCCAAAATGTATATCTTCGAAGCGAAGTAGTGTCTCACCGTGTATTGGGATTTGTTTTTCTATTGCCATATTTTAAAATCTAAACAGTATTATAACACTTTTTTTACTATTTAGCAAAATAAAATATTTTGTATGTCTTACTGTAAATACGTAAAAGAATTAGAAAAAGAAAATGTACACAAAGTGTATCATGATAATTTTTATGGTGTCAGAATAGAGGATGAAAATGAGATCTTTGGTAGATTAATCATGGAAATAAATCAAGCTGGCTTATCATGGGGCACTATATTAAAGAAAGAGAAAAATTTTAGATTAGCTTATAATAATTTTGATATAAAAAAAGTTGCAAAATATTCTGAAAAAGAAATAGAAAGACTGATGAATGATGTTGGGATAATAAGAAACAGATTAAAAATATTAGCAGCAGTGCATAATGCAAAAGAAATATTAAAAATACAAAAAGAGGGTGGAAGCTTTTTAAAATGGATAGATGAAAATAATTCTATTATCTTGAAAGAAAATAATTTAGATCTAAAGAAAAAAGCTTGGGTAAAAGTATTTAAAAGCAGATTCAAATTCGTTGGTGGTGAGATAGTGGGTGAATTTTTGATGAGTCTCGGATATTACAAAACCCCGCATAGCGAGGATTGTAAGATGTTCAGAAAAATTAAATAATTTTTTTATTATTCAGCCTTTTTATCTATTTTATTAAGTGGAGACTTTACAAATATAAGATAAACTACAAGCATAACTGCTAAGAAGTCTATAAGGTTAGAAATAAATGATCCGTATTTAAATGTAGCACCAGCAACTATGAACTCAGCAGAGCTAAGGCTTCCAGCAGCACCAATTAGTAAGCCAACTAGCGGAGTTACAAAACTCTCAACTAGTGAACCTACTATCTTTGTTACCGCACCTCCAACCACAAGTCCAACTGCGAGCCCCAGGACACCTTTTTCACGTATAAAGTGAGCGAATTCTTTTACCATATTATTATTATTTTTAATATGTGTACATTATACACCCGTTGATTTTAAAAGTAAATTATGTTAATATATTACTACTTACTTATTATAGTAATAGCCACCTTAGCTCAGTTGGTAGAGCAACGGTTTTGTAAACCGTCGGTCGTCAGTTCGATTCTGACAGGTGGCTCTAAGATGCTATTAATCTTTAGCTAAAGAGTCTTTAAATATAAAATTATGAAATTAGACTACTCAAAATACATAATCTCTCTTATCATCACTGTTGCTATATTCGCTAGTGCTTTTTACCTGTCTTCTTATTTTTCAAATAAAAAAATAGACGCACTTAGTAGTATACAGAATAATATAGCCGTGGATATACTTTCAAATGAGACACAATTCCTTTTAAAAGAGATTTCTTGTAGTGAAGATAATTTTAATCCAGTCTCAACACAGATAAATGAACTAGGTGACAAATTAACTTACACAGAGGGGGAGTTAGGTAGTGATAACGAGACTGTAACGTATTTGAAGAAATACTACTCACTACTACAAATAAAAGATTATCTGGTTGGTAAAAAAATAGCCGATAAGTGTGGCAAAAGTAAAAAGCCAATATTTTTAATATACATGTACTCTAATAAAAAAGGAATGTGTGATGATTGTGGAAAGCAAGCAGAAGTCTTAGCAGAACTTCGTGATATGTATCCAGAACTTCGTGTTTATACTTTTGACTATGATTTAGACTTAGCGCCGATAGACACTATGAAGAAAATATATAAGATACAAGATGATAAAAACTTTCCAATTCTAGTAATAGAAGATAAGGCTTATTATGGGTTAAAAAAAGTAGAAGAGATAAAAATCTTACTTCCAGATACGTTAAAACAGTCAACTAGTAGTATAGATTTAGAAAAAAATAATACAGACTCTGTAATCAATAAAATAAAAGCTGCAGCAACTAATACAAAAAAATAAAATATGCCAACTTTTATTTTTTCTGAAAAGATTTTTGAAGTCATACTTTATCCTTTTATCTTTATGTCACTTTATTTTCAAGTGTTCATGCTTTATAATTTTCTTTCCAATAGAAAGAAAATGAGAGAAGAGGAGCAGGTTGAGGTAGACTATTTCCCTACTGTAACCTTTTTACTGCCTGGCTGGAATGAAGGGAAAAACATTATAACTACCATAAGGTCAATACAAGCATTAGACTATCCAAAAGATAGTATAGAAATATTCTATTTGGACAATAACAGCACAGACAATACTAAAAATATTTTAGAAGAAGAAATGACGGCTGATAGTAGGATAAAATATTTTTTTGAAGAAAAACAGGGAAAGCATAATGCTATGAATACAGGATTAAAATATGTGAAGACTGACTTAGTGGCGTGTCTTGATGTTGACTCAACATTACATACTGACGCAATGAAAATAGCTGCACAGTATTTTAAGGAGGAAAAGATAATGGCTCTCGCCACTTGTATGCAACTGCGTGACATTAAAACTTTTTGGCAGCGTGCTCAGTCTGTCGAGTACATGCTTTCTATTTTCTGGAGAAAAGCATACTCATCCATAGATGCTATACAGGTTATGCCCGGACCATTTTCGGTATTTAGAAAAAAAGTTTTTGTTGAGCTTGGAGATTATAAGGCCGCACATAATGCAGAAGATTTTGAGATGACCTTACGTCTACATAAAAATCATTACAAAATAGCCAATGCACACAAGGCATATGTATATACTGTCGGACCATCTACGCTTCGTGGTCTCATAAAGCAACGTGTTAGATGGATAAGGGGATTCTTAGAAAATGCATGGGACTACAGAGATATGTTTTTTAAGAAAAAATATGGACATTTTGGTTTATTTACTTTACCCGTTGCTGCTGTATTTATTTTTTATGTTTTGTATGCTGTGTCTTATACTTATATAAAACTTTTTCAGCTTTGGTATTTAAAATTTGAAAACTTTTTAGTAATTGGTATGCATTTCCCCAAGCTTAATCTCGACCCTTTTTATATAACTGCTGATGTTTTTTTATTTCAAACTATATTTCTGTTCACAGTACTTGCTTTTGTGCTCCTTGTGTCTAGAACCATAGCTGAAGACAGGAGTAATATTATGCCTAATTTTGCAATATATTTTCTAGCTTATCCCTTTGTTGCCCCTGTTTTTATTTTCATAGCCGTATTCAGGTTTTTATTTAATTCAGAAAATAAATGGGTATTACAAGACAATAAAGTGTAGTGATTTGTGATATAATTTTATTATGAATCCAAACTTTAATATAGAGAAAATAAATATAGAAAGTGTGAGTGATTCAAACAGTGAAGTACTCTTAAAGTTTTCTAATCCAGAAGAAGAGATAAGGTATTTGCGTGCTAAGATAGAAGAAAAAGAAAAAGCGATGGAGAATATGCCAAGGAAAACTAGCCCAGAGAATCACGCTTTGTCTTCTTTGTCTGAACATAAAAGTCAAAACATAAGTTATGAGTATGACAAGAATCATAAGAATCTAAATCATGACATAGAGAATATTTTAAAGAGATTAGTTAGCAAAAGAACGGACAAGCAAATTGTAGAATTAGCAGGAATAATGCAAGACAGTGGAGTCAGGTTCGCAATGGAAATAGCCGAAAAGTTAAATCATCCAGAAATAGAAGATGACTTTCATAGATTTTTAGTTAATTATCTTGTTAGTGGTCACGTTGAAGATTTTAAAAATATAGAAAAAAAAGAATGGAAAGCCATGCATTTAAAATTATTTGAAATAGTTCCTCCGCCTCATGACCCAGTAACAGACAAAAAAGATCCAAAACAATATATACAATTAATGGAGCAGTTATACTCAGCCTTGCAAAGCATAGCTAGTGATGAAAATAATAAAGCTAATAATTATTACAGCTTAGAGATAGCAGTTGCTAATGGTTCAAATGAAGTTATTTTTTATGTTGCTGTGCCATTTGAAATAGAGGCTATACTTGAGAAAACTTTACAAGGGTATTTCCCAGGTATAGAAGTAAAGCCAAAACAAGATGATTATAATATTTTCCACGATAGAGGATATCAAGTATCTTCTATTGCTAGTCAACATGAGAATCCCATACTCCCTATTAAGAATTATAAAAATATAGAAGGTGACCCGATTACTGTTCTTATTAATTCTTTTGCAAAACTATCAAAAGATGGAGAAGGAGCAGCCATACAAATATTAGTAAAGCCAGTAGGTGACAGGTTTAAAACCGAGTATGTAAAAGTCTTAGACAATATGCAAAAAGAAGGAGACACCTTTAAAAAAGCGCTTAGTCGTGAGACGTTTTTTGGAGGAGCGGTAATCGGAATAAAAAAAGCAATGAGTAGTGACGAAAAAGATAATTCTAAAAAAGAAGGCTCATACACTGATGCTGAGAGGTCAAAGTTAGTAAATGAAAAATTAAATAGCACCATAGTAGACACTAATGTTAGATTGTATGCCAGTGCAAATACTTTAGATAGAGCTAAGAATATTATCAGCGACATGAAGGCTAGTTTTAGACAGTATACTGAAAATAATGGAAATTATATAACTTTTATAGATTATGAATTAAAAAATGTAATAGAAAGAACACATGAGTTTACATACAGAATATGGAATGATAATGAATCTATGCCACTTAATATATCTGAGCTCGCCACCATATATCACATACCAGGATATGTAAAAGATTTTACTCAAGTAAAAACTGCAAAGATGACAACTGGCCCAGCTCCTATGGACTTGGTCCTAGATGGTGTGCTTTTAGGTCATAATGAGTTCAGAGAAGTAAAAACCCCTATACATCTGGGACGTGAAGACAGAATGCGTCACCTGTATGTGTTAGGACAGACAGGGACAGGTAAGACTGTAACACTTAAAAATCTAATAATACAAGATATTAAAAATGGTGATGGTTGCTGCATGATAGATCCGCACGGTGATGACGTAAAAGAAATACTGGCAAATATACCACCAGAAAGATACGATGATGTTATATATTTTGATCCAGCTAATACTGACAGGCCGATGGGTTTGAATATGCTCGAGTATGACCGAGAGTTCCCAGAACTGAAGACTCTTGTTATTAATGAACTGCTAGGAATCTTTAATAAATTATTCGACATGAAGACAAGTGGAGGTGCTGGCTTTGAGGCTATGTTCCGTAATGCTACGCAGTTAGTTATGGAACATCCTGAGAGTGGTAATACATTACTTGAGATATCTCGCGTGCTTTCTGATAAGGATTTTCGTGATTATAAATTATCAAAATGTAAAAATCCGATGATACATCAATATTGGAAAAATGCTGAAGCAACAACAGGTGAGCAAGGATTGTCTAATTGGGTGCCGTTTATAAATAGTAAAATAGATCCATTTTTAACAAATGATATCATGAGGCCAATAGTAGCCCAAGAAAAATCTTCTTTTGATATACGTGATATTATGGACAATAAAAAAATATTACTAGTGAATCTAAGTAAGGGACGACTCGGAGAAATAAATGCTAACCTTATAGGTTTAATTCTAATTGGTAAATTCGCTCAGGCAGCACTCGCTAGGGCTAACAGTACCGAGAGACCAGATTTCTATCTATATCTCGATGAGTTCCAGAATGTTGTAACTCCGTCAATCTCCTCTATACTTTCAGAAGCTAGAAAGTATAGATTATCGCTTAATATCGCCCATCAATTTTTAGGACAATTACCCGATGACATTAAGAACGCAGTTTTTGGTAATGTGGGTAATATGTGTATTAGTCGTGTTGGTCCTGATGATGCTCAGTTTTTAGAAAAACAATTTTCTCCAACTTTTACAGCGTCTGATATTATGAAAATAGAAAATCTAAATTGTTATGCAAAAATATTAAGTAATGGAAGTCCTCAAAAACCTTTTTCTGTGCACATACCCTACAATAGTAGGGGTGACAAAGAAGTTGGTGAAGAATTAGCAAAATTAAGCTTCTTAAAATA
>JAYSVC010000011.1:0-58514 GCA_043718735.1 bacterium | reverse complement strand
GCATGGTGTTTGTTTCTCTTTTGAATAGTTTTATATTTTTATTAAATAATTCAAAATCAAAAATATAAAAAATAGTTTCCAAGTTTATATCTTCTCCATAATATTTTTTATAACTTTCTACCTGTTCTTCTTTACTTTGATATGAGGTTCCGTTTAAATTATTTATTTCTAGTTCTAATAATTTTCTCTTTGTAATATTTTTTATTTTAATAAACCCATAACTTTTGTTATCTTTGTCCTTTATCTCTAATATATCGTTTGTTTTTATATTTTTGTTATCTAATCTTACTGTATTATTTTTAGTAGAGCTTAAGATATCTTGTATGAATTTATTTTCAAATCTAAAATAATTTTTTACACTTTCAAATTCTCCTTCTTCATTTAAGTAGCCACACACATTTACAAAGCTATCGATAATAGCGAGTGGCGATTCACCGGTACCTGTTGGCTCATAACTCTCTACTTCGGGTAATAAGACTGGAAGCTCTGAATCTGCGACCATAATCGGCGATATGCTATTATCTCTCTCTACTTCACCAGTGTCTGGATTTATTTTTGTCGGATACACAACCGGAAATGGCTCACCCCAATAACGTTGACGAGCAAATACCCAATCACGAAGTTTATATTTGGTCACTATTTTGCCTCCGACATATTCTGTGATTTTTATCTTTGCTTCTTCGCTCATAAGACCATTAAAAATATCTGAGTTTATAACCATTCCTTTTTCAGAAAAAACTTTTTCATCAATCAAATATCTTTCAAATAAAAATTTATGATGCTCCCAAGTGATAGTTTTTAAGACGTCTTCTTTTTTGACAACAACTAGCTCATGTTTACCTTCTTCTATCTCAGAACTAACTCTTTCTAAACTATTTAAAACTACTTCATAGGTAGTTCCAATAGTTCTTTGATTTTTATTTTTAGTGTGCCTATACCCTCTTACAGATAGCGGTGGATTTATTTTTCTAACTATTTCAAAATCTGTAAAGCCCAACTCTTCTCTTATCTCTCTTCTCATTGCTTCTGTATCTGTCTCACCTTCATCTAATCCACCACCAGCAAAATGTATAGCACTATCTTGAGGTTCTTTTATAAGATAAAAATTATTATCTTTATCTCTTATTATAGGATCTACTACTATTCTATTTATAATTTCTACACACTTTCTTTCTTGATCGTTTCCAGAAAGTTCAAAGTATTTAGCGACTACATCAAGTATTTCTATATTATATTTTTTTGCGAATTCAAAATCACGCTCATCGTGAGCTGGTACTGCCATAATTGCACCAGTGCCGTATGAAGCGAGGACGTAGTCTGCGATGTAAACTGGAACCTCTTTTTGATTAGCTGGGTTAATAGCCATAACACCCTCTAGCTTAACTCCTGTCTTTTCTTTCCCTTCAGCGCCACGCTCTATGTCAGTTTTTAACTTTACTTCTTCTAAATACTTTTTCACCTCTTCTTTATTTTGTAAAATATTTTGATTGTCTCTATCTTCTAATAATTCCAAAACTAATTTATGTTCTGGTGCCAATACTGTATATGTGCAACCAAAAAGCGTATCAGCACGAGTTGTAAATACTGTGAACTTATTTTCATAAGAATATTTTACATTCATATTTACATTTGTACCATATCCAACTAGTCCAGTATTATTTTCTTCAGAAAAACTTATTTCTTTTTCTCCGACTATTTTAAAATCAATTTCACTTCCTTCACTACGACCTATCCAATTCTTTTGTGCAGTTTTTACCCACTCCGGCCAAGCGAGAGTGTCTAGATCTTGTATTAACCTGTCTGCATAATCGGTAATACGGAGATTCCATTGTCTTAGTGGTTTTTTTTCTACTATTGTCCCACAGCGTTCACAAGCATTACCTTCTAAGTCTTCGTTAGCGAGACCAGTCTTACAGCTTGGACACCAATTGATCGGTTCAAAGCTTTCATAAGCGAGGCCTTTTTTATATAGTTGCTTAAATATCCACTGTGTCCACTTGTAGAACTTCGGGTCAGTAGTTGATATCTCTCTATCCCAATCATAATCAAGATTTATTTTATTTAATTGTGATTTAAAATTAGCTACGTTTTTTTCTGTCTGTGCTTTTGGGTGAGTTTTGTTCTTTAATGCAAACTGTTCCGCAGGTAGTCCAAAAGCATCCCAGCCCATAGGGTGCACCACTTCATAACCTTTCATTTTATACATTCTACTGTATATGTCAGTTGCTATGTAGCCTTTTGGGTGACCAACATGTAGCCCTTCACCGCTAGGATATGGGAACATATCCAGTACATACTTTTTAGGTTTTGTACTTTGTTCGTCTTTGTTATTTTCTGGAAAAGTATTTTCTTCTGTATTCATATGTGCTTATCTTATTTTAAGTATAACAAAAATATTCATTATTACAAAATAAAATGATGGTGCCTTCGGCACCATCATTTTATTTTTATTTTAATACTGAGGGTATTTCAACGGATCAATAGTTCTTTTAAAACATGTATTACCTACATTATGATTCCAGTTAGAATTCTTAGTATACGAATCATAGTATGTAACTTCAGAATAACGAGAAGATGCCATGTCTAGACTTTTAACACCAAGAGGATTAGAAGAATCCCAACCAACCTGCTCTACACCATTCGCATCATAAGCACGTATAGTCTCAAAGTTAGCACATATTTCAAATGTTGATTTTCCGGGTATCTCACAAGACAGCTTTGTAACATCATAAACATTATTGTTGTTAAAAGCATTGAACTTATTAGGATAATATGTAGCACAGTCTTGACCTATTCTTTTGGTCATCTTACCCATTTCAACTATTTTGTATTCGTAACTTAATTTTGTTCTGGGGTCTACTGGTATTATGAATCCATTATTGAATCCATCTCCTTGTATTGATTTTAAGTCAGCAGGCAACACTTTATTCCTTGTCCAAGAATTTAAGATTTCATTTTGTATATTTGATAAGTCACTTAATCTTTTTTCATCAAATTTTGTTTTTCTAACCTGAGCAGGTGAACCTAATATATTTATACTATATGCCACAGCTGAGATAACAGCTATTAGGCTTATAACTGCTAAGATATTAGGAGCATTTGATTTTGCGTCATAATTTCTTTTTAAAGTAAAGTAATTGTAAACTATTAAAAGAGAAGCAATCGCAATTACAGTCAAAAGTTTGTAAGCAAAAGCAACACCTAGTTCACCACCAAGATATTCATAAATAGTTGTAGCTAGTGACCCCAAAATAAATAGTGAGGCTACAGCAAGTATCACATAATTTACATACTTCATTGCAGGTATATTTCTTCTACTCGGATTATTTTTTAGATAATTTGCCCTGTAATAAGCTAATAATAAGTACATTGGATAAGCTATTAAAATAATAGATACAGCAACACGCACATCATCATTCACAGTGTCTTGATATGCGTAGTAATTTTGTTTTAATACATCTACAAACTTTTTATCTATAGCTGAAAAGATAATAGATACCAAAGCAACTATACTACTAATAAGAGTGATAAAAATACCACCATCAATAGTGAGTTCTTTTACATTTAACCCATCACCCACAATAGCACCACGCATTGTACGAATAAGAAAGTAAACCACAGCAACTACTATAGTTGCCGGTATAAAGAATGCAAATAATCCTAATAATATTGTCATATAATTTTTTATTTTTAGTTAATTTATAAATACCCTTGAAAAGTTAGTTGAAATTTTAAGTGATTTATAGTATAAGTATAGTATGCAATCACTCGAAAGTAAAGCCCTAAAAATCTCTAATTCCATAGGCTCAGTACCCTCTCTTATACTACACACTATATTTTTTATTATAGTTATTAGTTCTACTTTTTTTGGTGTAGATGTAGAAAAAGCTTTGTTAGTATTAACTACTGTAGTTTCTCTTGAGGCTATATACTTGTCTATTTTTATACAAATGTCAGTAAACAAAAATACAAAAGCTATAGAAATAGTAGAAAAAGATATTGAAGAACTAAGTGATGACGTGGAAGAAATCGGTGTTGACGTAGAAGAAATACAAAAAGACGTCGACGAAATACAAGAAGACGTACAAGAAATCTCAGAAGATATAGATGAGATACAGGGAGACGTAAAAGAAATCTCAGAAGATATTGATGAGATACAAGAAGATGTGGAGGAAATCGGTGTTGACGTAGAAAACATAGAAAAGGACATTGATGAGTTGCAAGAGGACGTAGAAGAGATTTCTGAAGAAATGTTAGAAGAAGATACGGCTATTGCTAAAAAATAGAAAATGTAGTATTATGTGAACTCCTATGTTACTTTAATGATTAAGTAATGAGGCAAAACAAAACGAAAGTTTAAAATGGCTCTTTCTAAAAAAACTGACACAAAGACAAGCAAATTACTGGGAACGCTAATTTGTATATTTAAAAAAAGTGAAGTAGAGATAACTTTTGATGGCTCGGCCTTTCAAATCAAAGCGTTAGACTACTCTCTTTCCATGAAAAAGTGGCAAATGCTTCAGGCTTTAGCGCAAAATAAAAGTTCGAATATTCAATTCAACCTTAAGGGTGAGAATGCGGAAATATCGGTCATACTAAAAACTTCTTTACTTAAAAAGAAGGTGACTGATTTTTTGGCCGAAGAAAAACTACTTGAAGAAGAAAGTAAAAGCCCAAGGCAAAAACTAGCAAAAGCAATCAAACGCTTTGTACAAAAGAAAACTAAGTAGGGTCTTAAAAAACAAATAGCGAATATTATTCGCTATTTTTTATTTTGTTCTTATGTGATTTTAATCATTGTCTTTAAATATACTAAGACCCATACCAACGAGTGAAAGTAGTATTGCAAAGATAAGATAATTTATAAATCCCGTAATCTCAAAAGAAGAAGATATTTTATCCAAGATTACAATAATTACAGTATTTATAACAAAAGAAAATAATCCAAGGGTCACTAAGTTAATAGGGAAAGATATTATTTTTAATACTGGCTTCACAGTTAAGCTAAGTGCGGTTAATATTAGTGATACTATAAACAAGCTAATGCCTGTATCTAAAATATTTATATTTGTAATGTTAAGTGGCGTAATATTTGTATCTGGCAGTATATAAAATACTATCCCAATTGCTAATGTGTTAATTAAAAAGTTTTTTATCATGTTTTTTTTATTTTATTTTATACCTAATTCTCTTTTTTGTTTATCGCTTATCTCTCCTGGCGCATTCATCATAAGGTCTTTACCTTCTCCTGTTTTTGGAAAAGCCATAACCTCACGTATATTTGGCTCATTTTCCATTAACATCATAAATCTGTCAAAACCCCAAGCAATACCACCGTGCGGTGGAGCACCGAACTTCATAGCCTCTATCATGTGGCCGAACATTTTCTCTATCTTTTCTTCTGCGTAACCCATTATCTCAAAAGTTTTCTTTAACATTTCAGACTTGTGGCTACGTAATCCCCCACCGCCTATTTCATAACCGTTAAGAGTGATATCATATTGGGTAGATATTAAATCTCCTATATTTTTCTTGTCCATGTAGTCACTCATGTGCTCATCACGTACACGAGTAAATGGATTATGAGTAAAAGTCCATTCTCCTGTACCATCAAGATTATCTTCTCCAGTTTTTTCAAAAGCAGGAAAATCTGTGACCCACAAAAAGGCTAATAGGTTTTTATCCTCCTTATCTTCTCTTATATCTGGCCTGTCATTACCATATTTTTCCATTGCATCTTTGTAAGACATTTTTGGGAATGGGATGGTTTGTATTTTTTTCTCTGGGTAAAACTTTGTAACTAGCTCTATTAAAAGTTTTTCATTAATATTCATTATCTCTTCTTCTGTCGTAAATGACATTTCTATGTCTAACTGGGTGAACTCAGGCTGTCTATCTCCACGAGTATCCTCATCACGCATGCATTTTGCAAATTGAAAATATCTTTCCATGCCACCAACCATTAACAATTGCTTATACTGTTGAGGACTTTGTGGTAATGAATAAAAATTACCTTTCCATATACGACTAGGGACAACGTATGATCTCGATCCTTCTGGAGTTGGGGCGCTCATTAGCGGTGTCTCTACTTCTACAAAATCATCACTTATAAAATAATTTCTAATATGTTGTTGTATTTTACTTCTGTTTTTTAATATTCTTTGCACTCTCTCTCTTCTTTGGTCCAGATATTTATAACGTAATCTAACCTCTTCATTAACTTCATGTCCGTCTGTAGTCAGGTCAAAATACGGAGTCTCAGATTCGTTTAAAACTTTTATACTTGTAATTTCTAATTCTATATCCCCGTTTACTACCCCTACTTTTATATTTCTTTCTGGACGTTTATTTACTATTCCCTCCACCTCCACACACCACTCAGTACGTAATATATTGCCAACCATTAGTGCTTCTGTGTGATTTGGTAGTATTACACCCTGCACCATACCTGACGCATCACGCAGGTCTAGGAATATCATCTTTCCCTGATCGCGACGCACCTGAACCCAGCCCATAATTGTGACTGTCTCACCTGCTTTTTGATTTAAATTTTTTATATATGTTCTCATAATTTTATATTTATAAAAGTTTTATTTGTTACGACTATTATAACATAAATAAAAAACTCCCCAAAATCTAATTTAATTTGTTATAATATAAAAATGAAAGAAAATGATAAATCTTACACATATATCCTAAAATGCAAAGATGATACATTATACATTGGTTCTACTAATGACTTAGAAAAGAGACTGCATCAACATAATAATTTAAAGTCTGGGGCACATTATACGAAAATACGCAGACCAGTTATTTTAGTTTACAGTGAAGAACTAGAAAGTTTAAAGCTTGCTCGCGCTCGTGAATTAGAACTAAAAAAGTTAACGAGGGAAGAGAAATTAAATATTATAAATAATTTAAAATAAAACTAATTAGTCCCAGCGGCGTAACCTGTCGTCCAGCATAGTTGCAGTGAGTAGCCGCCGCTGGGACGTGATATATTAAGCATATCACCCGTCACATGCAGATTCTTAACTTTTTTCAAAGAAAAATTATCAAAATTAACTTCATCTGAATTAACCCCACCGTCCGCGATTATGGCTTTGTCATAACTCATGAGTGAGGTTATTTCTATTTCTAGATTTTTAAAAACATTAACCATTTTTCTTCTTTCACTTTTCGTAACACTATGCACCTCTTTGTCTAAATCAATATCAAAAAGTGGATTTTCTTTATTTAAAAATATTTCTTCTAAGATATTCCCGACGTAAATATCATTTAAAACATTTTTTAACATTTTATTTTTATTATAATTAAAAATATTTAAAAGAGTATCATCAACTCCTTTCTCATCGAGAAATGGAAACAAGTCTATTTTAACTGTTACCTTACCTTCATGTAGCCAGTCACTAATATATTTTGAATTATTTAATATGGTAGGTCCTGATAGTCCTGAATGAGTAAAAAGTACCCTGTTTGTATTTAAAGTATTTTCATAATCAGTATCTATTTCATTTTTTAATTTATTCAATTTTAAAACTTTCTTTTTTATATCGTCAACATAAAAAGTTAACTTTATGTTTTCAATACTTTTTCCACTCAACTTTTTAACCCAATTATTAGAAACAGCAACAGGAACGAGACTGGGCGTAAAGTCATCTATTTTTATACCCATCTTTTCTAAAAGCTTAAAACCAAAACCATCGCTACCAGTTTCTTTATGACTCATACCTCCTGCACTCATTATGAATTTATCAGCAAAGATTTTTTCTGCTTCGCCTTTATTATTTATAACTTCTACATATTCTACTTTGTTTTGAGCTAGAGAAAAATTTTCTATTTTTGTATTTAATTTTATTTCTATTACCTTGCTCCCATCTTCATTTTTAAAGCTTTCTATTTTTGTTAACATTGCGTTAAAAACATCTATCGCTTTTTCTGATTTCGGAAAAGCTCTCTTCCTATCTTCTATTTTTATTTCTATACCGATATTTTTGAAAAACTCTACACTTTCTTTTACTCCAAATTTTGAAAATGGAGTATGTAAATACTTTTTAGACCCTACATAATTAGTAAGTAATTTTTCTGTATCATATTCTGCATTTAATATATTACATCTACCTCCACCAGTGATTTTTAATTTCTTACCCATTTCATTATTTTTTTCTATAATCAATACTTTTTTACTACCGCTTTCTGCAGCACAAATAGCCGCCATAATACCCGACGCTCCACCCCCTATAATTATTGTACTGTAGTGATTATTTTTATTTGACATATTTTTTTGATTAAAGTATAATGTATTTGTGCTTGTGGAGCTTTGCTCTGCGTCGGCTCTCAAGCTGAAAGCAAGCACTACAAAATATCTGTCCTCACGGACGGATTTTTTGTTTCATTGGTATTCAATTTATCCCTCTTTCCAGTAATCCATTTTGGTATTATGGAGTTAAAAATTATGCGACCATCTTTTGTAGTTGAAACAACTACTTTATATTTCTTTTCTTTCACGATAGCAATAAATGCATAAAATATTTTATCTTCTAATTTTTCTATTTCCTGTAAAGTTCCTGATTTTTCTATTATTATTTTAATGTATTTAATAGCTTCTAATCTTTCTTTTATTTCACTTGTAGGTCTCATTCCCATTTCTGATTTCCATATTAAATGTTTAAAACCAGCAGAAGTAAAACATACTTCTTTTTCTAGATAAGGACAGATAACTTTATCTATTTCTTTATATTCTAATTTTGCACTATTTATAATATTTTTCATTTAACATATTATAACATAAAACATGTTATAATATGTACAAGAAAAAACACAATTACATGTCTCAAGAAGAAGCGATAAACATTTTAAAACTAGGTCATACAACCTTTTTGACAGGTTCAGCGGGTACTGGAAAGACATATGTTTTGAATATGTTCATAGATTATCTAAAACATCACAACATACCTCATGCAGTGACAGCCAGCACTGGTATCGCAGCTACGCACATAGGAGGCACCACCCTGCACGCTTGGTCTGGTATCGGAGTAAAAGATAGAATAGGCGACTGGGATCTGGATAATATGAGCGATAATGAGAAGCTGGTGAAGAGATACCTAAATACTCAAGTCCTCATAATAGACGAAGTCTCAATGTTGCACGCCAGCAAGTTAGACATGTTAGATAGAATATCAAAACACATGAGAGCTCTACAAGATAATAAGAATGCAAATAAACCTTTTGGAGGATTACAAGTTATTTTCTGTGGTGACTTTTTCCAATTACCACCAGTAGTGCGTGATAGGTCAGTCAACATTATAAATGAATACGCATTCAACAGTCCAGCCTGGCTAAATGCAAAACCAGTAATATGTTATCTAACTCAGAATTACAGACAAGAAGATAATACCCTAACCAGTATCCTAAATGCCATCCGTAATGCTGATGAGGATATATATGACTCATTAGAAGCATTGCAGAACACTACAGAAAATGTTTTAGATGACGCTATAAAACTTTTTACCCATAATGAAAATGTAGATATCATAAATCTAGAGAAATACAAGACATTACATGACAACCTAGAAGAAAGGCATAAAAGTAAAGTTGAAGAGTGCGAATACATCATGACCAGTGTCGGAAAAAAGCAACTCGTAGATAATCTAAAAGCTAATATATTAACTAGTGAAGTATTAAAATTAAAAACAGATACAAAAGTAATGTTTATCAAGAATGACAAAAGTGGCAAATACCAAAATGGAACGCTAGGTGTTGTGATTGGTTTTGACAAGGATAACATGCCAATAGTCGAGACACTTGGTAATGATGCAAAAGATAAAGAGAAAATAAATGTAGTTCCCGATGTGTGGCAGATAAAAAGTGACGATGATAAAATACTCGCTGAAGTGACTCAAATCCCACTACGTCTCGCCTGGGCGATAACAATACATAAGTCTCAAGGCATGACCCTCGACGCTGCTGAGGTGGACCTGAGTAAAGGATTTGGATTTGGTATGGGTTACGTTGCCCTGTCACGTGTGCGCTCATTGTCAGGACTCAAAGTTATTGGACTCAATAATCAGGCACTGATGGTCGCCCCATTTGTAGTAGAAGAAAATAAAAGATTAATACAAAAGTCCAGCAATGCAGTGGATGCGCTACATAAATATAGCAAAGCTGACTTAGAAGAGAAGCAAAAATTAGTAAGGGTTAAAATGGGGGGACTTGAAAAATCAATGACAGACGATGAATTAAAGATAAAAGAAGCTAGCATAAAAAATCTGGAAGCAAAAGTTCCAACCAGTCACATCACCTTAAAGTTGATATTAGAAGATAAAGAATTAAAACAAATAGCTACAGAGAGGGAATTAACCATGCAGACCATAATCACTCACCTGTGTGACCTAGTAGAAGATAAGAACTTAAAATCAGAAGAAAAAGAGAAAGTCTTAGAAGTTGCTGGTGAATACATAGATACATTTATAAAGAAAAATAAAATCACTAAGAAAATAATCGATGAGATCAAAAAGGATATGAAGGGAGCTGATAAATTAAAACCTGTACATGAAAAATGGAAAGAGGATTATAAAGATGTGACTTATGATATTTTGAAGTTGATTAAGGTGTTGTAATTTGTTATTATAAAAATATGAAAAACACCGAAGAAACAAAAACAGAATTAGCGAAGAGTCATCCGAATGACCCATTACATGGGAAGACATTAAAATTTGTAGTGGAGTTTTTATTTGCAAAATATGGGTGGGAAAGATTGGGGCAAATAATTAAAATCAAATGCTTTAATGAAAACCCAAGTCTAAAATCCTCACTTACATTTTTACGTAAAACAGACTGGGCCAGAAAACAAGTAGAAGATCTATACATTTCCGTAGCGAATCCAAGAGAAATGAGGGAGAGGTAATTTTTAATTACACTTGCACATATGTAATATATGTGTTATTCTTACCAAGTAAACATACAACTAAGGAGTTCAAGATGTTTGAAAATTTTCGCTCATTGTATTTAAAGTTAAAAATGATTTTTGACTTTGTATTTTTCCCAGTTAATTTCATTTATGAAAAAATAGAAGATCTGGGTTATTATCTTCGTGATAAGAAGGGATGGAAGCAGACTGACTTATTTCTAATTGCAATGTCACCATTATTTCTTTACGGTAGTTACATCCTTCTTTTGCAGGGAAAAAACTATCAAGCAATTGGTATATTTCTTTTTTTACTTATATTCAGATATGTATTTTTAAGGTTAAGGGGTTTAAAATCAGAACCCTTAAAATATTTAATGAAAATAAATGGCTGGTGCAGAATACTTGAATCTCTGATTGTCTTAACTTTATTGATATCAAATGATTCAAATGCTAGCTTTCATATATTATTTGTTTCAAGTCTTTTTTTATCAGCTGCTACTGGTTTTATATGGTTAGCTTTAAATGAAGAACCTCCGAAGAGGAAAAAATATGAAAAGAAAGAAGAGAATACTCTAGAGATTTTAAAACCTATGGCATTAAATTAAGTACAAAAAACCAAAACAAGCGTTGTTAATTTTTAATTAATGACGCTTTTTATTTTGTTTATTTTAGATTATTATATTTTTTTAATTTATAAAATACGAGTCCTTACCATACATATCAACTCCAACATATTCTACGCTTGGGTCATTATTAATTATTAATTCATACTTTTTACAATCGCAAAATTGAGAAGTTGAGGTGCATAAAAAATTATTTGCAAAGTCTTTTTTCTCTAACCAACCTGCTCTACCAAATCTTGCATTACTACTCCACTCATACCTCATATCCCTAATCTCTACTCCGGTCTTTATTATTTTCTCTTCTAAGTTTTTTATAAACTCATTGTCTAAAATATTTTTTTCTATTACAGACCCATTTTCAAAATACCAATAAGCGCCTGCTGTAACCGGCCATTTACATCCTAGCTTTTCTATTAAAAATTTATATACAAAAAGTTGAGGGCTATTCTCTTTTTCTTCATTCTTCCCTGTTTTAAAATCTATTACTTTTAATGATCCATTTTTATTAACTTCATCTGGGTCCATGTATTCTATCCAGTCAACATTACCACAAAGTATAATATTCTCAGCTTCACTGATATAATAATTAGGCAACATATCACCATCATAATAACTTCTAGTTGAGATTGTCTTATTCAAAAGCATTTTCGGATCTCTGATTACATTCTCAAGCATTGCCACTCCTCTACTTTTGAATTCATTCCTCTCTTCTTCACTTTTAAATCCTCCCACTTTCCCTACATACTTTTCCCACTCTATATTAAAGTTTTCTATTAACTTCTCCTCACCTGTAAATTCATTTTTATCTTCTAAGATTTTTTTTCTATCTTCTGATTTCAAAGTCTTCAGCGCTTCTACAACATTATGCACGGCGATACCGAGCGACATGTAGGGACTCGTTATATTTATCTTTTTATTGTCTTTATTTTTATATATATTATGAAGATAATATAATCTGTGACACTTTTCCCAGTCACCCATACTACTGTGCGACATCCATATTGCTTTGTATTTATCTTGCTTATTAATCATATAAATAGAGTATCTTTCTAATAAATATTATACCACAAAATAATTCTAAAATATAAAAATACCCCTTGATATAAAATCAGGGGCATTTATTTTATTTGACTATTTACAAATCAACTGAGCTGCGACACAGAAAAAGAATGAGTTGGTTTTGGTTTACGTGGATAGAAAAATACATCCAGTAAATACCCATTAAAAACTGCACCAATCAAAGCGCAAAACAAAGAAAGTATAAAGAAGTATTCTCCAACCACAGGGACCATGATCTTTGAAAATTCAAAACTGAACATCAAAAATAATGTGCAGATGCCAAAGGAAATCATTTGCAAAATGGCTTGAAAATATTCCAACGCAGATGTCTCTGATTTAACAACAATAACCTTTTTTGGTTTTTGTTGCTGAGAGATTTTCCTGATTGTTCTTTTCAGTTGATAACTAATCAACATAATCTTAAGTATCATTGGCAATGTTTTAAAAAACACTACAATTAACTTAAAAAGTACTGACCAATTTTTAGGGTTGAATAAAAGAGCTAGTAAATTCATAAAGATCTCCAAAAATTTGTGAATGGTTTTGCAGAAAGCTAGACCTATTTTTAGTATAACAAAATATACAGATATTATCAATAACGAAAACTTTAGTTTTTATATCTCACCATTTAGCAAATCATCTTCAAATCTTAATATATCTTTCAAAGTAACCTCACTTTTTTCTTCATAATTTTCCTCTACTTCACTTTTATTATTCTTTAACTTATATTTTGCAGTGTCAGGAAAATCAAGATTCATAACTTTTTGATAAATAATATTTGTCAACCTTTCCACCCTACTTATTAGCTCTTCATCTAATTTTAATTCTAGAATATTTATCTTTTTATTGTCATCTAATTCTAAGAATTCTATGTAACCATACTCTACTTTATAATTTTGATAAGTTCTACTATTTTTAATTAATAGATAATAATAAGCGAGCTGATACTGATTAAAATGTAATTTTACTTTATCATAACCAGATCCATCTCCCCAATCTTCAAAACTTTTCCCTGTTTTAAAGTCTGTTACTTTTATACTTTCTCCATCAAAACTCATCTTGTCTATTTTCCCAGTAGCATGAGCCTCACCGATACACACTCCTTCATTTAGAAAGTTTACTTCAACCATATCACTTTCTTTTATACCGAGCCTTCCATCTTTTGTATTTCCATTTCTACTTTTTAAATCTTCTATATAAATATTTAAATTTTTAATACCTGATTCTAAGTATTTATCATAATCTATTTTAGTCATTGTGCCTGCACTTAGTGCATTTGTAAAATACTCTATTAGTTTTTCATTACTTGCTAATTTCTGATATTTTTTAAAATACAAATAATAATTTTGCATAGCGGCGTGCATGGCAGACCCATAGACACTACTTGGGCTCATAGCTTGTGGAAACTTTAAAAGGTTCTGCTCTATAAATTTTTCTGGTCCGACTTTTCCAATATTAAGATAATTAATAAGGTGAGTCACTGGCATTTTATAATTCTCTAAGAGTCTTTTTAATAAAATCTTCTCATCTTGGAGTAATATTTGAGTTGGTTTTACATACAAGCTATTTACTAATTCTTTTGAGAGGCTACTTTTTTCAATATCTGAATTACCTTTTCCTTCTTTTTTAAGTAATGCTTTTTGTTTTTTCGCTTCTAATTTTTCTAATTTATTTTTTTCATTTTGTTCATCAGAAAAAAGTGCTGAAAACTTTTCATTGTTGTGTGTGATATAAAGTGTATGCTTGGCACGAGTCATAGCGACATAATACAATCTTGTCCTGTCTGACAACTCATCATTACTAGGTAATAATTTTAAATTCATAGGCATACCTATTTTGTTACTTCTCTTTCTACCATTCCACTCGTCCTCATCACTGTTGATTATAAAAACATATTCGTATTCTAGACCTTTACTTTTATGTGCAGTTTGCAGAACCACTGCCTCACTACTGGTGGCAAATGGTGAAGATAATTTTAATGTTAGGTTTTGATTATTATTATAAATATTTATAAACTCTTCTAAGTCCTTAGCATACAACACTTCACCACTTCGATATTCACGAAGTGCCCCCATAAAAGTGCGAAGGGCAAAGAGGAACTCTAGATACTCAGGCTTATTATGGTCAAAATTATCTTTTCCAAAATAATAACTTCGAAATAGAGATTTGTAATTTAATTTTTTTTCTTCAGAAAAATCATCGTCATGTTCACCGTTTATCTCCCATTCATTAGTGCCTATTATCTTATCTATCAGGTGAGGTAGTGGCATGCTTTTTGCGTCACTAATTAGTTCTATTAGAAAGCTGGCGATATTTTTTATTTCAACATTATCCGACTTACTCATAACTGTTAACCAAGACAATCTTTTGTATATTTTTTCTCCTACGTCACCAACACTAACTTCTCCCTCTTTTACTTTTTCAGCGATATTCCAAATATCTAATCTATTTATATTCCAAAACTTGTAACTCATTATTTCTGGTAAAAGATAATCAGAAGATCCATCAAAACCATTACTCACAAAAGAAACAATATTTATAAGCTCCTTTATAGGCTGTTTTTCAAAAACGTTTTCTTTTTTTTCATAAGAAAATGGTATTTGATACTGATTCATAATTTCTACTAATGATTTCAAATTAATGTGCGTCCTAGAAATTATAGAAATCTCATTTGCGTTTACCCCATTCATTAAAATATTTTTTATCTCAGTGCAAATATAATCCATCTCACTGTGTATATTCTCAAAAGACTTTTCTATTATTTTTCCTTCTTGCTCTTCTAATAATTTCTTATTACTTGCGATTATTTTTTTATTTATCTTCCCTGCATAACGAACTTCTAATCTGTCTTCCACTTTGGTTATTAGACTTCTAGAATGGTCTAAAATATTTTGTGTAGATCTATAGTTTTTATCAAGTGTTACTAATTCAACATCAACAAAACTATTTATAAACTTATTAATATTGTCTAGTTCCGCTCCTTGGAATTTGAATATTGCTTGGTCATCACCCACTGCCATAACATTTGGTCTGCCTTCATTTATTTTATTACTAGTTAGGTTTTTAACTAGTGCAAACTGTGCGTCATTAGTGTCTTGGAATTCATCAATCATGATGTATTGATATTTTTCTTCTAATTCATTTCTGAGTGTATTATTTTTTTCAAGTTCACGACCAACTTTGAATATCATATCGTCAAAATCATATAAACCTAATTTGTTCATTTGAGTATTATATTTTTCACACACATCAGCTAATTCTAACCATTTTCGTATTTTATCTTTTTGGCTATTTTTTAAAATAAATTTTTCTGTACCATCTTCAAAAACAAAATATTCATTTTTAAAATCTGTGAGGTTGCTGGTCTTGCCTGTTTCTATGCTTTGTTTAAGTTCGAGAGCTAGAGTATTTACTAAGTATTTTGCAATGTTATTTTCTTCTGCTAAAGTGTTTAGGTCTTCATATATGCTTGTGTATGCTGGCAACAACACATCATATTTACTCTTGCCTTTTATTTCTAGCAATTTTTCAGTTACTACACTGTTAACTCGTTCAAATTCTTTTTCTAAAATATTTATTTTATTACGCCACTCATCAGCATTCAGATTACCTTTTTTAAGCGCAGAAATACAAGATACAATGTCAGATAAGTAAGTATAACCCATCTCAGGATGTTTTGAATTTAATTTTGCATCTCTTGGTAATTCATTTAAAATATTCTCTAATATATTTATCCTTTCTATATCTGTAGCTGGACGGAAATTAGCCCCATCGAAAAAGTGCTCAGCATAACGACCCATGATGTCGCTCGCAAATGAATGAAAAGTATACACTGCCACCTTATACCCAGCTTCCCCTATTAGCCCCACCAACCTCTCACGCATGTTATGTGCCCCACTGTCGGTAAAAGTTAGTAGTAATATATTATTAGGTGACACCTGAGACACTTTTAATATGTTTGCAGTACGCAGTGACAGTAATTCTGTTTTTCCTGATCCTGGGCCAGCGACAACTAACAGCGGTCCATCTATATTATCCACCGCCTTTTTCTGCATGTCATTTAGCGACTCGTATCTGTCTTCGAATCTTTGGTCATTGATATTCTTGATTTGGTTTTGTGTTTGGTTTTGCATATGCTTTTATTTTTTACTTATTAAACTAGTTACTAGCTTAGTTATTTTCTCCTTATGTGCTGGGTCGCTTTCTGCAATTAAAAGAGTAATAGCAGCCAAAGCTTCTGGAGATATTTTTTCTTTATCTAATAATTTATACTTATTCAAAAACCATATAAAAGAAAAAGCACCGCTTCTCTTATTCCCGTCAATAAATGGATGATTCTTAACTATAAAGTATAATAAATGCACTGCTTTTTCCTCTATACTAATATAAAGATCTTTACCAGAAAATGATTGCATAACATTACCTATTATACCTTCTAAACTTTCTTTATTTCTATCTATGGCAAATATTTCTGTCGCCTCACCTTTTTTAATCAAGTCATTTTTTAATTCTAGCAATGCAGAAGTTAACTCACCCGCAGTTAAGTTAATTTTCTTTCTTGTAGTTTTGGTTTTGGTAAAATTTTCTTTATCATATGAGTCAAGAGTAAGCCAAGTGCCTGCAAAGGCATTAACCAGATCTAATACATTTTTTATATCAGAAAAATTACCCTCAGGTAGTAATGCTTTTATTTCATTTACGGCAGATAAAAATTCATTATAATTTTTAGCTATGACCTTTTTATTTAAAGTGTAGCCTTTTGTTATATGATCTTTTAAAGTTTTTGTAGCCCATTTACGAAAATTTGTTCCCATAAGAGAATTAATCCTATATCCGACGGATATCAACATGTCTAAATTATAAATATCTATAGAACGTTTTACGATTCTACCCTTCTCATTTTGAACTAGTTCCATTTTGGAACTAGTTGCCTGCCTATCTAATTCACCATCTTTGTATATATTTAACAAATGCTTAGATATTGCTTGTGGATTTACTTCAAAAATTTCAGCCATTTGCATACGTGTTGCCCACAAAGTCTCTTTTGCTATATCACCACGTAGCTCTATCGCTCCGTTTTTAGCTTGAAATATAACAGGTTTCTGAGTTTTAAGTGGTATGTGCATTTTTTGCATATTGCTTTTGTTTCCATTTTGAACTGTTGCATTTTTTGCAACAACTCCAACTGTTTCCATTTTGGAAATAGTTGGTTTCTTTATAGTCTCTTTTTTAATTATTTTCTTTACCATAAAAATTCTCTTAGGTGTATTATATCATGTTTCTATTTTTAAAATAATTTGAATTACCTATTCCCCTTTGCTCTATTGTGACTTTTACAAAGCATCTCGCAGTTTTTTATATTTGTCTCACCTCCACGACTCCAAGCTGACACATGATCTGCATCCATTTCTTCCAATTTCCAAATCTTGGTTTTGCTTGCATCATGACCAATAGCACAAAATGAACAATTTGATTTGTTTTCTAGTTTTGCTGTGTCAGTTTGCGTAGTGTAAACAGATTTTTTTACAGAATCTTCAAAAAATCTAATATCTAATAACTTATAATCTACAGATCCTCCTAAAATAAACTCAAATATACCAGATCTACTCTTTATAATATTATCTGCATAAAGTTTCTTAACTTCTTCTCCGACTTTTTTACTATCATATTTATTTTCTCCGTACTTTCTGTATAATCTGTCCCACTCTAAGCCGGACATTTCATTTTCTACATTTTCAAATATGCTGGACACCCAATCTATAACTTTGTTAAAATAATTTTTAAGTTCGTCTATATTTGCATCATGTCTATGTTTACTCATATAATTATCAACACTTCCATCACTAACCCACTCTAAAGCTCTCTCTAAAAACCCTTGCCTTATAGCACTCGCTTTTATATAGGCACTCCATTTTTGTATATTAGAATTTTGACTATTGCTAAATTCTTCTTTTGCGAGTGTAACAAAAGATCCAGAATATATTGCATTATTTATCTCCTGGGTGGTGAGTGGCACTCCAGTTATGTTAATAGTTTTGAACCATTGTTTTATTTCTGGCTCTTCACCAGAACACTCATATATCAAAAGTTTTGCATTAAGAATCTTTTCTTTCTCACTGTCTGCAATACCAGAAAAATATTGCTCCATACCGTTAATATCTTTTATTGCAAATTTACCTGTTACATATCTGCCTATACTCGTAATACGTTGCTGCCCATCTAGTACTTCTAATTTACCTTCCTCAGTTTTATTAAAATAAATGAGTCCCAGTGGATACCCTTTTAAGATAGACTCAATAACTGCAACATCCCTCTTGCCATCAGCGTATATATAATTTCTCTGATATTCTGGTTGTATTGTAAGTGTTCCACTAAGCCCAAAAAGTCCTTTGCCTTCTAATTCATTATAAACAAAACCATCACACATCTCTCTTACTGTTATTTCTGTTCTTAATTTTGTTTCCATATTTTTATTATATTTTATTTTAATTTTTACTTTTTAAAAGAACTTTTATATCTTTTTTATTTTCTGACTTTACTTTTCTTTCTATCTTTTTTATATCAACACTTGGCTTTAATTTCTCTGGCACTATACCTCGACTTATAAGAGTATCTCTAACTGACTTATTATTTGTAATATGTTCATTCGAGATTTGATTCTCAGTTCGCATATTATTTTCTTTTGCATTGTGTATAGTTATTTCTGTTGCAAAATCTTTTGCCTTTAGTAAAATTGAAGGCATAAAATCTGCCACAGGCTTACTTCCTGTATTCCAAAGTATTTTAATATCTTTCGTAGATTTACCACCAAAAAAAGCAGTATCACCTTTACTTCTAATGAGTGCGAAATTGTTATTGCCTCCAGTTTGTTGAAATATTACACTTGATAATTCTTTTTCTGTTTCAGTTAATTTTTTTCTAGCTTTTAATCTTTCTATCTCGCTTATTCTTTCTGCTATCAGTTCTGCTTTTCTTGTCTGTATCGCAAAATATGTTTGAGCAAAGGCTATAGCCTCTTTACCAGGGTCTCCATTTTGAGCTATAAGGTAGCATGCATAGCGTGTGAGCATAAAATCTTCTATCTCTTTTTTTGCACCAGAGCCAATATCGACCATTTTCCTGATATCAGGAAAATGGTATTGACAATCTTCTCCTGACACTTCACAAGCAGTTTTTGCTTTATTTATAACACTTATAAAGTTCTCCCATTTTGCATATCCTAAAAGTTGTTGCAGATCACGAGCAAACCAAAATTCTAGATCATCATTAGCTTTGTTAGAATGTTCTTCAAAATTATTTGTTAGCTGTAAGACTATTTCTATTTTCATAAAGCTTTACTTTTTATTGTTTTACTTACCATCGCAACTTCTTTCTGTTTCTCATCTGAAATTAATTTCAACATAAAATTAATAGATTTTTCTAATCTCTCCTGTGTATATCTTTCATTTCCATTTTTATTTTCTGGGTGATGTATCTGATTTCTTATATATTTTTGTTCAGATATGTATTCTGTATACGTTGTTTTGTCTTTATTTGTTTTAATGTATTTTTTGCAATCACTACATTTTTTTTGTTCTTCTTCATTTTTATGCACATTTTCTTTTTCTATACCTAATACGTGTGTAAAATTTATTTTTTTTTTAAAAATATCTGGAAAATTTATTTCTAAATCTGCATAAAGTTCATTATGATAATCTGTTGAGTAAATCTGAAAAGCTTTAAAATTTACATATGCATAACTAGCATTCTTTTTATCAAACCTTCCTTTTGTAGTTTTTTTGTTAGTTCTGTCTGTGTAATCTTTTGTAATTAAAAAATTTCTGTCAATATTACTTTTATCCACCATATAATTTGAGTGTGTAGCAAAAAAACAAATATTGTTATTTTCTTTTGTTAAAAGAATAAGTTCTTCTAGAAATAACTGTTGAGCTTTTGGGTGTAAATGAGTTTCTGGCTCATCAAGTAATATTATGGTGTTACTTAGATTTTGAGTTGTATTTTCAATTGAAACACTTAATATAAAAGAAATAAACTGTTTAAATCCGTCGCTCCTCTGATCTATCTTCTCGGCCAATTCATTTGAGTTATTTTCCTTTATGTGAAAATTAAGAATATCACCTGATATATTAAAAGTAATTGTTATATCATGACCTTTCCAAACATTTTTAATATGTTCCGTTATCTTTGTTCCCATATCATCCTGCAGTTTTTCTCTTTCGCTAGAATTTTCACCTGGCAATATCTTATCTATAGCTTCTTTTATTTTTTCGTGAGTAGGTAAGCCTATCAAATTGAAACAGTTTCTTAATGGTATAAAATCATCAATCTTCTGTGTGAATATATTCAAAGGAATATTATTATCAATTAAGTACTTTGGGTCATACTTCCAAAAAGTAGTTTTGTGAGATATTTTTTCTATTTCTTGTAAAAGGTTAGCCTCTAAAAATATTTTAAATTTCTGATCTTTAACTTCTGAAAAGGATATGGATGCCTGTCTCGTAACATTCTGATCTCTTTTATATGTGTATATCAGATCTATTTTTTTTAATTCCGAGGGTTTTAAGTTTTTGTCTAAAAAAAATGATGTGTCGAACTCTTCTTCTGATAGAGTGTCGACACCTTCGAAAGAATCCTTTGTTAAACTTTCAAATACTGATAATTTTTTAATTTCCTCAATTTCAAAATCGGATATTTCATATTTATATAAAACCTGAAAATCTTCTTTATTTCCTTTGTAAAAATCATTTATCTTTGGTAGAGTATTTATTCTAGAATCTTTGAATGATAAAGCCTCTAAAATACTAGATTTTCCAGCCTCATTTATACCCAATAACCCATAAGTAAAACTCATGTCTGATATTTGTTCAATCTCAAAATCTATTTCTTTAATACTTCTATAATTATTTATTTTTATATTTTTTAACATCATACACCTTACTTTTTATGTTTAATAAAAATTCTCTTAAAAGTTTCTTTTCCTTCAAGGAAGGTGCCTCTACCATAAATACCGTCTGGGTCCTGATCGACCCCTCGATTAGAACCAACTATTTCAAACTGTTCTGGGTTATATTTATCCATAAAACTTATAGGCACACCCATAACCCCATCGTAGTCCCTGGGAATAGAGTCAATAAAAGGTATTTCTATCGCATCATAGTTATCATACTTGTCATAACTTTCTTTACCTTTAATTTCTTTATGTTTACTATACTTCAAGTTATCTTCCATTGTCATCAACGGTAATATTTCATGACGTCTCCCATGATCCATGTTTGTAAACCAACAAGAATTATTTATACCAATGCATACATCTCCGTCTATTCTCTTCCACCAAGAACCTTCCGATCTCTCACTGCTCACACGGTTCGCATATTCTTTATCAGAAGTTTTAAAATACATTGCTTGGCTTGTAGACTTAACGCCCAGCCAAACTTTGTTGTCTTTAATAAGGGGAAACACATCGGTATACACAATAGCGTTCATGCTTCCAATTATCAAAAACTTTTTATCAGCCTCAACTATCCAATTTAAAAACTCTCGAAATAGTGAAAATGGAGGATTAGTAATTATGATGTCTGCTTCATCACGTAAAGCTTTTACCTCCTCGCTTCTAAAATCACCATCTTCTGACAGGTACCTATCAAAATGTATATCTTCTACATTTATTTTCTTATCTTTGTTTCTGTTTCTGTCTCTGTCTAAAATAGATATTTTACCTTTTGTATTTGTTTTCTTTATATCATAAATATCACTTTTACTTTCAAAAAGTGTTGGCACATAATTTGATTTAAACACTTTACTTTCCGAAGCATAACTAGTACTGATCAGTTTTTTAATTCCTAACCTCTCGAAGTTTTGAGAGAAAAACTTTGTAAAATTGCTCCACTCAGGATCATCACATGGCAATAGTATTACTTTATTTTTAAATACATCTGGATTATATTCTAAGTACGCATTTACCTCTTTTTCAATATCATTGTACTGAGTATAGAACTCATCATTTTTTGCTTTTTTAGCATTTGTAAGATTGCTGTTTGCCATATTTCTATATTATACCACAAAAACTACAACACACTAATTGCTTTTTCTAATTCTAAGACTAAAGAAAATTCCCTTGAGTCTTTTTCAAATCTACTGCTCGCTATATTATATACTTCTGTATATATCTGTATCTGAGTCTCTTTGTTCATGTTATGTGAGTCATTCACATCACTCAGTGATATAGCATTATGTAGCTTATCAGCCACGCTCACCATCAGACTTTCTAGGCTTCCTGTTTTTAGATTTTCTAAGTAAAGTATCTTCCTATCTTTATAAGGAAGTATTTTATTTTCAGTTACTCCAGCCACTATGTCAGCCACCCTCTTACCACAATCAGCTTCTAAGTTTTCATATTCATAATCAGCAACGTCCTCGAGAGCGTCGTGCATCAGTCCCGCCACGATGATGTCCTCATCATCAGTCACACTCGCCAAAAACATGGCCACAGCGAAGAGATGTGAGATATATGGTGTATTGTGCTCATCTTTTCTTATGTGGCCACTGTGTAGCCTTGTAGCCAAGTTAATGGCATTAATTATTTTAGGGGTTATTATTTGCATATATGTTATTCTTAAGCTCACTATAACATAATAATTTACATAAAACAAAAACTAGCTGTATGCTAGTTTTTGTTTTATTATTTCTTGTAAAAGAATTAACGTTTTGACCAAGTTGGAGCTTTACGAGCTTTTTTAAGACCTGGTTTCTTTCTTTCTTTAGCTCTTGGATCTCTTTTTAGGAATCCAATTTTCTTTAAAGTGGAACGAAGGTCCTCCTCCTTCTTAACTATAGCACGAGCAAGTCCGTGACGAACTGCTTCTGCTTGTGAATGTATACCACCACCGTTCACATGCGCTGATACTGAGTATGTTCCTGCAAGACCAGATTTTGGCAATGCTTCACTTACTATTAACTGCATCTCACGAGTTGGAAAGTATTCTTCTTTTGTTTTGTCGTTGATTTTAAAATCACCTTTTGCAGATTCGAAAAGACGAACACGTGCTGTTGATGTTTTTCTTCTACCTATTCCTTCTATATATTTTACTGTTGACATATTTTTACTGATTTGTTTTTTTGTTATTCTGTAATTTCTAAATTCATTAATCTTTTGTCTTGTAATTTATTTTTAGGAAGCATGCCACTAACAGCGTGTTTTACTAGCTCAGCAAAACCATGCTTTTCTACAACTCTTTTTAAAGGAGTTAATTTTAAACCTCCTGGATAACCAGAATAGTTTTTGTGGACACTGTCAGACATTTTAGATCCTGTGACTTTGATTTGACCAGCATTTATTAGTTTTACTTTTACATCAGCTACTTTGTTTTTAACAAAATCAATAGTAGTTTTACCGTTAAGTAATACTGCTATTTGTGAGGCTACACGGCCTAGTGATACTCCTGCTCCGTCTATTGTTACTATTTTTGTTTCTTTTTGCATATATTTATTTTAAAATTATTTTATTATACAAATTCTATTATTGCCATTTCTGAAGCATCTGATAATCTTTGTCCCTTTTTAAGGATTCTAGTGTAACCACCTTGTACTTCCTTGTATTTTGGTCCGTAGTCATTAAAAAGCTTTGTTACTTCTATTTCGTGATTGTAAAGCTTAGCAAGTGCTAATCTTCTTGATGCTAAAGTATTATCTTTTGCATATGTTACTAATCTCTCTACGTATGGACGTATTTCTTTTGCTCTCGCAAGAGTAGTTTCTATTTTACCATTAAGCAATAAAGCACTTACTAGTCCTTTAATGAATGCGTTTCTTGCATTCTTTTTTCTACCAAATTTTCTTACTGAATTATGATGCTTCATACTTTTTCTTTTTTTGTTAATCGTGTGTTAATAATTTATTGTTTTTCGTGTTTTGTATATTTTAACACAAAACTAACAAATTTTCAAGAGCTGCTTTTATTTTAAGCTTAGCCCTAATTTTGCAAGTGCATCTACTATCTCTGTAATGCCCTTGTCTCCCATACCGTCTAATTCATTTAAAGCTTCGGCTGATTTTCTTGTAAGTCCACCAACTGTTTTAACTGAGCCAGAGATAAGAGTATTAACTGTTCTTGTAGAAAGACCTAATTCTTCTACACTCATTTTTGTTATGTCTGTAACATCTTCTAAAACTAATTCTTCTACTTCTCCTGTTGTATTTTTGATTTCTTCTACAGCTTCTTCAACTACTGAGAACTCTCTAAAACCAACAATAGATTGTAATTGATTAATCATAGTTTTAATTGATGACTCAAAAGCATCTTTTGCTGACACTGAACCATCAGTCTCGATGTTAAGACGTAATTTATTGTAGTCAGTTCTGTCACCTACACGCATATTTTCTACTTCGTAGCTAACGCGTCTGATTGGAGTAAATGATGCATCTAAAATAATATTACCTATCTCGGCTTTGTTTTTAGCTATCATCTCACGAGGAATATATCCTAGACCTTGCTCAATAGTGAACTCGATACTAACTTCTTTGTTAGTAGTGATTTCAAATAAGTACTGGTCTTTGTTTACAACTTCTGCTTGCGAAGGACAGATAATATCAGCTGAAGTTACAACTTTAGAACCTTTTGTCTTAATACTAAGAGAAAGTGGTTCATTGTCATGCATTAAGAACTTAACTTTTTTAAGATTAAGAATTATAGATATAACATCTTCTTTTACACCATCAAGAGTTGAAAACTCATGCTTTACACCATCTATAGCTATAGAAGTTACAGCAACTCCTGGTATAGAAGATAGAATTACACGTCTTAGTGAATTACCAAGAGTGTGGCCATAGCCTGGATATAATCCATCTATTTCAAAGATTCCGCTTGTTTGCTCTTCTTTTATAATTTTAGGTTTTGATGGTAATACGATGTTATATGACATAAGGATATATTTTTTTATATTAAGCTTTATAATAATACTATATTTTTCTTATTTTTACAATAGTAATTGTAGAAATAAATGTAAAAATAGTGGATAAATGAAAACAAATTAGGACTATCTTGAGTAATACTCAAGAACCTTATCAATATCAAATGAATATTCTGTTTCAATAGGAGCAGATACGACTTTGGCTGTCATTTTCTCTGTATCTAATTCTAAGAACTTTGGAGCTTTGTAAGCTTTTAAGTTTTCAGCAATACTGGTAAATGTTTTTCTGTCTTTACTATTCTCACGAACAGCAATAACGTCACCAATAGTCATAACAGCAGAGGCAACATTTAAGTTTTTACCATTTACTGTGATATGAGCATGAGAGGTTATCTGTCTCGCACCAGCACGTGATGTAGACAAGCCCATCTTGTAAACTACATTATCAAGACGTGACTCGAGAGCCATTACTAGCGCTTCTTTTGGAGAGATTTTTAATTTCTCTGAAACACTTTTTAGATTAGCTACGTAATTAGAAAATTGTTTTTCTGATACACCATAAGCGTGTCTCATTTTTTGTTTTTCTTTTAGTTGCATACCATACTCAGACTGATTTGTTCTGTGTTTTCTTTGTGAATCTAAAATACCCGGAGCGTATGGGCGCTTTTTAAAGGCGCATTTTTCTCTGCCGCATATTGACTCTCCTAATCTTCTACATTTTTTGCAAGTTACTCTACTCATATATGATTTTTATAAATTAATAATTAAATGTGTCTAGGTTTTTTAGCCTTTGGACCGTTGTGTGGCACTGGTGTTTGATCTTCTATTGACGTAATATCGATATTAAAACCTGCGAAACTTCTAATTGCAGATTCTCTTCCTGATCCTGGTCCTTTAACTATTACTGAAACTTCTTTGATTCCAGCTTGTGCTGCTTTTTCTCCTACTAACTCTCCGATTTTACCTGCTGCAAAAGGTGTACCTTTTTTAGCGCCTTTAAATCCAAGAGCTCCTGAAGTAGACCAAGTTAAAACATTACCTAACTTGTCAGTTAATGTTACTCTTGAGTTGTTATATGTAGATTCTACATATAATATACCCTCGCTCACTTTTTTTCTAAGTCCCTTTGAAAGAGATCTAGCCTTTAATGACGAGTCTACTCCTGATGTATTTCTTTTTGTTACTTTTCTTTTTCCCATAATTTTATTTAGTCTTTTGAGTTACTTTGATTGTTTTCTAATTTAGTATAAATACTTTAAATTAGGAATTAATCCTAGGTCTTTTCAGTTTTACGTCTACCACTACCCATAGTGCGTCTTACGTTTCCACGTACTGTACGGCTATTTGTTTTGGTTCTTTGACCTCTTACTGGTAAGTGTCTCATGTGTCTAACACCTACGTAGCATTTTATGTCTTTCAATCTTTTTATGTTTTGATCGACATCACGCGATAAATCTCCTTCAATTTTCATGAGTTCGATCTGAGAACGTATAGATGCTTCGTTTTCTTCTGTTAGATCTGGAGACTTTGTTCCAAAATCAATACCAGCTTTCGTTAGTATTGTTTTTGCTGTAGGACGTCCAATACCGTAAACGGCAGTGAGCGCTATCTCCATTCTTTTATTCTCTGGCAATGTTATACCTGCTATACGCATATTTTTGTTAATAATTAATAGTTAAAGTTTTGTGTTGTTTTTAAAAAACGGACACGCTCTTTGGCTTGTTAGCCTTGAACTTGCTTACACTTTGGGTTCTTACATATCACACGGAGCGCGCCACGGCGACGCACCATCTGACAATCTGAACATATTTTTTTAATAGATGATCTTACTTTCATGCAAGTTACAGTATTATACTATATTTTTAAATAAAATGCAAATATATACTGAACAAAATTATTTTAGCGGACTCACGACAAATATCTGTAGGCGAACCTCGACCAATGGTTTTGTTTTTTAGCGGGCCCACGAGGAATCGAACCTCGACCAACAGTTTTGGAGACTGTTGTACTACCACTATACTATAGGCCCTAATGAAGAACATTATAACATGAAAAGTATTATAAAGAAAATAAATAGCCGGTCGCGAAGCGACCGGCTATTTATTTGTTCTAATAATATTACTTCTTAGACTCTTTAAAAACAACTCTTGTTCTTGTCTTTTTGTCGTATTTTTTAAGCTCTATTTTTCTAGTTACTTGTTTTTTATTTTTAGTAGTATAGACAGTTGTACCTGTTGCTTTGTTTACTATTTTGATTAATCTATCTTGTGACATATATTTATTGTTCCTCGTATTATACTATACTTTTTAAAAATAATCAAACTGTTTACCTTATCTCTATGTCTACTTGAGCAACCTCTTCGAATTCATCATGTATTTCTTTTCCTAATTTATCTATATGAGCACCGATAAGTCTCGGAACTCTGTCTGCCATATCCAAAGAGAACTTTACAAAGTCGCTATATTTATTCTCTATATCTTCAAAATCATCACGTAGTTCACCATTTTCTATACTTCTCCTTATTAGCGCTGCCCCATTGATTTCAACTTCACACACTACATGATACTTATCCACGTCAACAGCACTACTCATAATGTCTATTACTTTTTCTACTGCGGGATCTTTGTTAAGCTTATCTTTTATTTTCTCTAAAATATCATTACTTAGTGATTTCCCTATTAAGTATTCATAATTTTTAAAGATTAAAACAAAAGAAACTATAGCGAGCAAGAATCCTATAAATATCGACGCTAAAGCCTCATATATATAATTCTGAGTTATGTGTGTTACATATATGGCCACGAGCGCAATAGAGGTTCCAAGCACTGCCACACTGTCTTCTAAGACTACTGCGACGGTTGTAGGGTCACCATCTTGTATTATTTTTAATAAGTTTTTCTTTTTATTTTTACTTTTTGATTTTGTAAAAGAAAGTTCTTGTAATGCTGTTTTTAAAGTAAAAGCTTCTATAATTATAGCCATGATTAATAAATAAATTACGTATATTGAAAAGTTAGGCACTTCCTTACTTATTAATGCATTGATACCGTGATAGATAGTTACCCCAGAACCTACAAAAAATATACCACAAGCAGAAATCAGTGCCCAAAAAAATCTCTCTTGCCCAAAACCAAATCTGTATCTGTCACTCGCTTTTCTTTTTGACCTTTTTATACCCACAAAAAGCAAAAACTGATTAGCAGTGTCTGCAAAAGAATGCACTCCTTCTGCAAAAAGTGCAGCTGAACCAGTAAAAGTAAAACCTACAAATTTACTAATAGTAATTATAAAATTACCAGTAAGAGCATAGACTACTGACTTATAACCCATATTATTATTTTCTATTTTCATGTTTGAGCAAATAATTTATAAAAATTATTCAAATTTACTAACAAAATACTGATTTACTTCTTCCAGTTTTACTCTCTCTTGCTTCATAGTATCTCTGTCACGCACACTGACACAACCATCACTTTCAATAGTCTCAAAATCTATAACCACACAGTATGGGGTCCCTATTTCATCTTGTTTTCTATATCTCTTACCTATGTTACCCCCATCATCGTAAACTACAGCTCCGAGATTTAATCTTGTAAATTCTTTTTTTAGATTTTTATATACTTCCTCAGCTTTACTCACTAACATTTCTTTATTTTTAAGTAGTGGCGATATACATACTTTTACTGGGGCTATGTTATTTTTCAATTTTAATACAGTACGAATATCTGAACCATCTTTTCCCTCACTTACATCTTCTTCTGCATAAGCAGTAGATAATACAGCTAATAATGTTCTGTTAATACCAAATGTTGGCTCCATAACGTGAGGTAAAAACTTTCTTTTAGTCTCTTCGTCTAAGTACTCATGTGAAAGTCCACTCGCTTCTTGATGTTTATTTAAATCATAATCAGTCCTATATGCCAATCCATATAATTCTTTTTGTCCGAAAGGAAAATCAAACTCTATGTCTATTGTCCTCTTTGAATAGTGTGCTAGGTCTGGTCCAAGCTTTTCTATCTCATGGCAAAGTTTTTTATCAATACCCACTAATTCAATCCATCTATACATCTCTTCTCTCCAATATTCAAAAACATTTTTCCAGTCTTGTTTTTCAGAATCAAAAAAGTATTCAAATTCCATTAAATCAAATTCTCTGGTTCTAAAAATATAATTCTTTGCGACTATTTCATTACGAAAGGCCTTACCTGACTGAGCTATGCCAAAAGGTAGTTTTGGGTGTATGCTGTCCATTATGTTTTTAAAATTAGTGAACATACCCTGGGCTAATTCTCCGCGCAGATAGGCGACGTCAGCCGAGTCTTTTGATGCTCCCATATTAAGAGGAAACATTTGATTAAAAAACTCAACATCTTCAAAATCATTACCGTCTGGACTTTTAATTTTTTTTTCTTTAATTAAAATACTCATCTCTTCTGCAGTTAATCCTGTAGCAACAAATCCGGCATCTTCGATAATATGATCTGCTCTGTAACTTTTTCTCGTCTTAACATCTGTCACAGATGGATCTTTAAATCCAGCTAAGTGTCCACTCGCTTCCCATATTTTTTGTGAACTTATTTGTGCCGCGTCTAATCCCAACATATCATCTCTGTCATTTACAAAAGTTTTCCACCAGAGATTCTCAATATTCCTCTTCAGGGTTACACCATAAGGACCATAGTCAAAAGTTCCAGCCAGCCCACCATAAATCTCTGATCCTTGAAATATGAAACCTCTTCTTTTACAAAGACTTACAATCTTTTCCATACTTATGTTATTTGTATTTTTTGCAGACATATTTTTATATAATTTAATTCTTATTTTTATTATAACATAAAAATAATATTCCAAAAAATGTAGTTTTTAAATATTATTTTGCGAACCAAATATTTGAATCAGTAAATCCAGCAATCATAATTAAGATGCCCCACATAGACAACATAACAAAAAGACCTGTAACACCCCAAAGTAAATGCTTTTTTCCTTGTTCAAATTTTTCACTCTCTCCATTAGACTTAGCAACCAAAAACCTAACCATTCCAAATAAAAATAACACAAAAGCAACAGCGGTAGCGAGACCTAATAATGGACTAACTATTTCAGTTAAAATCTTATCTTGTATTTTTGCTACTGCTTGATTCTGCACTACACCTGTTACATTGTTTTTATTCATGGTTTTTTAAAATTATGTTTTAATTCATACAAATAAATATTTAAAATATTTATTTGTATTTTTAAAAAACTATTTTTAATTATTCAAAAAAATAATTAGTAAGTTCTAACTCCTGTCGGAACTCCTGGTGTTGGTATGTCACCTCCAACTCCAATACCTAAGTTAGCAGAAAGGAATGACACTAATCCCCACACACCAACGAGTGCAAATAAAGCAATGATACCAAAACCAATAGATTTTAATCCATCAGCTTTATCTTGAGGTTTACTTGAAATCAAAGTTTTGATCACTCCAAAAGAAAAAGCAATAAGTGCCACAACCATTAGTGAACTGTATACTCCTGTTGAAATATTTTTAAATCCAGCTACTACATTTTGTAAGCTTGCTCCAATACTGCTGTTACTACCTCCTGCTGATGGTGGTATAATAGGAGCATTAAGATTTTGTGCATTTTGTGCATAAGCGGAACCAGCAATAGCGAGCATTGATACTGTTATAATTCCTTTTTTGAAAAAACTGTTTAAATTTTTTATCATATTTTTTATTATTTTTAAATTTTAATTACTATTAACTTTTCACACTTTATAAGCATGAATACAAGTTTTAAATCTTATATAATTTAATTATAAGCTTTAAAACACCTAGTTGCAATGTGTTTATACACAACAGATTAAGGTGTCACCTTTATGCTAGGAGCTGATATCTGAGTCTTGTTGTTACTTCCAAGTATTCCTGTTTGTAAAAAAGAAACTATACCCCAAATAGAAAACATTACAGTGAGACCAACTACTGACCAGCCAAGCATGCTTTTTGCATCTTCTAGTCCTTTTGCATCGCCACCCGATCTCTTTAATATAAATCTAACCACTGCATAAAAGAATACTGCTGTAGCTGTAGTTAAAAATAAACCAGCTATTGATGTACCTATAAAGTCTGTCCAGCTATTTACAAAAGTTTTAAGTGAGTCCATATATTTTATTTATTATTATTTTGTTAAAAAAGTCCATTTATAATTGTAGTATCTTGCCCTCCTCTATCTATCTCATTTTGATTTATAGGGCTATTTGTATTAGTGTTTGTATTAGTATTAGCGTTAGTTGTATTTGAACCAGAACCAGTACAATTATCTTGAACCCTTTGTCCTGGTATTGGACTAGGTTGTGAAGCACAACCTCCAAGAGTTATACCAAGATTAGATGCTATAAAATTAGTAATACCCCACACAGCCACCATTATAAATAATCCAAAGATAGCACCAAATAGCATATTTCTAGCTTGCTCTAAGCCATTAGCCTCACCTCTGACTCTTTTAATTATAAAATTAATTACAGAGAGCACAAATGCAATAAAAGCAATAGTCATAAGAAGACCAGCAATACCTACTGCTATATTTTTACCCCCCCCTATTAATGTTGATAAATTATTTAACATATTTTTTATTACTATTTTATTTTAATTATTAAAACTTAGTCTGCGGTTTTTGTATTGTAGTTTTTGTAGCGTCAGCACCAAGTAGTCCAGTTGCTAAAAAATTAACTAACCCCCACACGCTCACCATAACAAACAATCCAAAAACAGAACTAAATAATATAGTTTTTGCTTGTTCTAAGCCATTAGTATCACCATTTCTTCTTTTCCAAATGTAATTAATGACAGACCAAAGAAAAGCGATAAAAGCGACGGTCATTAAAAGTGTCGCAACTCCACCACTAAGTAAAGTGATTAGACTATTTATAAAGGCTGTAAAATTTGTTAACATGGCTATTTATTTTATTTATAATTATTTTAATTTAATACGCCTGTCACTGTAGTATTAATAATATTATATAACATCTCAGCCCCAAAGACTATAGCAGCTACTAACAAAGTATAAATTATCCACTGTTTACCTTTTTTTATATACTCAGGATTCTGCTGACCAAGCATTAGAAGCATAACTCCGCGCACTAATCCTAAAACTATACCAATAAAGGCTGCAAAGGTTAAAATATTCACAATGCCAAGTATTATATTCTGTATACTGACGTCATCCAACGGATTACTAAAAGCATTTCCAGCTGCATAAGAGTGAGTTACTAAAAAGTCTTGTATACCAACTGTACCTTTTATCAAATTAGGATTCTTGACACCTATTGAAGACAGTACAGCTTTTACCAAAAGATAAGCCCCAAGCATAAATGCAGAACCTATTAGAAGTTTTAAACCTCTTCCTTTTGACTCTTTTAGATTTTGAGGATTAGTTGGATCTTTTAATATAGGATATATAGTAAAAAGTAAACCAATAAAAAATACAGCTGGGAAAATTACTGATATAACATAATTACCTATATTATCAGCAAGACCGACTAAGTCATCTATGGTGCAAGCATTTTCTACTACACCATCATTACCACATGTTACAATACTTACTGAACCCCCATTTGTACCTGCCGTATTTTGAGCTAGTAATTTAAAATTATTTTCTTTCATATATTTATACTGTTTTTGTTTTAGGTTATGTTTATTTTATATTTCTTTATTCTTACCGTAAATGTAATCCCATTCTTTTCCGAATATCTCTGTAGCCTCTTGCAATGTTCTCCTTCCTGATAATATATTGTCATACAGCTTATAGATGGCGGATTTTATAGCTATAGGATTATTATTATAAATTAACTTCATAACAAGTGAGCTTCTGCCCACTACTTCTGACCTCTCTGACCCATCTGCGCCGTATAGAACATCTTTTCTGGCTCCTGCCATACCCGTAAACAGAGAAAGCTGTCTAGAAAAAGTCTTTCCTGATATTATCTGCGCCATATTAACTGCATAAGGAACGTCTTTTGCAGATTTTGTGATGCCAACAGTTAACATCTCACCTGAAACACTTTGAAACTTTGCATCTTGCATTTGTGGCATAAAATAAAGTCCAATATCAAGATTAGGGTTACTTGATTTTATATAATCTATGTCGCTAGCTTTTCCAAAATAAATGCCAAGCTTACCAGATATGAACTTTTCTATATCGACCTTATCAGTCTCACTCCAAGTAAAGCTACTTTTTTGTGGGTCAGAAAAAGCAGTTTGAAATTTTAATATTTTATAGAGATTAGAAGTTACGTCACTGTAATTGGCACCTGTTAGTCCAACATTAAGATTATAATCAAGAGAGATAGTATTGTTTTCTCCTTTACCCCATATTGGCTTTGCTGGATTAGAATCTAATTGTAATAGTTGTGTATATAAAATTAAATCTTTATTCATGACATTATTAGCAGCAATAGCAAAAGCTGACTGGTCAGGCTTATTATCACTATCATATGTAGTTAATTTGTCTTGGTATTTTGGGAAATCTGTCCAAAAAGCAGGAGCATTAGAAAATCCATTTTCAGATAAAATCTTTTTATTAAAAATCATAATATTTGGATCTACTAAAACTGGATACATACTAGAACCAAATGGGGTTGCTAATATATGTGTTCCATCTACAAATATATTTTTAAATTCAAGCTCAGTCATGTAACTATACGGTATAATCTGTAGCAATCCTGATACGGAAAGTAATTCTGAGTATGGAGCGAGAACTAGATCAGGAGCCACTCCTTGAGATGATGCTTCTATTAACTTTTTAGTTAAAATATCTTTTGAGTAGCTTAGATATGTTATAGAGATTGGAGCATTCCCCTCGGTCTGGTAAGCTGTTAATGCATCACGAAAAGTTTTGTCAGGAAGAGACCCCCACACTTCTAAAGTTACTTGATTAGTATTTTTCTTTGCAGTGCTTTCTACTCCTGGAAACTTACCAGAAAATATAAGTATAGCAACCAAACCAATTACAACAGATAAGACTATGGTTATAGTTTTAAATAATTGAGACTTATCTTTTAAAATATTATCTAACATAATACAATTATAGCAGACTATTTTGAAAATATAAATGCATAATGATAATCTCCTGCGGATAACTCTTTTTTAAGATCAAAACCATTAGAACGAAACATGGTAAGCACTTCTTCTTTGTTTACTTTCATTTCTTTTGTGGGACCGAGGAGACTTTCTCTGTCTTGCCATTCTACAAAAAGTAAATATCCTGCTGGCGATAATATGCGTGAACATTCTGAGATTAACTGCTCTCTGTTATCTATCATGTGTAAAGTATTAGCTAATATTATGTAATCAGCACTGTAATCAGAAAGTATTAGCTTATTATCCAAATCAGCAATCATTGTTTCTACCATAAAACCTCCAACTTTTGCTGTGTCACGCACTAGATCTAGCTTTACCTTATCTATATCTATCGCTAAAATCTTACCATTATGGTTGTTAATTTTATTAACCCTACATGCTTCATAGATGTATGCTCCTGAGCCGGAACCTAAATCAACAATATTAGATCCTGGTTTTATATTTAATTCGTCAATCATTTGTCTGGGTGATAGAAATGCCATATGTTTTATTTATATAAATTATAACACAAAATAAAAAAACCTATAATGCGTTTTGCACTGTAGATCTTTTTATTTTATTTTGTGTTATAAGATTTTTATAACTATAACAAAGACAAACTAGCAATACTGTCTCCATCACGTAATCTCATAACTCTAACTCCCTGAGTATCTCGGCCACTGGTAGCAACACTTTTCACTTCTGTTTTAATTACTTGAGACTGTTTTGAAACCGCTAATATTTCCCCATTCTCATCTTCTATGACTTTTGCGGTTATAAGCTTACCAGTTTTTTCTGTGACTTTTACAGTTTTAATTCCTGATCCACCTCTATTTTGTATTTTATATTCAGTAAGTGGAGTCATCTTACCATATCCATTTTCAGTTATAATTAAAAGTTTTGATTTTTTATCGCCTTTTAATATACTTTCAGCTCCAACTATACTGTCACCTTTACTTAGCAACATCCCACGCACCCCTCCTGCAGTGCGACCCATCTCACGCACATCATCTTGATCAAAACGTATACTTTGTCCATTGTTAGTGGTTAAGATTACGCTGTCGCCAGCATTTACCAGTAATGTATTCACGAGTTCATCACCCTCGTCTAGTCTAATAGAAATTATTCCACTCCTTCTTACATCTTTAAAACTTTCAGCACTGCACTTTTTAGCTGTTCCCATCTTGGTAACCATCATAATACCAAGCTCTGAATGATTTGCATTTTTAGGAATCTCTAAAATACTTGTAACTTTCTCATTCTCAGTAAGCTGTAGATAGTTCATTACATTTTTGCCTCTGGTTGCACGTTTACCTTCGGCTATGTCATACATCTTAATCTTATAAGCCTTACCCTTGTCTGTGAAGAATAGTAAGTCGGCGTGAGTACTAGCAGTGAGCGTCATGGTTATAAAGTCTTCTTCTTTTGTATCAAGGTCTACAACACCAACACCTCCACGCTTTTGTGTTTTAAATTCTTCTGGGTTAGTTCTCTTTATGTATCCTCCTTTTGTGTAGACCAAAACAGCATCTTCTTCTGATATTAAATCTTCTGGGTTAAAATCTTTCAATCCATGCTTCACTATTTTAGTACGTCTCGCATCACCAAATTTTTCTTTGATTTCTTTTAATTCATCTTTAATAATTTTTAACATCTTCTTCTCACTAGAAAGTATCTCCCTTAGTTCAGCTATTAATTTCTGCACAGCATTTAACTCATCTTCTATTTTCTTCCTCTCGAGACCTGCTAAGCGTTGTAGCTTCATTTCAAGTATTGCTGTCGCTTGCAATGTTGAAAATTTGAATTTCTTCATTAGGTTCTCGTGAGCCTCAGGAGTATCTTTACTTGCACGTATTAATTTAATTATCTCATCGATATGGTCGAGAGCTTTTTTAAGTCCGAGCAATATATGTTCACGTTCTAACGCCTTTTTTAAATCAAATTCACAACGACGACGAACAACTTCTTGACGGTGCTTTATAAACTCAGCGAGAGCAACTTTTATTGAAATAGTTTGTGGTGCTCCATCAACAATAGCTACAAGATTATAATGGAAAGTAGTTTCGAGGTCTGTATATTTATAAAGTAAATTTAAAACTTTTTCTGGTTGAGCTCCTGATTTTAAATCAATCACCACACGCACATCAGCGGTAGATTCGTCACGTATACCCTTGATACCTTCTATTTTTTTGTCATTGATAAGAGCAGCTATCTTCTCTTGCATCTCGGCTTTATTAACACGGTAAGGAAGGCTTGTAATTATGATTTGGAATTGTCCATTTTTACTTTCTACTATCTCAGCTTCACCACGACAAAGCACACCTCCACGACCAGTAGCTGATGCGTGACGGATGTCTGCTTCATTAAAAGCGAGTCCCCCAGTTGGAAAATCAGGACCCTTTACAAAATCGCTTATCTCTTCTGCTGTTGCATTTTTATTATCAATTAGGTGCATTGTCGCATCTAATATTTCGTTCATATTGTGTGGTGGTATATTCGTCGCCATACCAACTGCAATACCAAGTGTCCCATTTAGTAAAAGATTTGGAACGAGTGTTGGTAATATTACCGGCTCTTTGTAACTACCGTCATAATTGGGGCGCATGTCTACAGTATCACTGTTAATGTCACGCATCATCTCCATTGCCACCTTACTCATTTTAGCCTCGGTATAACGCATGGCCGCAGCGTTGTCACCGTCAACAGACCCAAAGTTACCTTGACCAAAAACTAATGGGTAACGAGTTGAAAACTCTTGAGTTAATTTTACCATCGCATCGTACACGCTAGCATCGCCATGCGGATGATACTTACCTAACACTTCACCAACTACCGCTGCTGATTTACGGAACTTTGCAGTAGGATATAAACCGATTTGGTTCATGGCATATAATATACGACGATGTACTGGTTTTAGTCCATCACGAGCATCAGGCAATGCACGACTAGTTATAACGCTCATTGCGTAATCGAGATAACTTTTACGCATTTCCTCTACTATTGGGGCGTTGATTATTCTGTCATTTTGCACTACTTCTTCTACTACACTTTCTACTTTTTTAGATTTTTTTTCTGCCATGTTTTTAGATTTTTATTATATTTTAAATTAAGTATTTTAAAAGACTTTTATTTAATTATTTAAAATAACTATATAAATTAAGCTTATTTTTGATATAAATATTATAACATTTTTCAAATATAAAATACACTTGACAAAATATTTGTATCTGATATACTGTAAAAGTGAGTAGCTTTGGGACCTAAAATCTTCCAAGTGCCGAAAGCAACCCCGCCAGTCACAACGCAAGGACTCAAAAGCTTGCCACCTCTAAGAGAAATCTTAGAGGTGTTTTTATTTTAAACTTAATTTAAGTTAGCAAATTTATTTATATCTTGCAAAGTGTTTTTAAGTATACTTTTTATTTCAGATCTATTTATAATATTTTCTCCTGACAAATTCATAGATTCTACATTTTCAAAATCATCAAGAGCTACGATCCAAGATAGTGGGTCAGAGTTTTCATTTATACTATCCCAGATATTTATCCATTTTCTAGAGTCAATAATTTTTGAGATGCAAGATAAATCATAATAATCTTTGTACTCAGAACGTGAACAAATAGCCGAAAGCTTCATTATTAAAATATCCTCAATGTTGGCCATAACAAAAATATCATCTAATACTTTATCTTTCAGTAATTTTGTTTTTCTAGTTATAAAAGAAAGTTTTACTTCATCAATATTTAACCACAGAGTATTTTTCTCTTCGTAGGTTTTTATTACTTTTGAATTACTTAATTTTTCTACTATTTCGTCAAATAATTTTTCTGTATTTATGTTGTTGTTAGTAAAATAATCCAAGTCTACAGACTCTCTATGTCCTATTTGTAATGACAATGCAGTACCACCAGCTAAATAATAACTCTCATCTAAAATATCTTTTAGTTTATCTGCCACTTCGTACATTTTGTCTGTAATAGTATTTTTATATAGCATATGTTTATTATAAATTTTAATTTGATTAGCTTAGTTTAGTTTAGTTTAGTAAATTCTTAAAATAATTATATCGTCTTTCTGTAGTAGTTTTTGGGTTCATGTCTGAGAAGATATTTTTTATATACAACCTGTCAAAACTTGAAAACATATTTTGTATTACAGGTAAAGTTCCAAAAGAAATAGATCTCTTTATTATGCTTTCCTTGCTAAGATTAGGAATATTTTCCTCATCAATATCCCAAAATATTTGTTTTAAATATGATTTATTCATACTTATATTATAACATTTTTAGAGATATTTTTCTACTATATAAAATTATATTACTTTTAATATAGCTTTTTTTAATTCTATATACCATATAGCATAACCTTCTGAACTAGGGTGGAAGAAATCTTCTGCTTGATATTTTTTTGAATTTAAATAAAATTGATCCTTACTTTTTTGTTTAAAATATTCTGCATATAATACGTTGTTTTTATTAGTAGAAAAAATAAAAGTTTTTCTTAATTTCATATAGTAAGCTCTCCATAAGTAAGTTAGGAACTTTGGACAAATCTTTGCACTGCCTATGCTTCCACAAGTAGTTAAAATAACTTTTACACTCACCCTCTTTGCTTCACTCAATAGATCATTAATACTACCTTCAAGACTTTTTAAGTTTGTAAAATGTGTTATATCATTACTTCCGACAAGAATAATAATTAAGCTAAAAGAATTACTTTTAATTAACTTCAAATCTTCTACTATTTAAATAGTTCTTCTTCCGCTTATTGACTTATTTACTATATTCCATTTAGGATTATCTCTAGAAAATCTTCCAGCCAAGGAATCTTTATTATTAGAAGCTCCAACCCCAACACCAGTACTATCTCCAACAAATAGAACTTTTAATTTATTTGTATCGTCAAAGTGACTATAGTTTTTTGTCTTATTTATTAATTTTCGACTAACTTTTATAAGTCTTTTTATTCTAAAAAACCAAAATAGGCAGTAAAACAAAAAACAAAGCGTTGAAAAAATAAAGATAATTAGCATACTATTTTATCTTATTTTTATTACTCACTACAGACCCTCCTCCTGTAATTCTTTGACTAAATCTTTTGCTTTTTTAGAAAGTTTTTTTGGAAGCTCTACTTCTAAGTTAATGATTGCATCACCACGTTGCTTTCTTTGTCCAAATGGAACTCCACGCCCTGGTATTCTAATAGCTTCGCCTATACTTATCCCTCCATCAACGATGACTTCTATGTCACCATCAAGACCCACAACTTTGTGTTTAATACCGAGTAGTGCATCAGTGAGTTTTATACTATGATCCATAACGAGGTCATTGTTCTCTCTGTGCCAGACTTTATCAGGTTGTACACGGACTTTTATGAACATATCACCTGATGTGCCAGCACGAACCGCTTCACCCATTTCCGTCATTTTCAACATCTCTCCATTATTAATACCAGCTGGGACAGGGATGTTCAAATCAAACTTTCCACTTTTAACACCCTCACCTTTACAATCTTTACATTTATCTTTATATACTTGACCAACTCCATCACAATCATTACACAGTCTCTGAGCTTGCATATTTCCGAACATTGTTCTCTTCATTTCGTGCACACGTCCCTTGCCATTACATTTTATGCAAGTTATTTTGCCAGAGGCAGCGTCACCACCTGTTGATTTACAAGTTACGCATTTTGAAGTTCTATTTATCATTACCTTTCTCTCTGTTCCGAATACCGCCTCTTTAAAATTAATCTCAATGTCTACTGACATGTCACGACCTCTTCTTTCTTTTGGTCCACCGAATCCTCCGAAACCAGAAAACATATCTCCAAAAATATCACCGATATCATCCATGTCAAATTGCATATTTTGGAAATCATTTGGATTGAATCCTCCAAAACCACCAAATCCTTGACCTTGTTGTCCTCCAGTATTTGATCCTGCGCCATTAAAAGTCTGTCCATACATATCATATTCTTTTCTTTTCTTGTCATCAGAAAGAACCTGATAAGCTTCGTTAACTTCTTTGAATTTTGCTTCATCACCACCCTTATCTGGATGATGTTTTGCTGCCAACTTATAAAAAGCTTTTTTAAGCTCGTCTTTGTTAGCTTTTTTATCTACGCCTAATAATGTATAGTAATCTTTTGACATATTTGTTTCTTATATTATTTATACCATAAATCTATAAAAAAATAAAGTAGAGAAACTTTACAATATACAAAATAAAAAACCTGATTTATTTTAAAGTAAACCAGGTTTTGTTTTGAAGGAAAATAATTTATTATTTTCCTGTAATTGCTTTACAGGCTTCTTCATGTGCTTCAAAAAAAGATACGCTTTCACGACATTTTTTTTGATCACTTGGACTAAGGACAGCAGCTACTGCGGCTGTACCCACGCCAAGACCAACACCAAGAGCTGCGCCCGTTGCTAAGCTTCTGCCTATACTTGTGCCGTCTTTTACCACTACTTCTTTTGGAGGTTGTGGTGATGGTGCTGATCTGGACACGCTTGGTTTGCTTCTAAACCCTCCAAAACGCTTTGCCTCTGTTTGTGCAGAAAATAAAGCAAAAGAGATTAGAATCAGACTAGTTGCAAATTTTGAAAGTTTCAAGTTCACGATATTTCCTTTTTAAAAAATAAGTTTTCTGATTACGATAATTAGAATAACTTAACATACATGAATACAAATATATTATAAACTTAAAGGTATTTTTTGTCAACTAAATATCTTATTATACTTTTATATTTTACTCCAAATATTTTTATCATTATTGCCGTCAACTTTGAATATAGCTATGCCTCCTATTTTATATAACTTTGCTATATTTATTTTTTGTGCTATCGCCTCCGCATCACTATACACTACATAATATTCTTTCAATTTGTTTATGTCTACATATGTATAACTTAATTCACCGCTGGCATTTCTAATCTGTGTTAAGTTTTTTTCTTTTACTTCAGCATCAGCATAAAAATAATTCATGCTACCTATTTTTTTATAATTATTTACTTTACCATTTATGTCACGAGTGATTTCGTATTTGTTGCCATATGTTGGAACACCTACTATTATTTTCTTCCACTCTATATCACGCATGGCGAGAGTCAAGACTTTTTCTACCCAATCTATATCAGCTACTGGCTTATAGGCTGTGTTGTTTTCTTGTCTTAGATTATTTAGTTGTTTATCGTCATCTTGCTGATCATAAGCCATGATACGGACCTGGTCACAGACTTTTCCTATAGTTTTAAAATCATTACTGTAGTCCACCTCTTTTAATTTAGCTTGATAGGCTTCAGCTGAGAGATTAGCATACTTTGAATCTAGTGGGGTTCTGGCTTCTATGGTACAAATCAGAACCTTGCCACTTGCATGCATCTCTTTTGAAAGCTCTGTTAAAAAAGTATTAAAAGGTTCTCTCGTCTCAGCTTTTTTATTTTCAAAATCTATGTCTATGCCATCTAAATTATATTTTTTTACTGTTAACTTTATGTCATTTATCAATGACAGCCTAGATTCTTTGTCGCTAAGAACATTGTGTAGGTCATCACGTCCTGTGCCAGTAGCCCACCATAATATACTTGGTATTATAATTTTTTCATTCTCTTTTGCTACCTTTATCATGTCTGCATATGCCCCTGTATCTAGCTTCATAGGGTCAGTAAAAGTTCCATCACTTCTCATCTCAAAAGAGAATGGAGATATAATATCTATTTTATTTATATTTTTTATCACCTCTTCTGTACCACTAGATTTTCTCCAATATGGCACCCATGTTCCAACTGTAAAGTTTTTATTTAAAATATCTTTTATATCCTTTGAAAAAGGTGGTAGCGTTACCACTGTAGTTGTGGTTGTAGTTTTGTTTTTATTAATCACGCTCCTAGACACTGGACCTATTTGTCCTGTTATTTTTATTTTATTTTTTTTCTGAAAATCTTTGACAGCTTTTTGTGTAGCCAAGCCATAATTACCATTAGCTTTTACTTTTAAATAGTTATTTTTAATTAAATACTCTTGTAATTCTATAACTTCAAGACCTGCTGAATTTAATTTTAAATCCTTCGTAAGTAAAGCAAAAGAGCTTTGTGTATTTATAACACAAAATAAAAAACTAAATATAAAAAATACACTTAAAAATATGTGATTAGTTTTTTTCATCTTAATTATTATAACATGTTAGGTGGTTTTTTGTGACGCAATATCATAATTTGACTTTATTTCAATAATTAGTTAGTATGTGTTTATACGCACCTAGCGTCTCTAGGTTTTGATCTTTTAAGGAATACAAATGATAATCAAAGGTGTCGTTCAAAAAAATCTTACCACTACGTTATTAGAATACTTGGCTAAAATAAATGGCGTGGCTCTTAATTTGAAAACTGTGCATTTAAATAATATCGGCAGCTTAAATGCAAATGCAGTCTGTCAATTTGTGCAAAATATTTATTCTAATACTGCTTATGACTTGGAGACATGTGACGGAGCCTTATTGACTTTGTTATCTTCTAATCTGAGCGATTCTTTAAAGAAAAATAATGGACTAGATATATATTTTCCTAATCTGCGTCCGGTGAATCACTTTGCAGAAGGTGAGGAAGTATATGCTATGGTGAGTGACTTCTCTTCTGCAAAGCAGGATGATTACAAAGAGCTCGGTTTTATTAAGACTGTAATTGAAACAAAACCAGAAGTTTCCATTTATTTAAAGATTAAAACCTTTGATAACTTGCCTGATGGGCACTACTTGTCTACTGGTAATTCTAGTGGACACTGCTCTACTAATTATGGTAGACTTTTGAAAATTAAAGAGTTTGATATATTAAAAGAGGCGGCCACAAGTAATCCAGAATTCGTAGAGTTGTTCCGAGCTAATAGTGTAGGCAGTTTTAAAAACTTAGATTTGTATGATATTAAAAAATATAGTGCAGTTAAAAAAGTAGACCTTACTTATTCTCATAATGAAATGTAAGATCTAGAAAAGTCATACTAAAGTAATTTAAAAAAATAATAGCCACAAAATATTAAATATATTTTGTGGCTATTTTATTTTGTTGTTTTTTATAATTATTTATTGCACTTTTTTACTACACAAAAAACTCTATCACGTCGCCATCTTTTACTATATATTCTTTTCCTTCCATTCTAAGTTTTCCAGTTTCTTTACACTTTGCAAAGGATCCAAGTTCTAACAAAGTATCACAATCTACAACTTGAGCGCGTATAAACTTATCTTTAAAATCAGTATGTATCGCCTGCCCTGCTACAGGCGCTGTGCTACCCTTTTTAACAGTCCAGCCACGAGTCTCTTCTACTCCGGTTGTAAAGTATGTCTCTAGTCCAAGCATCTTATATCCACCAACTATAAGATCTTTTATACCATCGCTTTTTCCACCCAGTTCCACACGCATCATTTCTTTTTCCTCTCCTTCAAAATCTTTTAATTCATCTTCTATTTTTGCATCTATGACTACATATTCAAAATTATTTTTACTTAGAAAATCTATTAATGCCATATATCTTGGATCATTGATCTCATCCAGATTCTTTCCTCCTGCTTTTTTATTTAAAACATATAAAAACTTTTTAGCAGTGATTAGATTAAGCATTTTTATTTCTTTGATTTCTTCTTCTGTAAAGTTTTCTATGTCACCATTTGCTTTATATTCATACATTTGTGATACTAATTTATCTGCTTCAAGATTTGAGACTAGTCTATCTATTAGATTATCTAACATAATAAACTTCTTATCCCCTTTCTTCACATCTTTTTGTATATTTGATTTTCTATTTTTACAAGTCTCGAGATCTGCTTGCATTAATTCAAAATTAATAACCTCAATGTCAAAAAGTGGATCTACTTTGTCATTTACATGCATAACTTTTTCATCTTCAAAAATACGCACCACCTCAGCAATTGCGTCAGTCTCTCGTATGTGAGACAAAAACTTATTACCTAGCCCCTCACCAGTGCTGGCCCCCTTTACAAGTCCTGCAATGTCAACGAACTCAACTACGGCCGGAACTGTCTTTTTTGTTTGTGATAATATTGACAAGTCCCACAGTCTTTTGTCGGGAACCTCAACAATACCAACAGACGGATCAATAGTACAGAATGGATAATTCTCAGCTGGCACACTATTTTTAGTTAATGCATTGAACATTGTTGATTTTCCTACATTTGGTAATCCTACTATACCTATACTTAATTTCATATCTTTATTTTATATTTAATTTATTTTCTTATGATTATTATAACATAAAAACACATAAAAATAAAATGCACAAGATGTGCATTTTATTTTAAAAATTTTACTTAAAAGTGTACCCTATTCTTTTACATCTTTCATCACTGTATCTGCCATTTCTTTTAATTTATTTTGATCTTCTCCTGCCATTACGCCCTGTAATTCTTTTTGATACTTTTGCATTACTTCAAAAGTGGCATACATTTCTGGCTTACCCGCGTCGGTGAGCGCTTTTGTCTCTGTTGCTATTTTTTCAAATAGTGAAGGATTTTTCTCGACGATATTCATTATCATCTCCTGCTGATCCTTTGGCAGGTTACGTGTTCCGAACTTTGCTGCATTCTTTAAAAAGAAATCTTTTATTATACTCATATGTTTTTATTTATTATTTTGTTAATTCTTTATCTATGTAAGCTTTTAATTTTTCTACTGAGCCTATTTCACTAGTTTCCACTCTTTTTCCATTAATAATAAAAGTTGGTGTGCCTGACAAAGACAGTGCATTCGCTTCTTTTAAGCTGGCTATTACAAGCTCTTCTAAAGTTTTATCTGATAAGTCTGCTTCAAACTTTTTAACGTCTAGTCCTATACTTGCAGCATAAGATATTATTTTAGTTCTTGCATCTAATGCATTAGACCATTCTGATTGTTTTTCATATAGTACTTTTTTCATTTCCCAAAACTTTCCTTGCTTAGCTGCAGCCTCAGTTGATATCGCTGCTAGCATTGCATTTGTATGTATTTGAGTTAAAGGAAAATGCTTGAATACAAAATTAATTTTATCAGCATATTCAGCTACTACTGGACCAGTAATATCTTCATAAGCACGACATGCTGGACATTGTAAGTCTGCATACTCGATAATAGTAACTTTCGCATTTGGATTACCTATACGATGATCTCTTTCATTTATATTAACGACTACTGGTTCTGATTCTTTTTTAACTGTTTGTGCCTTATTCCAGATAAAAAAAGAGATTAGTGATAATGCTATTAAAATTAATATATTTGTAAAAGAAAAGATTTTAGAAAATATATTTTCTTTATGATTGTGATTTTGCATATGATTTTTATATAATATATTATATCATAGATATTAATAAATATTAAAATAATTTAAAAAAGCTTATTTTCTAATACGTTTCTCTGGCCCTGATTCCATTTGTTTTTATATTCTTTTATATCAAACTTTTTCTCACAACCAGAAACAGCCATGTAGCGTATAGTGCTAAAAATAGGCCTCGGGAACCATGCCCTATCATGTAGTCCACCGATACTCCAAAGTATCCCAGCAAAACCATTAGGACACCAGCCATCAAGATTATATTTATCATTTAAATATATAGCAATCAGTATTGCCTCTTCTGGATTTTCCGTCCATTCTAAAATCTTTTTCGCCCAATACATACGCATATAACCATGCATTTTACCACTTCTCATCATCTCATTTTGTGCAGCATTCCACAATGTATCATGAGTATTTGCTTTTTCAAAATCTTTTAATTCATAACAATATTCTCTTTTATCGCTCCTACCTTTATTCAAAGAAAGCTTTGCCCAATCAGCCAGACCGTTAAAATTATCATAATCATTATTGTGATAGACATAATTGTCAGTCAGGTCACCCCTAATTACCAACTCCTCGACGAATGCTCTTATGCTTTTTAATAATTTATCTTCTAACCCTGTTTGATTTTCTTGCATTGCATTACCTGAGCCATTTTTCTCAGGATCTAGGACGTCAGTGACTTCTAATTTATATTTATCTAAAATAATGTTAAAAATATCTTGCTTGCTTATCATCCCAAAAGTAATATAGGGCGATAAGTCTGACTGTCCACGTAGTGTGGCCACATTTCTATCTGTGTCATAATTTTCTAATCTTTCTTTTAAAAATGTATTTAAAACTTTTTTAGCTTCTGCTTCACCAGAAAGAAAATTAGTAGTCTCAAAAACTAAATCACTTTCTATGCATTTAAAATCTTTTCTAATTTTTACCCAATCAGTATTTTTAAATATGTTTTGCACATATTTTTCATCATTGTGTATATGTTTTTTTATTTTTATAAATTTATTTTCAGCACCCATTACGAATCCTTCTATTTTTTTGTATATTTTTGTTCTAATTGTTCTAGCTGCAAATTCCTGCTTATCACTAGTAATCCAAATCGGTATAATATTTCTAGAATCTACTACATGTAGTGGTATATTTTTATTTAGTTTTTTCTGATTATTTAAAAAATCTTCTTGCCAACAATTATGTTCTCTCTGAGGTGCCATGTCTGTAACCACTAACCCTATATTATTTTCTATGCAGTAATTACTTATAAATTCACTAGTTTTATTTTTAATACTCGCTCCTACTCTATGATTTATATTCACATATTCAAAAGAAATATTTTTTTCAAATAAATCTTTTTGCACTAATGATAAATTATCTAAGATAAAGTCTACCGTACGCGAAACACATTCCCATTTTTTATCATAATGAGTGTATACCACAAAAAGTTTTACCTTATTTTCTAATGCTAACTTTTGAGCATGTATTAGTGACCAGTTATTTTCTACTCGATGCTCACGAGACATTTTGTATAAAATATTTTTATTTATACTTATATCATTACTTTCTTTTTCTAAGTTAAAATCATTTACAATCTTGATTCTATTTATGTTCATGGATTTTTTCTAATTGTATGCTTTTAGTTTTTTTCTTATTCATAACTAATAATTCAGAATCTTTTACCGAGACTTCTACATTCCCACCCTTTATATAGACTCCATTTATGATTTGACTAGCTATTTTATTTAATATATTTGTCTGTACATATCTTCTTATCGGCCTTGCTCCGAATTTTGGATCGTAAGACTTTTCAGCTATCAAGGTTATCGCTTCTTCTGTTACGTTTATAGTAATATCTTTTTCAGCTAATCTTTTTTCTATTTCCGTGATTTGCATTCTAACTATTTTTTCTATATTTTCTTTTGTTAATATATCAAAAATTATTATGTCATCTAATCTGTTTAAGAATTCTGGCTTAAAAAAATCTTTTAAAGAATCAGAAACTTTTTCTTTTACATTGTTATATTCACTACCTGAGTGCTCATTTGAAAAACCAAAACCTTGCATCTTTTGTATGAATTGACTACCAATATTACTAGTCATAATTATAATAGTGTTTTTAAAATTAGCTACGCGACCTTTATTGTCAGTTAATTTACCTTCATCTAATACTTGTAATAATAAATTAAATACGTCAGGATGAGCTTTTTCTACTTCATCAAAAAGTATAACAGCGTAAGGTCTATGCTTTACTGCTTCGGTTAAAAAGCCAGACTCATCATAACCAACATAACCAGCTGGACTACCTATTAATTTTGATATACTATGCTTCTCCATGTATTCACTCATGTCTATCTTAATCAATGCCTTTTCATCATTGAACATAAAGTTAGCGAGGGACTTTGTTAATTCTGTTTTACCTACTCCAGTTGGACCAAGGAATAAAAATGAGCCGATAGGCCTGTTAGGGTCTGATATGCCAACACGTGAACGTCTGACAGCATCACAAACTTTTAATATAGCATCATCTTGACCTATTACATTTGCTTTCAGATAATTCTCCATATTTATTAATTTCTCTTGCTCTTCTTGTAACATTCTCTGTAGTGGTATACCTGTGGTGCGAGCTACCACCCCTGCAATGTCTTCACTGGTTATCTCTTCTTTTAACACACGTCTAGACTTTTGAAGTTTTGATAATCTGGTATTTACTTCTAGTAAATTAATTTCTAATTTTGGTATCTTCACATATCTTATCTCAGCTACCGCTGCTAGGTCAGCACGTAATTGCAGGTTATCAGACTGTATACGCAGTTCTTCTATTTCTTTTTTGAGGGTACGCATACTAACCACTAACTCTTTTTCAGTATTATATCTAACTTCCAAATCTTTTACTTTATCTTGTATATCAGCTATTTCTACATCTATCTCAGACAATCTATTCTCTATTTTTTGATCAAGAAGTTTTTTTTCAGATACTGACTTTTCACCCAGGTGAGCCAGTAATTCTTTTTGTAATGCAGCACGTTCTATTTCTAATCTTTGTATTTTCCTGTGTGCACTATCTAACTCTGCTGGTTTATTTTCAAGGGCGATACGCATGGTACTAGCTGCTTCATCTATCAGGTCTATGGCTTTGTCTGGAAGAAATCTGTTAGTGATATAACGAGTAGATAAGTTAACACTAGCAACTATCGCCTCATCACTAATACGAACACCGTGGAATATTTCATACTTTTCTTTTAATCCACGAAGTATAGCTATGGCATCATCGGTGTTTGGCTCCTCTATCACTATAGGTTGAAATCTTCTTGCTAGTGCTGGATCTTTTTCTATATGTTTTTGGTATTCGTTAAGTGTTGTTGCTCCTATCGCTCTTATCTCTCCACGACTGAGCGCTGGTTTAAGAAGATTTGCAGCATCAGCCGCTCCCTCAGCAGCACCAGCACCTACGATAGTGTGAAGTTCGTCGATGAACAAAATAATTTTTCCTTTACTTTGTTCTATTTCTTTCATTATGTTTTTTAATCTGTCTTCGAACTCTCCTCTATATTTTGTTCCAGCTATTAACATGCCGAGGTCGAGAGCAACTAATTCTTTATCTTTCAAAGTCTCAGGCACATCCCCCTTAGCAATTCTAATTGCCAACCCCTCTACTACTGCTGTCTTACCTGTTCCAGCCTCACCTATTAATAGAGGATTATTTTTTGTGCGTCTTGAAAGTATTTGCATCAGCCTCATGATCTCAACATCACGACCTATTACTGGGTCTAATTTATCCTCGCGTGCTAAGTCAGTAAAACTTCGAGTATACTTTGTTACTGTTTTATTTTTCTTTAGTCCACCATTTTGAGATATGTTTTGTGTGCGAGCATTTTGCAATACTGACATCACTGCATCACGATCTATTCTAAATCTTGTAATTATTTCTTTTAGTGCTCCGGAACAATCTAAGAGAGATATAAAAATATGTTCAGGTGCTACAAACTCATCATGAGTCATCTGAGCTATGTTTACTGCACGTTCGAATGCTTGAGCTAACTCAATAGTCAAAAACATCTGATACGATGGCGCCATAGTTGATCCACCATTTGGAACTTCTATTGAATCTAATATAGTATCATTGAAGAGTATGGTATCTATTTCCATTTTGTCTAAAACAGAATAGACTATACTGTCTTCATAAGCGAGTAATGATGCCATCATGTGTAATGGTGTCACGTTTTGTTGACCACGCTCGGCTGATATTTCATGAGCACGTCTTATCGCATCTTTGGACTTTGTTGTAAAATTGTTAAATTGTTGCATATTTTTTTCTTATTTTTATACTCTACCCTCTATCACTTTCCAGTCTATAGCATTTGTAAAAGCTTCTATATAATCTGCACGCTTGATACCATAATCAGTCATGTAGGCATGTTCCCAGCAATCCATAACCATTAATATTTTATTATTTATTATATTCCCTACATTGTGCTCACCTACCCAAGTGTGAAAAATTTTTTTAGTATCATTGTCCTCTATTAATAATACCCAACCGATACCACGTGTCATACCATTCCTCTTTAGACTTGCTTTGTATTCATCAAAACTTCCATAAGCTTCTATTATTTTATTTTTAATATTCTCATTATTTTCAAAGTTAGAAATATCTTCTTCAGCACTTTCAGTATTCTCTGATTTTCTATTACACATGTTCTCAAAATACATTTCATGTAACTTGATACCATTCACTTCCCAGCCTAATCTTCTTTTTAATTCTCCGTATTCATAACCACCTTTTTCTACTGTGTCTAATAATGCAATTACTTTATTGGCATTTGTAACATAGCCAGCATACAAAGTAAAATGATTAGTTAACATAGTATCAGAAAAACCAAGTATTCCGAGTAAGTGAGAGTAATCCTTTTGTGTGTATAAGTCATTTTGCATATATTTATATTTAATTATTATTTTTTATAACTTCCTTTCCCATATATTTTTGTAATACTTCTGGCACAGTAACGCTACCATCAGCGTTTTGATAATTTTCAATTAATGATACTAATATTCTTGGAGTTGGTATAGCTGTACAATTTAATGAGTGGGCAAATTTATTTTTACCATCTGCGCTTTTATATTTTATATTAGATCTTCTAGTTTGAAAATCATGAAAGTAAGAAGCAGAAGATATCTCTCTATATTTTTCTTCTTTTGGTACCCATAATTCTATGTCATACTTTTTTACTTGTCCCATACCGAGATCACCTCCACAATTAACAACTGTGTGATATGGTATACCAAGAGTCTCGATGAACTCCTCTGTATTTCTGTTTATCTCTTCATGCATTTGCACAGAGACTGAGTGACTAGCTTCACATAACACAACCTGTTCCCATTTGTAGAACTCTTGAACACGTATTAGTCCCTTAACATCTTTACTGTGACTACCTGCTTCACGACGAAAACATGGTGAGAATCCTAAATATTTTATAGGATTGCCCTCAAGGTTTTCTAATAACTCATCAGCATGCATCCCCATGATCGGAACTTCTGCAGTGCCAGCCAGATATTCACCATCTTGAGTCTTATACAAATCATCTTCACCCTGAGGCAGATACCCTGTGCCCATAAAAATATTTCTACGCACAACTACTGGAGGTATAACTGGTGTAAATCCTTTTTTACTCCAAAAATCCATGGCATATTGCCAAATAGCAAGTGACAAGCGAACTCCATCACCAGTTAAAAAGTAACCACGGAAACCATGAACCTTGACCCCACGTTCGAAGTCTACCATTTTTAATTTTGTCATTATCTCTACATGGTCTTTTGCTTCGAAATTAAACTCAGTAGGATCGCCCCATCTTTTTACCTCTACATTATCAGCATCACTCTCTCCGTCAGGAACACTCATGTCAGGAATATTTGGGACACTAAGCATTAGGTCACGCCAAGACATCATGACTTTGTCTAATTTTTCCTCATCTTTTTTTATATCAGCTTTTAGGTCAGACATGGCTTTTATTAACATGCTTCTTATTTCTGGACTTGCTTTACTTATCTCTTCACTTGCTTTATTTTGTTTTGCTTTTACATCTTCTACTTTTTGCATCAGTTCTATCCTCTGTGAATCAACTTTCAAAAGGTCTTCCACATTAAAATTAATTCTTTTCTTTTTTGCAGCCATGGCAACTAGCTCTTTATTTTCTCTTATGAATTTTATGTCTAACATATATTTATATTTACTTTTTAACTTTTAAAATTATTTTTGATATTATTTTATTCTTGCTCTTATTATAACATATATTTTTATTATAAAAAATATATGTTTGCATTAAAAATACCCATATGGTAGTATGTAAAAGTTAGCTCTTTGGCGATATTGCCGTAAACTTATACTGGAGAAATGCGATGACAGATCGAGACAAACAACCAAAAATCCAAACTCTTTTTGTACTGGTAAAGCCAGATGGATACCCAAATAAAAACTTTATCAAATCTCTTATGATTGATGAGATGGATGGTGCGAGAACTTGTAATTTGCAAGACGATGTATACATGACACCAGAAGAGGTACTGAAACACTACCCAAAAAATACTGAATGGCTGAAGAAGTATGGATCAAAAATCTGTGCTGCACGCCTAAAAGTAAAAATAGAAGATGTAAATTCTTGGGATGCATTGCTTTATGGCGACACAATTATGCCTGCCTTATCCAGTTATATGACCAGTGGGATTATGTCTGCGATGATTTTCACTTATGTGTCTAACAAAGATTGTTTTGATTTAGCTAGAGAACTTTTAGGCCCCACTGACCCGAGCATGGCAACCATGGAAACCATACGATATCGTTACTCGAATGATTCATTTGAAAAAGCCTGGACAGGTAACTCTGGACCAAGAGCGATAAGGAATGTATGTCATATCAGCGACAGTCAAGAAGAAGCATATCGCGAAGCCTGTATGATTTTAGGAAAAGAAAAAGTCCACCCATTCTTCTCCCACCTATTCCCTGCTTGTGAGCAGGCAAGAGAAGAAGCTGTTCAATTAGTTACTTCAGGAAGATAGCACCTCTATATATTAAATACAAAAAAATAAATCCCCTCGCTTACGCTCGGGGATTTTTTATTTTAAAATAATTATTTTGCAATTAAAATAATTTTAGTAAAACTAATTCCTACTATATGAATGCTCAATATGTCCATCTTGATGAGTTATAATCATGTCATTATAACCATCATTATCCAAATCTATTATCTCTACTGATTGAGGATTGTATATTTGTTTTATAATTACCTTTTCAGAAGGATTCTTCTCAATTTTACTTTGATCCATAGCAAAAGAAGTAAGACTAGCAATTAATGACACAGAAACAATTAGAAAAGCTGCAGCCTCAACATCGTGAACTAATATTTCTTTTAGATTTTTTTGCACAGTGGTTTTTATGTTATTTGTTGACATGATTTTATTTGTATTTACATTATACTATTTTATAAAGATAAAAAGCAAGACTTTAAAACACAAAACTATACTAACACACTTTCTTTTCTACTAGCATGCTTTGTGGCACCACGAGCAACTGCACATGACTCACAAAGTAATACATGAGTGTCTTTTTTTCTATCATTACCATTTTTATCTTTATAATCTTCGTATATATCATAATAATCTTCTGTCTTATTTTTACAATCTAAACACTCACCTATAATTTCTCTGTCGCCACCAAAATGCATAGTTACACGTTGATCAAAAGTGTAAAGTGTGCCGAGCCAATCATCTCCAGGGAACTTTTCCATATATGAATGTATTCCATTGTATAATTGATTCACATTTGTAAAGCCCTGATCTACTAAGTAGGCTGCCATCTTTTCACATCTTACTCCTCCTGTACATACTGTGACTATTTTTTTATCTTTATGTATTCTAAGCTTATTCATAACCTCATCACTCGTTAGTTCACGACTATTTTTAAGACCAATATCTAAAGTATTTTTGAATTGCCCACTAGCCAACTCATAATCATTACGCATATCAACAACTACAAAGTCTTCATTATTCTTATACATTTTATTCAAATCATCAGCGAGTATGTGACGTGCTGTGCCCTTCCTTGGGTCTATGTGAGCAGGGAATCTGGTTCCCACTATTTCATTTCTAACACGCACGGATAATTTTGGAAAAGCATTCCCATTACCTTCACTTTCTTTTATATCCATGTTTTTAAATCTTTTATCTTTTCTGATAAAAGTAATATACTTTTCTGTGTTTTCTACGCTTCCCTCTACTGTGCCATTAATTCCCTCTTCGGCTACTATAATCCTACCTTTTAGGTCGAGCACTTCACACACGGCACGATGTAATTCCATCATTTCTTTTGCATTACTAATAGTAACGTATTTATAAAAAAGTAAAACCTTGAATCTTTTATTTGAAACCTCTTTTTGCATATTTTTTATCTTTACTACTTGTGCACGATAGGTAGATATTAATTATTATAAACACAATATAACATATTTTTAAGAAAAATTAAACAAAATAAAACCCCCTTAACAAAAATAAATTAATATTTTTATCAAAGGGGTTAAGGTTAACATGATTGACCAGCAGGATTACATTTTCAAGTAACCTTCCGGATGTAGCTCACGCGGATTCGTCAAGCTCGCAAATGTAGCGCTACCCAAGCGTTTTGGTGCAAGAGACCCAAAGATAGGCTTGAGATCAGAAAGATCAATGTAGCGAGGCTTTTTATCCAAAGCAAGACCGGTGACGATCATAAATCCAGATGACTGCATATTCCCTGCAGTTTCATTTGGGGCGAGTGCGACTAACACAGCATGGCCATTGTTAGTATTGGTGAAAGCAAACAATGTTTGCTTGTTAGGCTCGGGGCCGGGCATTTCTGCGGCTGACGCAGATAATGCGAGTGCTGCTAGCATCATGCCAGCAAAGACGAGAGATTTTTTCATTAGACTTCTCCTTAAAATTATAACCATTAAAAGAGCGATACAACATCAGAATAAAAAATAAATCTTTTAATCTAATGTGCATAGATTATAGCAAAAATATTAAATATAAGCAAATTATAAAGTGAATTATACACAGATTTTATAATATTAGAATTACACTTTATTTTTGTTTTATATTCTAATTTTATTTTAAATTATTTAAATATATCAAAAAAAGTAACAGTAAGCATAAGTCCAATTAAAAATATAAAACCTAGCAGATTAGTATAGTACTGAAAATTCATATTTATTTTTCTTCTACTTATCGACTCGTATAACACGAATAATATCCTACCCCCATCAAGCGCTGGCAATGGCAATGCATTAAAGACAGCAAGGTTAATTGAAAGCAAAGCTACAAAAGACAAAAAATCATCTAAGTTATTCTGACTAGCGTTACCAACTGCTTTTGCTATACCCACTGGACCACTAAGAGAAGACAAGACATTATTTCCAGTAAAAAGTTTTGCAAATAAATCATAATAACTTTTAACAGTTTCCACTGTATAATATTTTGTATCAAAAAAACCTTTTTTAACACTATCCAAAAAAGATAATTTTACTTTTTCTGCATATATAACACCCATACCTATACTTTTTCTGTCAGGAGTTACTCCAAATACCGCCCTGACTGTACTAGTTACCACCTCACCATTTTCTTTTTTAAAAACTATTTTGATGTCGGACTCATTATTTCTTTTAACTAAATCAATAACACTAACTACACTTTTCAAATCAGCAATGTCTCCACCAGCCCTGAACTCCAACACCTCATCGCCAGAAGTTATTCCTGCTGTCTTACTCGGTGAATTCGGTGATACACTACTCACTATTATCTTAGGATTTTTAATGTATGACGAGTAATTAATATCATCAGCCTTTATATATTCTTCTCCCGTATTAGTAAAGGCAAAGATAGCAAAAGCTAAAATTAAATTCATAATTATTCCAGCTGACAATACAAATACTTGGGCTAATCTATTTTTATTCTGAAAAGCTTTTATATCATTTTTATTTTTCTCCCTCTCTTGCTCGTCAAAACTCTCACCGGTTATCTTTACATATCCACCAATAGGTAACATGTTTATACTGTATTCTGTCTCACCTATTTTCTTAGAAAATAATCTTGGAGGAAAACCAAAAGCAAACTCCTCGACACGCATGCCACATATCTTAGCTGCAGCGTAATGTCCGAACTCATGTATCATGACAAGAGTAACTAAAACTGCTAGGAATAAAAATAAAGTTGTAAGCATAATGTTTTAAAAATATAAAAATTAATTGTCTCCCATTATTTCTGACTCTTTGCTTTTAAAAGCAAGTTCCGCATCACTGTTTGCTTTATCTACTTTTGCTTGTAATGTGTCTAGGAATCTTTTTTTATCATCTTCTCCGTATGCACCCTCTTTTGCTTTATTTTCTATTTCTTTTTTTGCATCTTCACGCACACCTCTGATTTTTATTCTAGCGTCTTCTAATTGATCTTTTACTATTTTTACATATTGTGTTCTACGCTCAGTAGTTAACATTGGGAATATCACACGTAACCCCTCACTACCTGCGGCCACAGACAAGCCAAGATTAGCATCGTTGATACCCTGCTCCAAATCCTTCATAACACTTTTATCATATGGAGTAACTAGTAGTGTCTTAGCATCTTCTAACCCTATACTAGCCACATGACTTATTTGCATCTTAGATCCATAAGCATCGATGTAAACATTGTCTAACACCATTGGTGTCGCACGTCCTGTTTGTATACTTTTCATTTCTGTCGCCAGTCTCTCCATTGCATTTTTTATCTCTTCATCAAAACTATTAAATGTATACATATTTTTATTTTATTTTTATAATATATTAATTTATTTTAAAGTATTTAAATTATTATTTCTTTTCATATTATACTACAAATATAGTTAATATAAAAGCAAAAAACTTCTTAAATCAAAGCTAAGTAATCAATAAGTTGTTTTTCTGAAATCAATCCTCTGCTATTTAGATTTTCTATTTGTAATAACTTTTCTAAATTATAAAAGTCTTTTGCTAATATTAACTTCTTTTTATAAGTTGAAAATATGTTTTGATTAGTTTTTGTTTTTCTATCTTCTTTGTCTTCTTTATTTTCTAGATTATTGTTATTTGCAAATAATTCTGAATTGGAATCTAGGATTTGCACTCTAGATAAAACAGTTGATATAAAATAACTTATAGTACCTACTACAAAAATTATCTTTGTAGTTTCTGTAGCCTCTTCTAACATTTTTAGCATAGCATTTTGAAGGACGGTGAGACGCATGTTTCTGTTAGTGACTACATATCTGACTTCGCTGCTTTTATTGGCTAAAAAGTTTTTTATCTTTTCTAAATCATCTAATTTTAAAGTCTTAGCATCTTTATCTTCAGCATTATAATCAAAAGCTAAACATAGAAAATTACTATCTATAATTTCTTGTTTCAAATCATTATAAACATTTTCATTACCAATTATTATTGTAGCGTGAGATTTTATTTTCGATAAATAATTATGCATATTTTTAAATAAATACTACCTCTTTGTAATCACAGATTTTTTGTATACATCTAAATGTTTTAATGCTTCTCCAGTACCCTTAGCCACACAGAATAATGCATCATCAGCCAGCACTGCTTTTACATTACATTTCCTCTCTACTAGGTCTGGCAGGTGACGCAGTTGTGACGAGCCACCACTCATAATGATTCCATTGTCTATAATGTCACTGGCGAGCTCTGGTGGAGTATCTTGTAATACATCTTTTATTGCTTTTATTATTATACGCAACTCCTTGTCTATGGCTTTTACTATTTCATTTGTACCTATTTCTATGGTTTTAGGTAAACCAGAAACATAATCACGACCTTTTATATTCATCCTTAATTCATCTTCAACTGGAAGTGCTGAACCTATTGTTATTTTTATCGTCTCAGCCATCTGCTCGCCTATCGCTAAGTTATGATTTTTTTTAATACTATCGACTATGGCTTGGTCTATTTTATTTCCAGCACATTTGACGCTCGTGCTACATACTATACCTCCGAGCGATATCACAGCGACATCAGTTGTACCACCACCAATATCTACTATCATTCTTCCTTTTGCTTCGTGTATCGGTATACCAGCTCCTATGGCTGCGAGTATCGGCTCCTTCACTACGTATGCATTACGAGCACCGGCACGCATAGCAGCTTCTATCACTGCACGCCTCTCGGTGCTCGTCACTCCTGCTGGCACACTTACCATCACGTCCGGCTTCCAGATATTCCATTTTGATAATGCTTTGTTGATATAGTGACGTAACATGGCCTCAGTTACTCTGTAATCTGCTATAACTCCATTACGCATTGGCCTGTAAGCCACTATGTCATCTGGAGTTTTACCCACCATCTCTTTTGCATCTACTCCTATGGCTAATATTTTTTTATCACCTTCACGTATAGCTACTACTGATGGCTCATTTAAAACAACGCCACGACCAGGCACGTAGACTAGTATATTAGCGGTTCCAAGATCAATACCAAGCTTTACTGTTTTAAACATATATTTATTAGCTTTATTATACACTAAAATGAAATGAAAACAAAAACACAGAAAAAGTGGCG
>JAYSVC010000002.1:0-31383 GCA_043718735.1 bacterium | reverse complement strand
TGGTAGTCATGATCATCAGATTTGTAACGGTGACGTAGTTCATCTGTAAACGTGCGAGAGAATTAAATTTCTTTGCACGTTTTTTTTATTTATATACTACATCATTGTAAAGTTAATTGGTATGATATAATTAAAATATGATTATAGAAGTTGACGAATACAAAAAGAAAGTAGAAAATTATGATGCAAATAATTCTGAACTAGTCCATAGTGAAAGTGGTAAATTGGCTGACGCTGATTTTAAAATTTTTTTACAGTCCAGAAAATACAAAAGAATTATTTTTATGGCTGGCGGTACTGCGAGCGGAAAGACAGAATTTGCTTCTCAATTTTTAAATAAAAAAGATCAATTAGTTTATGACGGTACACTAAAATCATTTGAAGGATTTAAGGTTAAGTTAGATAAAATAAAAAGATACGATAAAAATAACAGTAAAGTAAAAGTAGTTTTAATAATTCCAAAAGACTGGGTAAAATCTTTTGATGCTTTTCTAACCAGGGAAAGAAAAATGAACCCTGAAACATTTTTCGAAACACATATAAAAAGCAAGTTATCTGTTGCAGAGATTTTAGTTAAAACTAAAGTTAGGGTGGAAATATATATAAGTGTAACGTCAGAAAATAAAGATAAGATAGACTTTATTTTAATCAAAAGAGAGTTAAGCAGAGAATTAACGTCAAAAGGAATGGTATTTTTAGCTGGGGTATACAAAGAGATAGCCTTTCAAAATGGTTTTGATATTAATATTTAGCTATGTTATAATAAAAATATGATAGAAATATTAGGTATAAAATTTCCAGTAAGTAAAAAGATACTCACTACAAACAAAAGTGATATTGTTTTAGCATACACAAAAGCTATGCGTGATGGTCGTGGCCAAGCCAAAAAAGTCTTGAAGTATTTGTAGTTATTTATTTAATTAAACCTTCAACAATTGCTTGTTTTAATGTATTCACAGAGTCAGCAAATTTTTCAGCATTTTCTAAATTAGAAATTCTACTTTCTGATTCTTTAAAAGCCAAAAGCCATAATTTTTGATTTGTTGTAATTTCATCTTTAGACAAAGAAGTCAAATATTTTTCGCACTCCAAAATTTTTTGAGTGACTAAACTTGCGTCTTCAACATTATCTAAAGTATTCATTAATTCTAATATATTATTTTTCATATTTTTATTATAACATAATTTTAAAATGAGATTGCAAAGGTCTGTATTTTGTGTTAATATATATTCATACACCAAAGAAGTAGGTATAAGTAACTAAGTCGCGAGCTTTGCGAGCGACAAAACTATTTATATAAATCCTGCGGAGGCGTGAAAGTAAAAATTTGTTTCCATTTATTTTTAGTTAAAGCTTTGCAAGAAGTTATTATTAAAATATAAAATTTACAAGTTAATCACTTTTACAAAAACTCTTAAGTCGCCGGTGTAGGCGATTTTATTTTTATAGATATATTAATTTTGAAAATAAAAAAGTTACTTAGTAATTTTCTTAAAAATCAAAATAAGTATAGTTATAAAAAGCACATTACAAAACATAATACTAAAAATAATTATGGCATTAAGCAAAAACAAAAAAGTAGAGTTAATTGACTCATACGATAATGCTATCAAGAATTCTAAATCAGCTGTATATGTCTCTTTTAAAGGGCTATCAGTTGGAAAACAAGAATCACTTCGTAAAAAATTATTTGCAGAAAAGATGAACTATACTGTGGTGAAAAAATCACTATGGGACAGGGCAGCTACTGCTAATAATATTACTGGTGACGCTCCGGAAGTTTCAGCCGAGATGGCAGTGCTTTGGGGTGATGACCTTCTTGCTCCTGCTCGTATCGCTAATGACTTTGCAAAAGAAAATAAAAAATCTATTGCAATACTCGGAGGAATATTCGAAGGAGGATTCAAAGATGCGGCAGGTATGATGAAAATAGCGACTATACCAACACGTGATGTATTACTATCACAACTTGCTTACTTATTAAAATCACCAATGCAACGCATAGCGATTGCAGTTAGTGAAGTAGCAAAGACAAAGTAATAAATAACAATTAATAAATAATAGAAAAATATATGAATAAATTTGAAGACATGTTAAACAAAATCGAATCAATGAGCGTTCTAGATCTTAACGAGCTAGTAAGTGCTATCGAGGAGAAATTCGGAGTATCAGCAGCTGCTGTTGCTGCCGCTCCTGCTGCTGGCGCTGCCGTAGCTGAAGAAGGTAAATCAGAATACACAGTACACTTAGCATCAGCTGGTGAACAAAAGATTGCAGTTATGAAGGTGGTAAAAGAGGCTCTTGCTCTTGGTCTTAAAGAGGCTAAGGACTTAGTTGATGGTGCTCCTATTGACCTTAAAGCAAATGTTAAAAAAGCAGATGCTGAGGAAATGAAAAAGAAATTAGAAGAAGCTGGCGCTAAAGTTGAGCTTAAATAATTTCTTAAAACATTTATAAAATTATGCCAACAATTAATCAATTAGTAAAATCAGCTAGATCTAAAGTAGCTAGAAAATCTCGTTCTGTAACTATGGGACGTGGATTTAATAGTATACAAAACAGACCTAACTTTTACGATTCACCTTTTAAGCGTGGCGTGTGTACAAAAGTTACAACAACAACTCCAAAGAAACCGAACTCGGCGTTACGTAAAATAGCCCGTGTAAGATTAACTAACGGTCAAGAAGTAACAGCATACATTCCAGGCGAGAAACATAAATTACAAGAACACTCTGTTGTTATGATTCGTGGTGGACGTGTAAAAGACTTGGCTGGTGTGCGTTATCACATAGTGCGTGGAAGATTCGACGCTACTGGTGTTGACGCTCGTCGCCAATCTCGTTCTCTGTACGGAGCAAAACGCCCGAAAGCTGGAGCTGCCGCAAAGAAATAATTTTAAATTATTTAAAATTACAAATAAGAATAAAACAAAAAGAAAAGCACGACCGAAGGTCGTGCTTTTCTTTTCTTTACAAAATAAAATAAAAATGTTAATATCATTCCATATTGAGTATTTTCTCAACTCTCTTTTTATTTTTACACCAGGAGCTATTATGGAAACCTTTTCAAATTTTCTTGTAGAGTATATTTATGCTGTGCCGGCATTCATTTTTGTTGCTTGTCTGATATTTATCATATCTTTATTCCTCATTTTAGACAAAATGGATAAGCTAGGTAAGACATATACGTTATGCACTATTTTTGGTGGCCTTGCTGTAGTCTTGTTGGTATTTTCATTAATTTGGATACTTACTGTCTCTACTTTCTATTTTCGAGTGGAGAGCAACGAATTTGGGATAAAAAAATCTTGCTGGAAAGACGGAATAACAAAGGCTTGTATATTTAGTGATCCTGGACTGCACGGAACTGCTGAGCAGGTAATTTTCTTTTCTTCCATACCTATTGAGATCATAAATGAAAATTGTAAAACTTCTTTTGGCTTTAGAGCTAACTCAGAAAATTTTTGTAATTTTTATGATTCAAAATACGTAATTTCTCCACTGGGTTTTGATTTAAAATATAGTCACATTCTTTCTTCTGACAATACTCAAGGAGAGGTAAACTCAGGAAAAGTCATCAAAGAAATGTTGGAACTTAGAAGTAAATATCCTAACTTTATTTTACCTGCTTTTATAAAAGAAGTTAAGACAGAAACTAAAAAGTAAATTAAATAATGTTCTAAAACAGAACAAAGCCGAGGCAACGCCTCGGCTTTTCTTTTTCTCTACTTTTGCAAAGATTGTAATTGTGTGTTATAATCTCATTATTCGTTTTACGATAAATCAAGCATTACAAAACAAATTCGCAGTACCACGCTTGAAGGGAAAAGCGCGAATTAAAAAACTAACAAATAATAACATGAGAAGACCGGTCAAAAATAGAAATATAGTAAAGCCAGACATCAATCACAACTCGATGGATGTTGAGAAGTTTATAAACTACGTAATGTGGAGTGGTAAGAAAAACACAGCACGCGAGATAGTGTACACTGCTTTTGATTATATAAAAGAAAAAACAAAGCAAGAGGGAATTGAGATTTTTAAAGAAGCTGTTAAAAACACTTCTCCATTAATCGAAGTAAAATCACGCCGTATTGGTGGTGCTAATTACCAGGTTCCTCGTGAGGTTCGCGCTGAACGCCAAATGCAATTATCATACAGATGGCTTATCAATGCTGCTCGTAGTAAAAAAGGAGAAGCAATGCATAAGAAATTAGGAGATGAATTGATTGGTGCTAGTAAAGGTGAAGGATCAGCTGTTAAGAAAAGAGAAGATACACACAGAATGGCCGAAGCTAACAAAGCTTTTGCTCACTTTGCGTGGTAATAAGATAAAGTAAAATACAAAAGGCCGCGCTTCGCGTGGCCTTTTGTATTTTTTAGCATAAAGCGTTTTCTATTTACATATTTTTATATTTATGTTACTATATAAATTCAAATATAAAAGTAAATAAAATTATTTTTATAATTCAAAAAAATGTTCTTAATTTATAACATAAGGAGTTATCATGATTTTCAAAATATCAAAACCTTTTTTGAAAAATTAATCAAAGTAGAAAAAGCCATGTATCATTCTATACAAACTGAATCACGCAAAGCAATTAAAACCGGACCAAGTGAATACTTGGAAGCTTTGCAACAGCTTTTAACAGAACTCTTTTATGGAAAAGGATTATTGTTTTCTGCAGAAAAAATTAATTAATTTTTTAAGGAGATTGTCATGTTAACATTCGCCAGTATCAGTGACTTCATTTTTGCTCCGTGGCTTAAAGTAATGAGGCCAACAGATCTAAGTAAATACAAAATAGGCCAGACTGAAAAACACCACTTCTTTAAGAGGGACACACCTTCTCCGATTGTAGTTTTTGATGCATTGACCAATGCAATTGATTGCTTTGCTTTTGATTACCGTTCACCTGATTTTGATTTTTCTGTTTCAGAAGAGATGGGAAAGTTTATGAATCTAGAGCCAGGTGCATACAAAGTTAATTTGTTAGAAGCACTAAAAGATGTTTCTGAAAATGCATTAAACGGATTCCTGTCTCTTTCTCCTAGTATTCCTTTTAATTTAAAAGTATCAAACGTGTTAGTAGGAGAAAACAATGATCTTTTCTATGGCAAAATAGTAAGGTGCGGACACCATCCGTTACAACGTGGTGAGTATTATCTGCACATGGCAAAGAAAAAATAGCTTAATACAAACGCAGTCAACTTGACTGCGTTTTTTATTTGCAAAAATAGTAAAAACATGTTATTATATAGACATCGTTTTTAATCAGTGTCTCTCTGAGTGTTATTCTTAAGAAACAGTCAAAATCACATTAGATAATAAAAGCGAGTATATACGAAAGTAAATACAAAAATAAATTACGAACAATAAAATTATGGCAAAAACATCAGTCATCGCAAGAGCTGCTAAGACGCCAAAATTTTCAACACGCAAGGTGAGTCGTTGCTTTAAATGCGGACGCAAACACGGATACATGAGGGACTTTGATCTCTGCCGTATCTGTTTTCGTGAACTAGCAAATGAAGGACAAATCCCAGGCGTTAAGAAAGCATCTTGGTAATCTCTTATTAAGCAACAAATAAATTATTAATATATGGATACAATAGGAAACATGTTGGTATCACTCCGTAATGCGGGTGCTATCAGAAAAGAAAAAATATCTGTACCATTTTCAAAATTAACTCTTTCTATTTTAAATCTTTTAAAAGAGGAGGGTTATGTGAAAGCAGTAAAAGATAATGCTGCAGAATACAAAATCGAAGTTGTACTTGAGTATAACAAAGATAATGTTCACGCTGTTAGCTCAACAAAACGCATTTCAAAACCAGGTCGTAGAGTTTATTATAAATTAAGTGATATACAAAAAGTTAGAAACGGTTACGGTAACGTAGTCTTATCAACTCCAAAAGGTATAATGACTGGACGTGCAGCGCGCGCTAGTAATACAGGAGGAGAAGCACTTTTTGAAATATTCTAAACAAATATATGAGTAGAGTAGGAAAACAAATCATAACAGTACCAGCAGGAGTTGAAGTTTTAATAACAAACAACTCAGTAACTGTAAAAGGTCCAAAAGGAGAATTAACAAGACCAGTCCGTGAGGAGGTTGTGTTAAAGCTTGAAGATGGAAAATTAACATCAGAGCCGAGACGTAATGACAAATTCTCAAAGTCACTTTGGGGAACATACATGTCATTAATCAAATCTATGATTTCTGGAGTAGTAACTCCATTTGTCAAAAAGTTAATTGTAGAAGGAGTTGGATTCAAGTGGGAGGTTAAGGGCGACGTCCTTCACATGTCACTTGGATTTTCACACCCAGTTACTCTTAATATACCAAAAGGTTTAACAGTTGAGGCTGCAAAGTCAGAACTAACAATCACTGGTATTGATAAGGAGCTTGTGACTTTATTTGCAATGCAGGTAAAGAAAAACAAGAAACCAGAACCATATAAAGGTAAAGGTATCAGATACGCGGGAGAGGTCGTCCGCCGTAAAGAAGGTAAAAAATCAGCATAATAATTAAACACAAAATAAAAATATGATAAAAAAAATAAAAAGTGTAAAAGCTGAAAAGAGATTACGTCTCCATAAAAAGATTCGTACTCAAGTGTCTGGAACAGCTGACAAGCCAAGATTGTGTGTATTCAAATCAAACATGTATACTTACGCTCAAATCATAAATGACGATACATCAACAACTGTATGTTCATCAAATGATATGAAGGAAAGTAAAATGACAAAGATGGAGTGTGCAATAAATGTTGGAAAAGACATTGCAACAAAAGCAAAAAAAGCCGGAATAACTACTGTTGTATTCGATAGAGCAGGATTTAAATACGGAGGTCGTGTAAAAGCATTAGCAGACGCAGCCCGCGAAGCGGGACTTGCCTTCTAATTTCTAAAAATATATGAATGACGAAATAAAAACAGAAGCAGAAGTAGTAGCAGAAGAAGTTGTAGCAGAAGTTACTCCAACTGAAACTAATACAGAAGCTCCAATTGAAACTGTAGCTGAAGAAGTTGTAACAGCGCCTGCACAAGCAGAAGAAGTTGCATCTCCAGAAGTGGCAGTAGAAGTGGTGGCGCCAACTGAAACCATAGCGCCAAGAGTAAGCAAATATGCTAACTCAACATCACGTGGACCAGGGACAGCGAGACCAGCACAAAGAGGTAATTCGCGCGGAGGCGCTCGCCCAGCGAGACCACCACGTGAGAAGCCAGAGTTCGACTCGAAAGCTATCGATGTACGCCGCGTAACTCGCGTTGTATCTGGAGGTAGAAGATTCTCTCTCCACGTTACTATGATCGCCGGTGATCGTAATGGTCGTGTAGGACTAGGTACTGGAAAAGCTATGGATACACAAGCAGCTATGGAAAAAGCATTAAAATCAGCTAGAAAAAATATGGTCAAGTTCAACCTTGATGATAAAAAAACTATCAAGCATGAAGTTAGTGCAAAATATGACAGTTCAGAAGTTTGGATCTCACCGAATAAAGGTAAGGGACTAATCGCTGGATCATCAGCTCGTGTTATCTTGAACCTCGCAGGTTTACAAAATGTAACTGCAAAGTTCCATGGTGGTACAAAAAATAAACTTAACAATGCAAGAGCGACCATGAAGGCATTAGCCGAAGTGTCATCTCGTGCATAATCTCTAATTATCAAAAATATTTAAAATAATATATGCAAATAAATGAAATAGTAAGAGAGAACCCAAATAAGAAATCACGCCAAGTAGGTCGTGGTGGAACAAGAGGAAAAACATCAGGACGTGGAGGAAAAGGGCAGACAGCTCGCGCTGGTAACAAACGCCGTCCAGCACTTCGTGATGTAATCAAGAAAATACCAAAGCTTCGCGGACGTGGAGTGAATATGAACAAAGCCTTTAGAGAAAATTACATACCAGTTAACTTAGTTGATCTTAATGTATTCGAAAACGGTTCTGTAGTATCACCTACAACACTAGTTGCTATGGGTCTAATACAAATGAGACTAGGGCGTATACCAAAAGTAAAAATCTTAGGAACAGGAAAATTAGAAAAGAAACTAATATTTGAAAGCGTAAAGTTTTCAAAAGTAAGTGAAGAAGCTGTTAAATAAAACAGAATCTAAGCGAAACAAAAGCGGCGCCGAAGGCGCCGTTTTTGTTTTGCTAGTCCCTATTTATCTTTTTATTTATTTCCTAATATTTCTTCAGCCATTCATTCATTATTTTTATTTCACTAGCTTGAGCTTTTATTATGTTTTCTGCAAAGTTTTTTATCTCACTCGTTACAGTTTTATCTTGTAATATTTTTTTGGCCATGGCTACTGCGCCTTCGTGATGAGGTATCATGGCAAGCAGAAATTCTTTTTCTAAGTCTTTTCCAGTTTTGTTTTCCATCATCTTTAACATGTCATTCATGGTCATGTCCGACATATTATTCATCTCCATACTTGAGTGGTCCATTACCATTTTAGTATTTACCCTATCATTTACACTGTGAAAGAAAATCTCTTCCCAGTGCCAAGCATAAGTAATTAATAGTATACCAGTAAGGATAATAGTAACTATTTTATAATTTATTTTCATATATTTATTTTAAGTTTTATTATTTAGTAATTTTTTATACTTTTTACATTAAAAGCATAAAAAGAACCATTGTAAACATGAAGCCATTTTCTATTAATGTAACCTTTGTCATGGGTAATTTAAACACAGTGCCTAGACATACACAACAAATATCTTTTTCTTTTTTAATTACTGTATACGCACTGTAAATACCAAGTGTTGCAATCATTAAGGCTATAATGTTTTGCCACATAAACATGAATCCAGATAAATACATAACACCAAGAAGTATTTCAATGAATGGGAAAGCATAACCAAAAACTATAAAGTGCTTAGCTAAAATGTTATAAGTTTTAAATCCACTTACAAATCCTTCTAAGTCATATAATTTAAATAAACCAAAAGTTATAAAAAACATACCCATAAAATCCATCATCCAAATCATAAAATCTATTCCATTTATAAATTGCCTGATTAAAGAGAGGGAAATTATAAACACAAACACATAAAATAATGGCAACAGACTTCTGGAATTAGTATTTTTATTTTGTTCGACTATATTTATTTGCATATTTATTCATGATGTGAAGCTTTTGCCTCACCATTAGTTTCATTTGATAATTCTGAGACAAGACCTCCTCTGTCAGTAGTTAAAAGAAAATACAAGATTATACTAATGGTTGCAATAATAAAAATAGATTTTTTTGTCACAACGCTTCTAAAATCTTTATACCCAAGAGATGTAAAAGTAAGAATGAGACCAAGAGACAAAAGCATAGCCCCAAATTTTGGATTGTCAGAATAATGCTGTATACCACCAGAGAGCATACCAGTCCCAAATGAAAGAAGTATGGCAAGCAGTAACATGTTAATACTAATCTTTATTTTTTTGACCTTATCTTCTAAGTAGTTTCCAGTAACAGTAAGTAATATACCGACAATAATTAAAAATAGATATTTTAAATTACTTCCACCTAGTGTGCCAGCGTGAACTATGGATCCAGAGACAAGGGCTATTCCTAGATACTGACACAAGTGTATGAGGAAAGCATATTTTAATTCTTTATCCATATTTTTATTTTCTTTTTAATTTATAAACCTTTATAATTTCTTGTTGCATTTTTTCTTGCATCTTCTTATCTCTATTCTTTTCATTGTGAAGACAGTGCATAAGATGACTCTCTAACATCTCATCTTCGAGGCTTGAGATCGCACTTTTTATAGCACTTGTCTGGGTTATGATGTCTATACAGTATTTGTCCTCCAGTATCATCTTTTCAACACCATTTAACTGGCCCATAATCTTTTTAAGACGAGTAATTATTTTTTTATTGTCTTTATGTATACCGTGCATATATTTTATTATTAGTAATAAATATATTATATACCCAGTGGGGGTATATGTCAAATTAAAAATAAAATAGCACCACCGAAGGTGGTGCTATAAAAATATTTACAGATAATTAAAAAGGATTCTCTGCACCGCGCACTTCAAAGTGAAGGTGGGGTCCTGTTGATTTTCCACTGTTGCCACTTTCACCTATCTGTTCACCTTGGGCTACGCTTTGTCCATTGCTAACATATACATTATTCATGTGACCATAAATAGTCTGCGTCCCATTTGAGTGACTTATAATAACCATCTTTCCATATCCTCCATTATAACCACTATTTTTAGCAACTAATACTGTTCCCTTTGCGGCAGCTAATAGTGGAGTTCCTACTGGAGCCCCTATGTCTATACCGTTATGTCCATGTAAGCCCTGAGTCCTAACACCACCTATTATAGGTCTAACAAAATATCCAGACCCTATCGAGGCGTAGATTTTCTTTTTCTTTTTAGTCTCTGGTTTTTTGATGTTCACTGCTGGAGCATCAAAATCTAGCTTGCCATCAGGAATGATAATGTCTTCGCCGACAACTAATTCATCACCAGCCTTCACTCCATTAAAATCAGAAACTTCTAACAAGTCTGCAGAATATTTCTTAGAAATGCTCTTCAAAGTATCCCCCTTCTTGATAGTATGCTTTACTCCTGATATAGGGAGTATAATTAAAATGTCACCAATTTTTGCTTTCCCATTCTTTATCTCATTTGCCCAGGCAATAGTATTTTTAGATACTCCATATATATTAGCAATACTAGACAAGGTGTCACCCTCTTTTACTTCGTATACTTGTATATTGTCATTGTCTATCAGCTCATCGTCAGTAGAAGTTCTCATGGGTCCTACTTCAGCCTGTAAGGTATTATCCATGATATTTTGCATATTTTGTTTTTCAGATTTTGCTTCTACAGCGCTAGCTACTATATTTGTGTTATATTTTGCTTTTAACACAGGCTCATCTTCATCATAGTTGCTGATGTTAGTATTTTCTATGCTCTTCTCACTATAAAATAAGTCCTTTACTTTAAGACTTATTTTTGATACTGTATCCTGGAATATATTTGCACTTGCTGTATTGTATGTTATTACAAACAAAGCAAGGATAGAAAGTGTTTTTAACTTATTCTGCATTAGATATTCATACTAACAAGTATTTGTGCATAAAGCAAGTGTTATATTTGCCTTTGTATTGTATAATATAAATATATGAATCCATCTAGCCCCACATTCCTAAGTAAGCCAAGTATACATGATCAGTTACGTAACATGTCTGTAAAACTAAACGGCAATGCTAGCGTAGATGAAAAAGAGGTAAAAGATTTGAAAAGTTCTGCTGAGAGGTATTTGACAAAAGAAGCTACTCCAAAAACAGTAAAAATAGAAATGGAGAAAGTTGTCACTTCAGCTGATGATTTCCTGTCTGCAGTAAATTCAAAAGAAAAATACCCTGACGTATCCGCTGAGTCTGTGGCAGATATTAATAATGCTTTAGATTTTTATAACAAAAGAAAAGAATCTGCCCCATTACGCCAGAACATAGTCAAAGTAGGTTCTGAGATGCGTCCAAGGTCAAGACAAATAGAAGAAGATTTAAAATCTTTGGAAGCAAAAAATCAAAAAACTGAAGAAGGTCAAGTCTTGGCCATAGAAGCAAAAGTTAGACTAATGAGAGAAGTAGTAGACTCTGAAAACATAATAGAAAAAAATAGGGCAGAAATAAAAAGACTGCGTAATGAATTAAATGCAACATCTCTTGATAAAAAAAGTTTACAAGAAAAATTAGACCAAGCAGGAAAAGACCTAGAAATATACGAGAAGGAAATAATAGAAGTTAGGGGAGCATTAAAAGAAGTAGAAAAAAATAATAAGACAGAAAAAAAAGATATAGATACAACACAGACAAACACATCAAAACCAAGAAAGGTAGAGGGTGGACTCGCCGGTCTAGCTAGTGTAAAAATTGACACAGTAAAATATGTAGAAGGAGCCAACTCTCATGACAAAATAAAAAATCAAAAATCAAAACAAGAATTAAAACCAGAATTAAGATCAGAGATAAAGAAAGGTTTAGAATATGAAATAGTTAAAATACCAAAAAATGCAGATCGTGCAGGTTTTATCACCAAAGAAGAAGCAGAAGGAATTAGAAATAAATTAGTCAGTGATTTAAAAGTAAAACTTTTAGAATTTAAATCAGTAGAAGAGATAGATTATTATGTTGCTTTAGAGCAGGATAAGCTGAAAGACGAGATACAAAATATAGGATTGGACACAGATGCTGGGTATAGATTTTATCATGACATGTTAGACGGAAGAATAAGAAATTCAGATGGAAGATTGGGTGCCAGCTTTAATTTTCTAAAAAATTTAAAAAGAGAGGAGTTGATAAAGGGAAATTTGAACACTAAGAAAAAAGAAGGTAAAGTTTTCACTACTACTAAAGCAGGAAAGAAAATGCCGATAGATGTAGATGATGCTTATATGGATTGGAAATATTCAAAACAAAATGACGTATCAGAAGAAATAGCTAATTATAATAGAAAAAAGAATGTAGGTTTTTCTGCAGATAAAAATCCTGCAAGTAAAATCGAGGCAGAGGTAGAGCAGGCACCAACACCAACAATACCAGACTCACTAGTTATCGGTGTATCAGCAGAAGAAAGAATCAACTCAATGAGAAGAAGTTTTGAAGAGGAGATCAGTAACAGAGAAGCAGAGTTTAGAAAAAAAGAAATAGAGCTAATAAGAATACAAGCAGCTCTCGAGGCTGAAAAAAATAAAAACCCAGTAGTAAGACCTACGATTAATCAGCCTGCACCAGAAGTAACGGATGTTGCCCCAAAGATACAACTCATTGATCTGGATGAGATAATAGAAAAGCTAAAATTAAAAAAAGAAGTAAAGCCAACCATCAATAATACTAACATTGCACCAGTCTCTCATGCACCTACTGCACCAACATACATTAGGCCTAATACAAAAAGACTAGAAGAGAAGACAGGAAAGGTTGGATTACGTAGTGCTATATTAACTGCCGTATTCGCTGGGCTCATGGCTGCGGGAGGGGGTTATGTGTATGGACAAAATGAAGGAGTAGGTAAGACAACAGAAACCTTAACTGCTAATTTTAATGCGGAGAAAATAAAAGATATAAAAGCTGGCGTAGAGAAGGCACAAGAGTTAGTAATTGATTCATTTAATAAGGGCTATGAAAAATCTAAAATAGATGCTGTCGAAAATCTTTTAACAAAAGAAGCTACTCTAGAAATAAAAGCAGCAGAGCCTGCAAAAGCAGAAGAAAAAACGACAACAAAAACAGAGCAAAAATTAGAAGCTCCAAAAGTTGAACCAAAATCTGCTGAAGCAAAACCGCAAGAACCAACAAAAAAATTAGAGTGGACCAATAAGGCAGGAGTTACACCAAAGCCAGAAATTAAGACTGAAGTAAAATCTTCTGTAGATTTTTCTGATTTGGCTGGAGCTGACAATAAATCAGTTGAGGTCAAAAGAACAGAAAAGGGGACAGTGTATAAATTAGCTGATTATGGAGTGGAAGGAGCAAATAAAGATGGTATAGAATATATAGCAAATCCAGTATCAAAAAGTGTAGAAAGGAGAAATAACTTTTGTAATCTGAAAAGTGTAGAAAGTAAGGCTTTCCTCGGATTTAACTCCTTAGAAGATGCCGCCACAGCATGCTTGCATCAATTATGGAGATATCAGACAGGTAATAATAAGGTTGGGCTAAGTGGTGATTCTACTTTAGAACAAATGATAGGCAAATATGCAAATCTAAAAAAAGAAATCAATGAAGACGATTTTGAGTCTTATTTAAAAATAATACAAAAAACATACAAAGATTATGGAGTAAAAGTGAATCAAGACACTAAGCTCGCCAACCTAGATATGTCAAAAATGTTAGAGGCTATTTCTATTGCTGAAAATAGATTCTACGCATTTGACGCGAAGAGTATGACCGTGAGTATGAAGCTCGGAGTGAAGCAAGAGATGTTGTCTTCTGCAGGCGACATCATGAATAATGGTCCAGAGTCTGAAACAGATAATTATTCTATTAACAATTACGGACAAGCTAAATACCATTTTGCATATAATCCATTTATAGTTAAAAACGCATAATATATGAAATTATTTAAAATAGATGAAAAAGTATTATTCCAAAAACATTTTTATAATATGACTTTTTTAGAGTTCTTCTCTTTGGACAGTATTCCAAAAGATGTAGAAATAAATCAAATGCGTAATCTTGGTGATTTTTTAAAACAAATAATAAAAGAGAATCCAGATATTGATTTTGATAATGTTCAAATAGGAAAAGTTTTTGAAGAACTGTATATACAACACAGTGAGCTGGAAAATAACGTGATATAATTAATTAAGAAATATGACGACAGAAATACCAGAACCAATAAAAAGTGAAACACCAAAACCTGCACCTGATATCAGTATGGAGAGTTTTAAAAGTGCAGAGTCTTTTAAAAATGATTTTACCATACTTCGTAATTCCATACGACATAAATGCGATTATTCTATCACTACACTCAGAATTAATGTCGCTAATGGTAATGAAAATGCAAAAGAGGAGTTGCGAGACGAGGTAAAAGGTTACAGAAATGAGTTACAGAATTTTTACGATGAATTACCAACCGAGAGTGACATGGATTCTAATATTAATGGCGAAAAAGAAAAGAAAGCAGAAAAGAAAAAAATATTAGAATTAAAAAAGAAAATAACAGACACTATTAGTAATATAGAAAGAGAGTTTAAAATTTCTTTTACTGACGAGATGAAGGATATAGAAGAGAAAAGTCCAGAAAAAATAAATGAAAGAAACAGAGAAAAGCTAAAGAGGGTGAATAATGACCTTAGTAGTGTATATTCTGCGTTCGTATCAACATATGCAGATATAGAAAATAGGAAAAAGAACGGTATAAAAATAAGTGAAGTGGAGAGGGTGCAGTATATAGAAAAGATAAATAAAAATCTTAGTAATTATTTTATACACATATCTGAATTAGAAAATCTTTTAAGTAAAGCAGGAAGAGAAAAAATAGATGAATCAGACAGTGTGCAAAGTGTGAGTCTGAGTAGTATATCAGATATTAGAAAAAAGACAGAAGAAGATTCTGATTCTATACTTTCAAAAATACAAAAATCTTTGGATAAGCCAGTAGATGAAAGTGTGGAGAAATTTAAAAAGTTAGATGCAGAATTAGATAAGACTCTTTTGGATATTGCCAGGATTAATTCAGAAATAGTAAAAGAGATAGATGGTGGTGGTAAAATAAAAGATGAATTAAAATCAAAATTAATTTTTGATTTATCAGAAATTGAAAATAAGATGAGAGAGGTTGGGGCAGAGAACAATAAAATAAGAAATGCATTAGGTGCAAATCTAACAGAAGATCAAATAAGAAGAGTAAATAACTTTTTTTCAAAGTTTGTATATACCACATCTTGTTATGTGAAGGCGACAGAGAAGTTAGACAACAAAAAAGAATATAATGCAAAAGATCAAAGATCTAATGCTGTTGCCATATCTGACCGCCTCAGAAACATAGAAAAAAACATGAGCGAGGACTATGACAAGTTATCAATAGGTAAAAAATATTCTCCAGACAAGAGGGAAGAGTTCGAGGTTATGATTGATGTTGAGATTATAAATGTAAGAGAGGCAAAAAATAATCTAGACGCATTACCAGACATACCAGAAAATCAGCCAACTCGAACCTTAATAGCTTCTATAATAGAAAGAGCTGAAAAAAGAATAGGAATACAAAAAGAAAAATTAGACAAAGAGAGAATGGCTACAGAAAAAGAAATACTGGCAAAATTAGATGAAGCAGAAAAAGAAATAGAAAAGATAGAAGAGAATATAAGAGAGGTAAATAGAAAAGATAGTGAAGGTAAAATGCGTTTCGATGAGAACCGTAAATTAAAGGGTGTCTTAGATAATCTGTGGACACCATTTGTAAAATATAATAGTGGTCAGACTTATCACAATCAGATAAATGTAAAAGACTCACTAGAAGATCCCAAAGCCAGCATAAAAGAAGTAAAAGACTGGATAGAGAAAATGCCAGAAATGTCAGACAAGGAGCAAAAGTTAAAGAGAAAATTAATGAAGAAAGCAAGAAGAATGAACAGGAGGGTGACGAGCGCAAAATGGAGGCATTATATGACGCTCGGTGCTTATGATAAGGGCGCATATCTTGGTGACAAGTTGGGGTCAGGCATTGTTGGTGCGGCAGGTGATGTCATGGATAAGATATTTGGCTAAGGACGCCATTCATTTTTAATTTAATTAAAAATCCTTTTCATGTTAAAATGTAAAGAGAAAATATGTTCAAATTAAATGACAGACAAGAAGAGGCTACAAAATACATAGATGGTCCACTACTAATATTAGCTGGGGCCGGGGCTGGAAAAACGAAAACAATAGTCGAGCGTGTTGTGAACATTGTGAAGCGTGGAGTAGAGCCACGTAATGTCTTGTGCGTAACTTTTACTAACAAAGCAGCAAAAGAAATGAGGGAGAGGATAATGATGAGACTGCGCGAGGAAAATATCTGTGATGAGTATGATGAGCAGACACTGCAGAGATTCTCGTCAGGAGTATTTAACTTACCAACCATAAAAACTTTTCACTCGCTAGGAATGTGGATGCTTCGCCGTGAAGCAGATAAGATAGGACTGAGTAAGAACTTTGTAATACTCGACAGTGATGACAGTAAAAGTATAATTAAAAGATATTTGGACGGTCAAGATATAGATACAAAAATATATGAGCCAAGTAAAATCAGGAATGCTATTAGTCGTGAAAAGGGAGACTTTAAAACAGTAGAGGATATGCGCAGGAAAGTTGCGAATTATAGCATGGAGATAACTTGTAATGCTTGGGAATATTATGAAAAAAGTTTACGCGAGCAGTCCGCTTTTGATTTTGACGACCTTATAATAAAGTGTGTAGAATTACTGCGTGATAACGTTGAAGTTAGAAATAAGTATCAGAACTTTTTTAAGTATATACATATTGACGAGTATCAGGATACGAATGAGGCTCAATATGAGTTATCAAAACTTTTAATTAATAGAGAACTAAATAATATTTGTGTTGTGGGGGACACAGATCAAAACATATATTCTTGGCGCGGAGCTAATCTTAAGAACATAATGAACTTTGAAACAGATTTTAAAAATGCAAAAGTAATATTGTTAGAAGAGAATTACAGGTCCACTGGAAATATTTTGAATCTAGCGAATACTGCAATCAAAAAGAACACAATCAGAAAAGAAAAGAATCTTTTTACAAAAAGTGAGGCTGGTGAATTAATAGAGATAATGCCAAGCTGGGATGGAGAGAGTGAGGCAGAGATGGTGGCGCGCGAAGCGCGCCACCTAATAACAGAAAAAAACATAGACCCAAATCAAATAGCGGTATTATACAGAACCAATTTTCAGTCCAGATTATTAGAGGAGAAGATGCTTACTTTTGATGTTCCATATGCCGTGATGGGCACGAGATTTTTTGAGAGAAAAGAAATCAAAGACATGATGGGTTATTTGAAAGCATCTCTCAATCAAAAGTCACAACCAGACCTAAAGAGAGTTTTTGATACACCTAAAAAAGGTATAGGCAAAGTAACCATTGCCAAGCTTTTTGCTGGTGAAGTATTAACTGGTGCCGCTGGGGCAAAATTAAAAAATATTTTTGATTTGCTTGATGATATAAAATCACAAACAGAACATATAAAATTATCAGAAGTCTTAACTTATATATTAGTCGAGAGTGGCTATGAAAAAGAGTTAAAAGAAGACGGTGATGATGGTATGGTCAGGCTCGCTAATATTTCTGAGCTTATAACTTTGGCTGAAAAATATGACCCAGAAGAATCTGTAGAAATAAATGAACAGTCTTTTCAGGTAAGTCTGGAGAACTTTATGGAAATAGCCAGTCTGAGCAGTGATCAAGACAATGATAAAAAAGAAAATGAGGGAGTAAGATTGATGACAGTGCATGCCTCTAAGGGTTTAGAATTTGAATATGTATTTATTGTAGGTCTTGAAGAGGATTTGTTCCCATCTAAAAACCTTGGGGGCAAGACCAAGACAAAAGAAGACAGTGAAGAAGAGAGGAGATTGTTTTATGTGGCAGTAACAAGAGCTAGAAAGAAATTATACTTGTCTTATGCTGAGATGCGAACTATTTTTGGTATGCAGAACCTGGCGATGCCTAGTATATTCTTGTCTGACATAACTCCAGACATTGCTAATTATAATGACATGTATTACAAAGAGAGGCGTGAGAAAACTGTTTATTACTAAAGTTTTTACTTAATATATTATGTTATGATTTAAATATGATGAGTGATAAAAAAGAAAAAATTAATAATCAGGACAATAGTATAGAAGATAATAAAAAATTGGTTTCTGTTGTATTTATAATAATCCTTTTAATAGTGTCCATAGCTGGCATATCATATATTAACGACAAGTATCTTAGTAATTATTTTAATAAAACAGGTACAGTTAGTAGCATTTCAGAAGAGCAGTTTTTAGAAAGTTATGAGCCGATTAAAAATGTTAATGACGATGATGATATGGATGGTATTTCTAATTGGAGAGAAATAGTTGAGGGGACAGACCCAAATCAAAATGATGGCGCGCTGAGCAGTGTTAATAATGATGGTTTAGCTGAGATAGTAACAGCAACTAGCAACTTAACTACTCTTATGGCCAGGGATTTATATTCTATTTCAAAATACAAAGAAAAGTATCCTAATATGGATGCGGCTGCATTGTCCAGCTCAGTAGCTGATAGTTATGCTAATCTAATTTTACCAGAGAGAGTAACTAATTTTTCTACAGTCGACACAAACGAGATAAGTTTCATTAAAAATTATGCGAACAAAATGGCTGGCCTATTCGAGACCGCGCTTGCCAACAGGGACTTGATAGAGTTGATAGAATACCAAAAAAGTGAAGATGATTTTCCACAGACAAGAATATATTTAGCTGAACTTCAAAATATTTGCACTGTTGCTAGGTCTGCTAAGTATATACCAAAAAGTTATGCAGAACTACACAGTGATTTTATATATAATTGTGAGTTATATTCTAATGTTCTTAGTGGCATCATAAGCAGTAAGACAGACACTGTGAGAGCAATGCTTTCTATTAAAAACCATCAACCGGTAGTATCTTCAGCCCTTAACACTTTTAATCAATATGTTCAAAAGTTAAATGACGATAATGTTGTCTTCTCTATAAAAGAGAATGGCTATATATTTATAAATAAAATTAATTAAAAATATGAAAAAAATAATCAGTAGCTTAATAATATCCATATCTCTCTTTCTAAGCATCAGCAATACTTTCGCTTTTGACGGAGGAGCGGGATATGTTATGGTAACAAAAGAATATGGACTAGACACCATAGCTAATGCTTTCGGTGCTTTAGCTATAGAAGCTGTGAAGACGGAAATGCTCAACTGGGTCGCCAAAGGTTTTGAAGGTAAGCCACTTTTTGTAGATAACCCTGAGCAGATGTTTAAAAATATTGCCACAGATCAATTAGTTACTTTTAAAAAGCAATTACTTGGCGCATCAGGCACTGATCCACAAAATAGAGCAATTACAAAGTTGTTAATAGCTGCTACCGAAGGTGAAGAGTCATTTAAAAATGCCATAATCCCAACCATCGGATTAACTATTTGCACTAAAATAAAAACAGAAATGTCTACAGCTAAAAATGGTGGAGACACTACTCAATTATCTATTTTAAAAGCTTCATACGATAACATGTGTGCTGGAAAAGATAAAAAAACAGAATACAAAAATCAACAAGCGTGTGCTGCTGACTTTTCTTGTTCTGGTTTTGATTCCATTTTAGCCATAACTCAGAACTTTGCAGCCAATACTGAAGCAGGTAGATACGAGGCAACACTCGCAAAGTATCAGGCTGATCTCGCCAAGAAAACTGAAGACATTAATAGTGAATTAGATAGGGGAGATGGATACCTGAATAACAAAAAATGTATAGCTACAGTAAAAGAAAATGCTGACGGTACTGGGAAAAAGATATGTACAAAATATGAGCAGTTAACTCCAGGGTCTAGTGCAGCGAGCATAGTAGATCAGGTAATAAAAGATCCTCTTGCTCAACTAGAAAATGTAGACGAGATAACAGAGATGGTAACAAAATTAGCCATAAGTTACGCCTTTAAGACTGGTATATCAAAATTAAAATCAGAGTCTACTAGTGAATACAAAACAGGGTTAGACAAATTACAAAAAGACTTAAAGGATGGTATTAAAAAAGCTCAAGATGGTGGAAAGGAAGTTGAGAAGAAACAAAATCAAAAGGTTAACGATTCAGTTAATAAAATAAACAAGAAGGGAAGTAGTGCTAGTAGTACTGGTTCATCAGGAACAAGTGGTACAGGTGGAGCGAGTAGCTGCTATGGTAGTTATGTGGGAACATATGGTCCACCTGATCATGACGAGCGTATTCGCTTACGTAATATGTCACTCACAAATCGTGGAATACCTATAACTTCTGATGAAGACGAAAACAATGCTAATGCAGGCGGTGGACCTCCTGATGGTGGTATTTGGATGGGTGGCAGCTACTCATTTGAGACTGATTCTAATTGTAATGTGGTTACTGGTGAGACTTTAATTTTTTACGCCTATGAGTATGATATAGGAGGCACAGTCAACAAAGATGGCATGTTCAATCTAATATGGTCTGGCCAAGGATCAGTAGGTGAGATGAAGGGTGGGGTTGATGTTAATAATAATATCACGGGTCAATTTTTCCATCCAGCACCTGATGATTTTGTTTATGGTGTTCTAAGTGGAACATTCACACCGGCTAAGTAATTAACTAACAGAGTATCTCACTAACTAATTATGAGAACTATAATTCTGTGTTATAATATTGTGTAAGACATAAAGTATAATTTTAGCAAAAATGAAAAACCTTTTACAAAAGCTAACCCACAATCTTTTCCTGATAACTGCTTTTGTTTTGGTTTTTTCTTTTTCTAATGTACTGTCTTCTTTTGCTCAGCTTGATGACCCTCTAGCTGGACCACCAACACCACCCACTCCAGGAACTGTTCCTGGGGCCGATACTGGAAGTGCAGATGATGGTGCAGATACAGGAACTGGTACCACAGGTACAGCTGACACCTCTTCAACTGGAGGAGGAACAGGAGTCACAACACCAAAACAGGGTGTTAACTCCGCAAAAGAAGATAGAGATTTGGATTGTTATACTAATGGAACTAAAGATTTTCTTACTATAGATGGTGCTGTAATAAATAAAGAGTTGTACGGTAGATGTAAACTTCCAACTACCGTCTGGCCCGGAGCAAAACCACAACAAGAAAAAGCTTTAAAAGATGCAAAAATAGCACAGGATGCTAAAAACCTGACTCCTTGTAAAGGGGTGGGAAGTTTGATTTCTCTCGGTTTAGATAGAGTTGCTTGTGAGATATGGTATGTATTTACAGTATTTGCATTAGAGCTTGCAGGAGCGTTATTAAAGCTTTCTTCAGATCTTTTTGACTTTACTACACAGAAGTTTATCTTACAGATATCCACTCTCTTTCAAGATGAGAGTGGTGCTGATAGCGCTTTTGTTTATGGTGGCTGGAGTGTGATTCGTGACCTGGCTAATATCGCTGCTTTCTTCGGGGCGGTGTATACAGGTTTTAGATATATTACTGGTAGCGATGGATTAGATTTTAAAAAGGCAGTTACTAAGTTAATACTTTATTCGCTGATGGTTAACTTTTCTTTTCCTATTGCAAAGTTCTTGATTGATATCTCGAACATCATATCATTACAAATATATGGAGGTATTACTGATTATAAAGCAGGAGCAGGACTGCTTTCTAAAAATATATTGTCTAATTTGAATTTGAACCTCATCGTATCAGAAGTAGGATCTTCAAAAACTAGTCCGACAGGATTCTCTTCATTTTCAGTGATGTGGTTATCTATAATATACTTGGTAGCAGCTTTTGGAGCATTTTTATACGCATCCCTCATGATATTAGTCAGGGTATTTATACTTTTTATTTGTGTTATACTTTCCCCTTTGATGTTTTTGAATTTTGCTTTTCCAAAATTAACTGATTTACATGACAAGTGGAGAGAAAACTTTTTTGGACAGATAATGTTCGCTCCTATTTTAATGTTTGGATTCTGGCTATCTTTTATTTTGTTCCAAGCAGCTAGCATGGACACTCCAAAACCAGCATCAATTAATAATTCTAATGCTACGTCAGCACTGCCAAATGTTGGAAAAGATTATCCGACAGCAAATGAGTGTAGTGCTGCCTGTACAGGAGGTAAGTGTAATAGAGATAATTTTTCTTTCCAATATACATGTACAGACGTCAGTACTGTAGCTGCTAAGAATAATACTCAGTATAATTCGGCTTCTGATTGTGAACTGTCTTGTAAGGGAGGTAGTTGTATATACGAGTCATCGACCAAAAAGCATATGTGTATATCAGAAGATGTTACTAACACTGCCAATAACTACACCACCTTACAAAGCACTAGTTCAGGTGAGATGGCAAAACTAATTAACATGTTACTTGCCATACTGTCACTCATATTAACTGTGAAGTTGGCAGGTAGTGTGTCTGGTGGTGTTGGCAAGTCTGTGTCTGGGTTCGTGGGCGGTGCCATGAAAAATATCGGCCTCGCAGCGGCAACGGGTGGTACTGGGTTATTAGCAAGGCAGACCCTCGGTCGTGCTGGAGCTGCAATGGCTAATTCACAATGGGTAAAAGGTACAGGGTCTGAGAACGGAGCGACTAGAAGAGTGGCCGCATCCATCTTTGGCGGAGCAGGAAACAGAATGTCTAATCTTAGTATTGCGGGAACAAAATCTTTTAATGAAAAGAGAATAGACGGTGCAGACAAAGCAAAAGAAATATTAAAATCAGAAAATAGTCTGAAGATTAAAAACACAGGTATGGCTGACTTAATAGCTCAAGCCAAAACAAAAGAAGAAGTAAAAAAGGCGACAGAAGAAATGGAAAGAAGAGATACAGATAAGAGTTACAAAGGAAATAATGACCTCTTTGGGCGCGAAGCTGAGAAAAAAGCTTTTCAAAATGGTCAGTCAGATCTAAAAGATTTTAAAGCAGGCAATGTAGGAGCATTTAAAAAAGAAGATTTTTTTGCTGAGAAAGAAAATCTTAGAGCATTAGAAAATCAGAATTCAAAATTTGATAGGGGGGTTAAAAATACTGAATTAAGAAATGAAAGGTTGGCAATAGTAAAAGATGGTCGCATCGCTGATGCAAATAGTAGAATAGAACAACTTAAAAATACAAATGAAATATCTAACACTGCATATGGAATAGGAAAAATTATAGGTAAAGAAAAATCAGAAATAAAAAAAGAAGTAAATGCCATATCAGATGCACTTAGAGGTAAGAAAACTTTTTCTGGACCTGCACCTATAATAGCATCAAAGCTAGCTACGCCATTAGTCAGTCAAGCTGACCTAGCAAAATCTGAGAGCATATAGTTAGTCCATAAGAGCATTTATTAGAAAATTAAGATTTATGATATAATAATTGCAGATAAAACTTTTAATTTTTTAAAATCATGAACAGTATCAGGCTTGGAATATTTCTCGCAATTCGTAGCATAAAACATAGTAGTAAATGGGTAACAGCTTTTACTGTTTTGGTTATATATTTATTATTTTTAGCAGTGATGGTGATCTCTGGTATTTTGGTTGGACTAATTCAGGGGTCTGAAGTAGCTTTTAAAGAAAAGTATTTGGGTGGAGTTATTATCTCACCACTCGCTAAGAAAAATACTATAGAAAGGTCAACAGAAATTATAAATATATTAAATAGTATAGAAGGAGTAGAGGGTATATCAGCTAGATATGTTGCTAGTGGTAACTTAGAAGCTAATTATAAGACCAGAAAGAGTGATGATATTGCTAACAAAAAATCACTTAGTGTTAGGGGTATAGACCCAGAAGATGAAGAGATGGTTACAAAGCTGTCTGAAAATATTATAGAAGGAGAGTATCTTAAAAAAGAAGATGCTAGTCGCTACATATTAGTTGGTAAGGATGTATTAGCAAAGTATAGCATAGTTGCTGATGTTGATGATTCTGCTTTGCGTGATGTCGGACCAGGCACGACAGTTAGGCTACAAATTAACGGCATAGAATCGAACAGGCAATCAGGCATACAACCAGCAGAAGACAAGACAACACCAACTAATGAATATATAGTAAAAGGAATAATAAAAGTAAAAGCAGGTGACCTGGCTAGTAGTGTATTTATGGTAGACAGTGAACTACGAAAAATATCGAATAAGAGTGCAGGTGAATACAGTGAAATAGCTGTAAAGTTAGCTCCAGAAACTAATGCTGTAAAAGTTCGTGACATATTAAAACAAAATGGTTTTGACAAAAGTGCAAAGATACAAACCTTTGAAGAGGGGACACCAGCATTTGTTATTAATTTGAAAAATCTTTTCGGCACACTAGGTAATGTTTTTGGAGGTATATTAATAGTCGTCAGTGCTGTGGTATTATTCATTGTGATATTCATCAATGCACTAACGAAGAGGCGTCAAATAGGAATCATGAAAGGTATAGGCATAAGGCCAGCCAGCATTATGTGGAATTATGTTTTTCAGTCTATATTTTATAGTGCTATAGGTATAGCCTTAGTTCTCATAACTGTATTTTATGGACTGATGCCTCTTTTTATAAAATACCCGATAGACTTTCCTTTTTCAGATGGTATATTAATAGCTGAACAGGGGCCAACTACCACTCGTGTTATCGTGCTTATGATTGTTTCTATATTTGCAGGACTAATACCATCATGGATGGTAGTGAAGAGAAATACCTTGAATGCCATATTGGGTAGATAAATATTCACTAATAATTTTTCTAAATAAAATAAAAAAATATGCAAACAAAAGAAACAAAAACACAGTCAAAAAATAAAATAATAATAGAATGTAATAATCTTACAAAATCTTTTGTAGATGGAAGCAAAGAAACAAAAGTCTTAAAAGGGGTGCATTTGGAAATACGTGAGGGAGAATTTGTGGCTATTATGGGTAGGTCAGGAGCTGGTAAAAGCACTTGCATGTATCAGTTGTCACTGCTCGATGAGCCAACCAGTGGTGAGATAATAATAGACGGAGAAGATACTCATAACATGAATGAAAAAAGTAGAACAGATTTTAGATTATACAAGCTCGGCTATGTGTTCCAAGACTATTCACTAATACCAGAATTGTCAGCTGCTGAAAATGTGGCTCTACCTCAAATGCAACAAGGTGTGGATTTTAAAGTGGCTCTAGAAAATGCTAAAAATGCATTAGAGAGCGTGGGATTAATAAATAAAATAAACAACTTACCAAGCCAAATGTCAGGAGGAGAACAACAGCGCACAGCAGTAGCGAGAGCCATAGCTCATAAGCCAAGAATACTTTTCGCCGATGAGCCAACAGCTAATCTGGATATTGAAAATAGTCAAAGGGTAATAGAAATATTTAAAAAATTAAATAGTGAAGGATTAACAATAGTCATGGTAACTCACGAAGATGAATACGGTAACATGGCCGATAGAATAATAAAATTAACAGACGGGTCAGTAGTAAAAGATTAATTTTCTTTTGTCTCTTATCTTTATATGCTCATAGTTCCTGGCATAAGTGGTGAATCATTGTAAGCAATTATCTCCCATGGATTAGAAAAGAAATTAAAAGGATTGTATTCTACCAGAGTGATACCAGCATTATCAGCTGGATTAAAAAGTGACATTTTTATGTATGTCTCTACCGTTAGTTCTTCACCATACATAAGCACACATAAAAACATTTTTAAAAATATACCATGAGTTATACACAGGTTACTACTACTAATATTTTTAGATAAAAAATCACGTAGCTTTAATGCTCTATCTTTTAATTCTTGAAAGTTTTCTTCGTCATCCCACTTTGCATCAGCTGAGTGAAAACTTTTATCCATAAAACTAATTGCTTCTTTTGTTAAAGTGTCATCATAAGATAATCCGATAATTTTACTCGGATTACGTCTCTCGGCTAGTAGTTGTGTATATTCTATGGGAGCTACTATATTCTTCATTATCTCTTCGCCTGTTTCTGCGGCTCTCTGAAAAGGACTACAAAATATTTTTTTTATAGAATAGGGTAGCAGGCGCACGCCACAGGCGCGCGCCTGCTCTTGTCCATTTTTACTTAGTCCACCATCTTCTCCCTGTCTTATTCTTTGGGCATTTAAAATAGTTTCCCCATGTCTTACAAAATATATTCTTTTATTTAACATTTACTTAATTCCTTTGATAGACCACCTGTCCATAAAAGTATAGGGTTATTAGGATTATAATCACAAAAATTATGGCGATGTATCTTAATTTGGTATTCATATTTTTATTATACGCTATAACTGTGAATTATTAGCATAATTTTCCACACTATTTGTTATATAATATACATAAGATATCATGCATACAAAAATTCACTTGTTTTTAGTGTTTAGAAAAATAATAAATTACTTTTTATTATTTAGTTTTTTTGTGTCAACATTATTTTTTTCACAAGCAGTTGGAGTATCTGTATTTAACCCTCGTGTCTACGCACCTAACACAAAAAATCTTAATGTTATAGATACTATGGCATTACATGCATATTGTAAATTGTCCAAATTGTTCATGAGTGAAGAAAATAGAGAAAAATGTTTTGTTAATCAAAACCCTAAGACAGATGACAAGAGTTTTGAAATAGCCAGCCTAGAGAGTAGGGTATCTAATTACGAAAATGAATTAAGAGAAATTAAAAATATAATCACAGCCACTAATACAAAAGATATTACACCTGAAAGGTTGGGGACAATTACAAATACAAAAGTAATTAACAATACAATTGTAAAATATTTAAATAATAGAACAGAGAGTAGTAATACTCTAATTAAAAATAATTCTATGGCCACTGGAATGTTCAATACTATTTTGAGTGAGAAGGCTTTTGTTTATGGTATGAATAATAAAGTATCGGCTAATGCCTCTAACACTTTAACACTCGGAGAAAATATAAATAACAATATTGCTAGCTCTGTACAGATAGGATTAAATGATAATACAAAATTAACAATATTAGGAACCACTACTGAAAATAAAAATAATGGGTGGGTGGGTATAGCAGGAGTGACAGAACCTCTTAATCTCAATACTTGTAATAACGCTACGAATAGCAACTGTTTTGAAAAAGAATTATTACGTGTCCCAGGAAAGATAGTTGCCCGAGCTTTTGAAGTTAGTGGTGCTGCAGATCTCGCTGAAAACTTTCCAGCTGATGAGCCTGATTTAGAAGCTGGCTACATAGTTCAGTTTTCAGATTTTACTCATTCTTGGAATACAGGAGGATCAGCAAAAGTCTCAGGAGATTATCAGGTTAGTGGCGTAGTAAAGGCAAGTGACAGTAAAAAAGCAATAGGAATAATAGCTACCAATCCAGGAGTCTTACTTGGAGGCAATACTCCAAATGCTGTGCCAGTTGCTTTTTCAGGTCGTGTCCCAGTAAAAGTAACGGACGAAAATGGTCCAGTAAAAAAAGGTGACAAGATAAAAGTTTCTGTAACTCAAAATGGTTACGGTGCAAAGTTGCTGTTAGATGGTAATGTGGTAGGTACAGCTCTTAGTGATGCTAAGGGTGGTGTAGTTTTGATATTAGTTAAGTCCGAATATGTTTACACTACTGAAAATTATTTTAATAAAAACGAGAATGATATTTGTATCGAAGACGTATGTCTTAATAAAAACATATTAAAAAAAGTAGTTACCTTTTTTAATAATTTTAATTAAAAATGAGAGTTATTAAAAATCAAAAAGTTTATTTTTTAATATTAATATTAATTTTTTTATTTTTCTTTACTTATGTGATTTATAATACTAAAAGCATTATAAAAGAAAATAAAAATAGACAAGGCATACAAATAAAAATACAAATAGAAAGAAATCTAGTAGATGAATTAATATTTGACATATACAAAGACGTTGATGATGGAGCATCAAGACAGGCCACCACAGATAAAGTATTTACATTAGTAGAAAAAGCTAAATCACTTATAAATAAAAATGAGACACAAACATACCTAGATCTAGGAAAAGCTTATGAGATTGGGGCATTGTTGGGTATGGATAATGCTTCTGATCTCGCATTACAAACTTATAATGAGTATTGTAAATTAGAGCCAAATAATCCAGATTGCTATACCACTCTTGCAAAGTTTTTATTATTAGATAAGAGTAGAAAAAAAGAATCTTTAGCATTAGTTAAAATAGCCCTAACACTTTCTAGAAGTGAAGAAGAGACAAAAAGCATAAGTGAATTATTTGCCTATATAGAAAATTTAAAACCATAGATAGATTTAGGGGATAACTAATAATATTAGTTGTGTTATTCTGTTATTATATATAATATACGGTAAGTTATTTTTAGATAAATTAACTATGAAGACACATTTAGAAAATTTCTACAGAGCTCTAACTATACTCGCTATTTCTTTGATAATCGTAGCGTTGTTTTACGCTTACAATCTATACAGAGCAGGTAGTCTAATAGGCTTGAGTGCTACTAATGTTATTAGCGTAACAGGAAAAGGTGAGATGGATGTAAAGCCTGACCTGTCTAGTGTAACCCTAACTATAAGAGAAAATGGAAAAGATGCAAAAGAGGGAGAAGACAAATTAAAAGAAAAGATAGATAAGTTATTAGCAAGTATAATCTTCTTAGTAGAAGACAAAGATATTAAAACTGATAGTTACAGTTCTTATCCAAAATTTTCATACCCCATAAATCAGCCCGCTAAGATAGATAGTTACGAAGTATCACAAACAATAACTGTAAAAGTTCGTAACATTGAAAATGTTGGAAAAGTTTTAGAGACCATTAGTGCGGCAGGCATTAATGAAGTGTCTGGTCCTAATTATGAGATAGACGATATAGAAAATTACAAAGATGATACACGTGCGCTTGCAATTAAAAATGCTAATGAAAAAGCAGAAAAATTAGCAAAGCAATTAGGTGTAAAGATTATAAGAATAGTTTCTTTTTCTGAGGGTGGAGATTATGTACAGCCGATGTATATGAAGTCAGAAACAGCCTCTGTAAAAACTTCAGCTGAAGGTGTTGAAAATGCGCCAGCTGTTCCAACAGGAGAGAATAAGGTAAGCAGTAATGTAACTATTACTTTTGAGATAAGGTAAGACTTGCTTTTTATCAGTATATATTGTATTATTATGTTTCAAGAAAAGTAGATTTACTATTTTTTATCAACGCTCTTTCTAAGGAGAAATAAATGAGCACAAATCAAAAACCTCGCGATTGGTCAGTGTTGTCAGTACTCGGATTCTACGATGTTCGCCTATTGCGTAAACCATTAAAAGAAATGACTGGAGAAGAGGCTCTATTACAGTTTCAGTTTTTATCTTCTTTGCATGCCCACAGAAAACATGCAAAAGGTACATCTCTTGGTCTTTCAAAAGTCATGACAAAGCGAATGAATGCACTTGGTCAAATGTTGGTACAGGGTTTTTCCTCTTTTAACTATTCTGGAAAAGTCTTAGACCCTCAAAAGCCAGAACGAGTTATTGTTATTGGAGGTGGACAGAGTACGGCAAATCTCGTCGCCTTGGCTGCTATTGCAAGTCTAAAAGATTTAGCTGTTCCAGCTGTTATTAGTCCAGATCCGGTATTTATTGGACTGACATTATCTGATGCTGGAACTAACACTGATCTCAGTAGTGGAAAGCGTTTCGGCTTAGCTGAAAGTAAAAAACCTGAAAAGGCTAACGACAATCATGGTAAAGAGTTTACCTCATTTCTAAACACAAGGAGTAAAAATGTCTGATTTTTGTTACGTCAATAATAAAAAAGTTTTAGTTATTGATGTTGAGGCTACTCTCGAGCTAATATTAAAGACTTATATTTTAAAGATAAAAGAAACTGAAGATGGGGTTTTTGATCATAGCTGTTGTGCCACAAAAATTCATGAGATACATACTGTCTTTTTGTCAGGCGTAACTCCTGAGTTGATGAAAATAAGCGTAGAGCAGTTATTGCATCTGTTAAGGTATTTTGCTGAATTAGAGCTGGTAGACAGATTTAGACTAATTAGATTAACTAATTTAATTAACAGAGTCATAATTGCCAGGACTATTTAAGTTAATGTGTAAAAGGCTTAAATGCAAGTAAATATAAAAGAAATTCTTTGGAAAATCTTTTATATTCCTTGCATTTTTTATTTGCAAAATAAAATAAAAAGAGTATAATAAAAAATGTAAAAAGTTGACAATCTTGTTAGCTTTTCAAAAAGAAGGAGCACAGTATGTCCATGTCTGAAACTATACAGAAACTTTCTGATACTGAGTTAAGAACTCAGGTTGAAATAACTAAAGTTAAGTTGAAGAAATTAAATGATGGGGATTTTTGGTTTTTATTATCTTGGACCGCCACTTGTTTTCCAGATATAAATCAAGATTTACATCTTTTAGAAAATGAACAAAGAATAAGAGATGAAAGGAAGAAAAACAATGTCTGATACTTCAAGAAAAGTTTTTCATGTAGATTTTACTGCAATGGAAAAAGATATGTGGCAGCTAAATGGTGGCACAGCCAATGCGCTCGCAAGACAAGATCAGGAAAACAAGATTTTTCTTTTCTTAAAAGAAGAAGTTGGAAAAATTTTCGACGAATTCTTTTCTAAATATTTCGGAGAAGAAGCTTTAAGATTATTTAAAGTCGTAACATCTATTGATATTTTTACCAAATTCATAAACAAAGAATCCGGAGGGTCACTAGGCCACATAGTTTATATGCAGATTTTTGACACTTTAAATGTGTTCAGATGTCTAGGCATTGTATTGCCTGATGAAGAGCTAGAAAAGTTAGATGCTAGCATTAGATTACTTGTTGGCAAAGAAGCTGTAACTTATTAATAGTATGTATTGATTAATTGTAAAATCTTTCAAATGCAAGCATATGTTCAACCTAAAAAGGGTCCTGAATACATTGCTTGCATTTTTATTTTTCTTATGCTATACTTCTTCTTACGTTCGTTGACAATTATATATGAATCCAAAAGATAGAAATATATCTAAGTCCTTATTAATTTAAGGGCTAAGAAAAAATATAAGTAATTTTAAAAAGGGTTACTTTTATTATATTTTTATCGCATGTACGAACCTTTTGTTCCACTTTTTATTTTTAGAGTTTGATCCTGGCTCAGGATGAACGCTGGCGGTGTGGATAAGGCATGCAAGTCGAACGGGACTAATCACATGGAAGTGTAAAGTAATTTTTTGTAGCAATACAAAAGAAA
>JAYSVC010000001.1:0-4785 GCA_043718735.1 bacterium | reverse complement strand
ATCTTTTATTGAATTTAATTATCAGCTATTGCAAGCTTATGATTTTAAGTATTTATTTGAAAATTACAACTGCACATTACAAGTTGGTGGCAGTGATCAGTGGGCCAATATAACAGCAGGTACTGGGCTGGTAAGAAGGTCACTTGAAAAAGAAGTTTTTGGCCTTACCATACCATTATTAACCACCTCAAGTGGTAAGAAAATGGGAAAGACAGAAACTGGGGCTATTTGGTTAGATAAAAACAAAACCTCAGTTTTTGATTTTTTTCAATTCTGGATAAACACAACCGATGAAGATACTAAAAAATTTCTAAAAATCTATACTTATTTAGATGTAGATTATATAAATAATTTACCTTTTGAAAAAGTTGAAGATATTAGGTTTGCTAAAAATCTTTTAGCTGAAACTGTCACAAAAATCGTCCACGGTGAAGAAGAAACAGAAAAAGCAAAAGAAGATTCTTCTAACATTTTCAAAAATACAGATAAATTATCTATTGCAAAGAAACATAAGGTTAAAATTGGAGAAAATTTAATTGATGTTATAAATAAACTAGACTCAACTCTGTCAAAGTCAGAAATAAAAAGAAGGATTAATGCTAGGGTTATAAAAATAAATAATGTTTCGGTAACAGATCCTTTATTTAAAATATCAGATGAGATTTTCGTTGATGGTGAAGCTTTATTAGTAATAACAAAGACTTCCTTCTTTTCTTTGAGTATTTAAAAGGAGAATGTAATGGTTAAATTAAAAATTGGTTATCTTGGTCCAGAAGCTGCTGGTTTTGGATATCAAGCTGCCTGTAGTTTTGTGGATATAAAAAAATATCCTAAATCTTGCCTGACTCCCTTTAAAACTCATGAAGAGATATGTCAGTCAGTAGCAAGAGGAAAAATAGTTTTCGGTTTGCTAGCAATTGAAAATACTGTAGCTGGTTTTGTTGATGAGTCTTTGGATTCAATAGCAAAATGGCACACTTTTGAATCTATTCGCGTTATTCATGAAGTGGCAGTAGACGTAGATATAAAGTCTTATTGTGTTAGTGGTTTCAAAATAGAAAACCTTAAAAAAGTTTATTCTCATTCTGTGGGACTAACACAATGTAAAAAATATATAGATTCTCTCAGAAGTGTAAATCCTAATGTTATTATAGAGGCAGCACTCTCAACAGGTGATGCAGCATATAAGACTAGTTTGGATAAAGAATCTATGGCATTGACTGGGCCATCTGCAGCAAAAAGATATAAACTTAGCTTATTAGAAGGTCAAGACATAATAAGGTCAGATTATAAAAGCTCAACTAGATTTTTTGTAATATCTAAAACTTCTGCTGAGATAGACTCGAAGACAGACGTGAGTTTATTTAAGACAATGTTATGTTTTGAAATGACTCAAGCTGAAGCGGGCTGTCTCGGAAGGACGTTAATGTTCTTTGCAAATCAAAATATAAATATGCGAGTGGTTCATGAGTTAAGGACTCCAAACAGATCTTGGGAGTACCGTTTTCTGGTAGAGCTTGAATGCCACATGTACGAAGATAGATTTTTAAAAGCTTTTGAAGATTTTAAGAAAAGTGGAATATCTATGGCGCCACCTGTTATATATGGCTCCTATACAAAAGCTGTTTAAATTTTAAACATACAAAATCGAATATTAATTTATTCGGTTTTTTTTATTTCAATTCAGAAATAGTATCTACTATAAAAGTTTTTTCATCATTACGGCTGGCTACTTTTCCTTTTATTACACAGATTTTATTTTCTACTACGTCCTTTTTTATCTTTGCATATGTCTTTGGAAAGACTGCCATCTCTATTACTCCTGTATAATCACGACAGGTTATGAGTGCCATCAGGTCTCCCTTTTTAGTTTTCATTACTTTTACTTTTTCTATTAGAACAGCGAGTGTACACTCGAACTCATCAGCGTAATCATGATGGACCCTGTCTATATTAATATTCCTCGCAACTATCTTCTCTTTCCAAGGATCAAGAGGAAAACCAGAAACATATAAGCCTAACAATTCCTTTTCCCAAGCGAGTTTTTGTGTTGGGGTTGCTGGTGTTACTTTTTTTAATTTAAAACTTGGGGCTTCTATTAAGCCAAAGAGGGAAGTTTGTCCTGCATTATCTTTTACAAAGTTTTTATGATACTCTAATATGCTTTCTATATTCAAAACTATTTCATTTCTCTCGGCAAAGGCATCCAGCGCGCCACACATAGCTAGGGCTTCTATGCTTTTTTTATTTAGATTTTTATGATTGATTCTATTTATAAAGTTTTCAAGACTGGTGAATTTACCATTTTTATTACGCTCAGTAATGATAGCATCTCCAATATCTACTCCAAAGTTCTTAATGGTGTAAAGTCCGAAGCGTATCTCCTCCAAACCTTCTGCATTTTTTGTTATCTCAAAGCTAACATCTGACTCATTAATGTCTGGTGGTAATACATTTATATTCATACGCTTACACTCACTTACAATCTCTGCTATTTTATCCACGTCACCTGATTCATTAGTCATAATCGCAGTCATGTAGGCGTGAGGGTAGTGAGCCTTCATGTAAGCTGTCTGATAGGCCACGCGTCCATAACTGGCAGCATGAGCCTTGTTGAATCCATATGCTGCGAACGGTTCTATTTGTGTCCATAATTCATCTGCTTTATTTTTTGATAAGCCATTTGAAAGGAAACCTTTCATTAGCTTTTCTTTTTGTTCGGCCATCTCTGCTGGGATTTTTTTACCCATGGCTTTACGTAATTTGTCAGCTTCAAGCCAAGAATAGCCAGCCAAATGTATGGCTGTTAACATCACATCGTCCTGATATACGATAACACCATAGCTCATATCTAATATCTCTACGAGGCGAGGGTCAATAAAAGTTATGAGTTCTGGATTATGTTTTCTCTTTATGTATTCTGGTATCATCTCGAGTGGTCCTGGGCGATACAGGGCCACCATAGCATTGATGTCATGTACGCTTGTTGGTTTTAATTCTTTTAAAAATCTTGTCATACCACTACCATTTAATTGAAAAAGGCCGAGCGTCTCACCACGTGACAACATTTCAAATGTCTCTTTGTCATCATCACTTATCTCTTCTATGTCTACGTCTATATTATATTTTTCTTTTACTATTTTTACTGCTGTTGCTAAGATGCTCAGATTTCTAATTCCTAAAAAGTCGAATTTTAAAAGTCCTGCATCCTCGATAGTATACATGTCATATTGGCTAATTAATTTCCCTTCGCCTTTTGGATCGTATTGTATTGGTGTCCACTCGGTGAGTGCCGCAGGGGAAATCACCGTCCCTGCTGCGTGGACACCAATGTGACGCACGTTACCTTCTAATTGTTTTGCCATATCTAATATTATTCCTGCATCACGATCTGTCTCATAAAGCTCTTTTAACTCCGGGACATCCTTGATGGCACTGTCAATAAAAACAGGGAAGCCTTGTTTTGGTGGTGGTATGAGTCTTGATAATTTATCTCCGACAAGATAAGGAAAGCTCATGGCCCTCGCTACATCACGCACCGCGCCACGTGCCATCATGGTACCAAAAGTTCCGATCTGAGCCACGTGGTCTGCGCTGTATTTACGCCTCGCATAATTCAAAACATCATCACGCCTATCGTCAGCATAATCCATGTCTATATCAGGTGCTGATGGACGCTCGGGATTTAAGAATCTTTCAAAAGGTAATTTGTAGATGAGTGGGTCACACTTGGTAATACGTAAAAGATAAGTAACGAGTGATCCCGCTACAGACCCTCTGATATTTGTTAATATTCCATTTTCACGTGAGTATCTGAGTAAGTCATGTACCACTAAAAAATACGGCGAATATCCTTTGTTTTTAATTACTTCTAATTCATAATCTAGGCGTTTTAAGGTCTCAGGGGTTGCTTCTTTTTTTCTGTCTATCAATCCAGCGTACGCTAATTCTTTTAAGTCCTCGTCATAACTCTTTTTAAATTCAATAGCAGGGAATACCCACTTACCTAATTCTATTTTAAAATTAATTTGTTCTGCTATTTTTCCTGTATTCTCGACGGCATCAGGCACATCTTCAAAGTTTTTTATGAACTCTTCTTTTGACAAAAAATGAAAGTCTGCTTTTGCAAAGTTCTGCTTGTAATACTCACTCGCATCTATCTCACTGTCTATTTGTATTAAAGTCTTATGTGCTGGCTTATCATTTGCAGATATATAATGTGTATTTTGTGTAGCTACTAATTCAATGTTGTTTTCTCTTGCAAAGTTGATTGTGTTTTCACGCATCTCTTTTCCATAATCCATAAAAGTATGATTAGTAATTTCTAAGTAAAAATCATTATGGAAAATATTAGTATATTTTTCTAATATATTTTTAGCTATTAATTTATTTTTCTCATCTGAAACTTTTAAATGGTTAGAAACTTCTCCCCATGGACCACCAGACAGGCATATTAAGCCTATTTTATTTTCTACTCCTGAATCATCTATTTTCAAATACATTTTTTTTAAAATCTTATTTTCTGTATCTTCAAAAGAAAAATCTTCAAAAGTAATATGTGGATTATTATTTTTAACGTCTTTTGTATTAGCTATAGAAGTTAAGAGCATTAAGTTTTTATAACCTATTTCATTTTTTGCTAAAAATACAATATCAAAATCAGTGCCAGAAACTTTTATTTTAAGTTCTACTCCAAATATCGGCTTAATTTTTTTCTTTTCACAAATACCTTGAAACTCTATGGTTCCATACATATTACTGGTATCAGTTAGGGTCAGCGCGCTG